>JACRGF010000049.1 GCA_016212395.1 Microcaldota archaeon
AAGCTGAGCGCCCTTGGCTGGCAAACGCCAGCCAGCGTTTACCGCAACAAAAGGTATTTCAACAAGCGCGTTCATAAGCAGAAAAAGCGGACATTTTCGCTGACAACAAATTAGGACAATTCCGCTGACACTCTACAGCTATAAGCAAACTTAAATGGAGAAAAACATAATTTTTTCCCCAAATCATGATAGAAATCTATAAATACACTCGAATGTAATAATAGTTTTTATGCAACGTTTATCTGATGCGAAAATTAGTCGATCGCAGGGTTCCGAAAGTTTACCTGCGATTGGTTTTAGAAGTGAAAAAATCCAGCCTTTAACTGAAAGAATCTCGCGTCGTTTGACTGGTTGGAAGCGATGGGTGGCTGCTGCAACACTCGGAGTTGCATTAGTTACTGGCGTTGTAACCAATACTAATTGTGGCAATACCTCTGAACAAGTTGAAGTGCCTCAAACTGTACGCGTGAAGCTAACTAATGCTGATGGACTGGTTTTCTTCGAAGTGGGGGATACGCGTTTTGAATTAACCCTTTTAGATGCGGCATCACAAGCGCCAATACAGAATGTAAAAGTTTATTTTGTTTCGGATGGATTTGATGGACTCTATTTGACTATAGACGAAAATGGAAGATATTTCCCAACAATCGTAAACGCGAGAGAAGTCCAGGCTGCAGACTTACAAAAAACGTTAAAGAATAATCCAGAGTTCGGGGATTTTGTTATTGTTGGGCAGGCAACTGAACTATTTGGTCCAAGTGCATGTCCTGATGATGATTGTGTTATAACTAGTGATCGATTACCCCCACGGTTAAAACCATATGAAGACTTGATACGGGCATTATTCAAATATAACGAAACTGTGGAACTTTCCGAATTGGATGCGGCAATCTATAAACTCGGAATAGACAAGAGTGCGGGCATTTTCTTAGCTTCAGAGTCAAACCCTGCAACGGGGTTAGCAGCTGCTGCATTAGACGTTGTACAATCAATATCCGCGACTCCCCGCAAAGGTTGGCAATGGTATTACAAGTCCAAGTGTTTCCCAGACGGTGCTGAATTCATGATTTTCACTTTTGCAACTGGAAGAGATATCCCTTTAACCGGCAATCCTGTAGTACTCGTCATTCCAAAGAAAACTCCAGAGTCTTGGGTATCGTTAACAACTAAAGTTAATGGACTAGTAACTGAAATGGGTAGTCACTCCCCGCGCGTTTTGCCGCATGCGTTGCTCTTTCTAAAAAGTGCAGATGTAGAATCGTTTCCATTTCCTGCATATTCTCAAATGGATGGCAGTTATAGTTATCCTAGCGTAAGTGCCTGTGAAGGTCATAACTCCTATCAAGTTTCTGCGATGATATTTTCAGGTTGTCACACGCAATTTGTTTCCCCTGTTTTTACCGTCTCCCCTAATGTGCCCTACGAGTTAAACATTCAATTGCAAAACGTATGCGCGCCTGCAGGTCCCACAGTTGATTGTCGTGCAGTAGCTACGGTGTATGGGTTTGCATCCCATTGGGAGCAGGGTATAGATATTTATGGCAGTCGTATAGTATTCACTGCATCTGCTGACGCTACCTTCGAGACAGTTTATTACGTGGATGCTAGCGTTGGCTATATTCTTCAATTGGGTGGTGATGCTAACCTTTCGACATCTGGGCGTATTTGGAACGATAAGATTGTTTACACGATGCTCCGAGAATGGGACAGTGAGTTACCCGAATTAGTTTCGTATGATATTCCAAGCGGGCGTGAGGTAAACCTCGGCAATTATGCTCGTGCAAGCATTGACTTTGGAAAAATTTTTGCAACAAGCGCAGTGGATTATACTCCTGCTTTATTTGATGCGGAAACTGGAGAACGCATTCCACTCAACGGAATGAGCAGCGTTGCCTGGCTTGGAATAATCTCCGGAAATGCTATTGCTTTCAATCCTGCCGAAAACTCAAATAATATTGTAATCTATAATATAACAAGTCAAGAACAGCAAATATTTGAAGGCGTTTATAGATACGTCGTCACCTTCAATGATGAACAAGTTGGCTTAACATCACCATCTCGTGTGTTTACAATTCAGCATAGGATGACTATCGACCTACCTAATGCCGATTCTCCAGGTCAAAGTCTTGATATATCCGGCAAACACGTTGTGTATAGTTCACAATCACTAACAAGCGACACGTTAGGTCCAGCGCGAGATGTTATCCTCTATAATCTCGAAACTGGTGTTACCGTAAATCTTACAAGCACTCCCGACATGGATGAACAGTGGCCTGTAATTCAAGATATTAATATAGCGTTTTTCCGAAGTGAACCAGGAAGTTCCAGTGGGGAAATAATCTACTGTACCCTCAATGAGTAGTATCCTTATGCAAATTTTCTCTCAAGCAATCCAGTCCAATTCCCTCACGCCTACCACTGCATTCAACTCCTTAATTCAACAAAACGACGAGGCAGTGCTCCTCCACAGTGCTTCAAGAGACGCTTACTCTTTCCTCTGCTTCAACCCTTTCCTTTCATTCCAAGCTAAAGCAAGCAACTGTAAAGTAAAAGGGCTGGAAAACTACGAGAAAACAGCAAACCCGTTCCAAGAACTGCGCTTGTTGACACGCAAATACGCGGACGGGTTCAACTGTGCGAATTCCAGTTTCTTCACAGGAGGAGCAGTAGGCTTGGTGGGTTACGATGCTGGAAGGCTGATAGAAAAACTGCCTGAACTAGCTGAAGACGACTTGCAACTCCCGGACTTTCACTTTATCTTCCCGAAAAACATTGTAGTTTTCGACAATAAAGAAAAGAAAATCCACTTGCTCGCGTTAGGGGAAGAGAAAAAAGCAAAGCAAGAAATTGAAGGAATGAAGAAAAAGCTTTCAAGAGCGCAGAGAGAAGCTGAAAGCAGAAAGCAACTTTCAAGAACGCGAAAAGTTGAAAGCATGAAAAAGAAAATTTCAAGCGCGCGGAATGAAGCAACGCACGCTCGCGAAAAAAACAACCTGCAATTCCCACGCATTCCGAAAATAATTCTCTCCTCTAATTCTTCCCGTGAAAAATTCGAGCAGGCAGTGGAAAAAGCACGGGAGTACATCAGGAATGGAGACATTTTCCAAGCAAACCTCTCTCACAGGTTCAGCGGCGAAACTACTGCCAACCCATTCGACATTTACTCTGCTCTCACGCGCATAAACCCTTCCCCTCTTGCTGGTTTTCTTCAAGCAAGAGAATTCCAGCTCCTCTCATGCTCTCCAGAACGGTTAGTGAAAGTGGAAGGAAGGAGAATAGACGCTCGGCCAATTGCAGGCACTCGTCCAAGAGGAAAGACTAGAAAGGAAGACGAGTTGTTAATGAAAGAACTAGTGGAAAACGAGAAAGAGAGGGCAGAGCACGTCATGCTCGTTGACTTGGCGAGAAACGACTTGGGGAGAGTAAGCGAGTTTGGAAGCGTGAAAGTAAACGAGTTAATGGTTGTAGAAAAGTATTCGCACGTCCAGCACCTTGTTTCAAACGTTCAAGCAAAACTAGAAGCTGGAAAGGATTGCTTCGACGTTTTGCAGGCAGTGTTTCCAGGAGGCACTATCACTGGAGCGCCTAAAGTGCGTTCAATGGAAGTAATAGAAGAACTAGAGCCCACGCGCAGGGGCCCGTTCTACGGAAGCTTGGGTTATATAAGCTTCGATGAAAGAATGGATTTCAACATTTTAATTCGAACAATACTAATGAAGCAAAAGCAAGCGTTCGTGCAAGTAGGCGCGGGCATTGTTGCAGACTCGAACCCGAAAAAAGAATTCGAAGAAACAATGCACAAAGCACAAGCAATGCTGAACGCAGTAAACGCCAATGCCGGTGTTTACTAACCCTGCAAACAATGTTTGCTCTGAGCAGTGGCGCGTCTGTTTGTACTGGAGTTGTTCAAGCGGCTTTTTTTTGAATTGCTTGTTTTAGGAAAACTTATATACTGTCTGATTCGTAACTATTGCGTCAGTAAATGGTGTTGTTCATGGCTAAGCCTATACAGCCGACTCCGATTTTATCCGGTGAAGATGCAAAGAGGTTCTTGGAAAACATGGCTAGAGAGCAAGAAGCTCCTTCGCTGGCAAGAGTAGCTTTCATAAGGGAAGCGTTATCTGATTCTAGAAAATTCGTTAAAAAATAGCTGTTAGTGGTTTCGCATGCCTACTCGAGTGCAACCGTGCCAGATTTCTTATGAAAAGTTTTCTGATACGCATTCCGAGCTTATAAAAAGTTTTCAAAACCAGGAAAGCGATTTGGTTGCTTTTTTGTGCGAGGACGCGTTTGAAAACCAAAAGCGAGGCGTTTCCGTCACGTACCTTTTTTTCATAGAAGAGAACGGAGCGCGGAATTTAGCAGGGTATATAACACTGCTCTCTGATTCCATTGAGATACGCCAGAACAAGTGCCTCCAGACTGCTTTCGAGAGCAAAAGCATCGGCTATAAAACGCTTCCCGCTTTAAAAATTGGAAGAATAGCGACTGACACTCGCTTTCAGCGCAGGGGAATCGCTACGGCGATGGTAAAATTCGCGATTTCAATCGCGTTGGACACGTCCGTCATTGTAGGTTGCAGGTTTCTCATCGTCGATGCCAAAGAAGCTGCGGAAGATTTTTATTTAAAGAACGGCTTCAGGCTTTTAAAAGAGGATTGCTTGAAGCCGAAACAATTATACCTCGATTTATTCATTAACTGAACGTCATTTCATTTTTTTGGAGCGTGTTTAATTGAACGAATCAATAGTTTGCTTGAACGGAGAACTCAAGAAAGCCCGCGAAGCTAGAATCTCTGTCCTAGACGAAGGCTTCACTAGAGGCTACGCATTATTTGAAACAATGCGCGCTTACAGCGGGAAAGTGTTCAAGCTTGACAGGCACTTGCAGAGGCTTCAAGAATCAGGAAAGAAAGTAAAACTCTCTATTCCTCCCTCTTTACGACTAGAGCAATTAATAGCGAAAACTCTTGAAGCAAACAACTTGCAAGACGCGAGAGTAAAAGTGATAGTTTCAAGAGGAGTGGAAGGAGTGAATTCACCAACTCTAGCCATCTTCGCTTCACCGCTAGAACTAGATGAAGCAATTTACTCTAACGGTTTGAAGTGCGCGTCTGCAAAAAGAGCTCTCCCCAACTCCAGAGTCAAGACTACTAACTACTTGTTTAATCTCCTAGCGTTGAAGGAAGCGAAGGAAAACGGTTTTGACGACGTGCTCTTGCTTGATGAAAACAGTTTAGTGTGCGAAGGAGCTACGGCAAACGTTTTCGCAGTATTCGACGGAGAACTGGCAACTCCATCTCTAGAGCTTGGAATTCTTCCTGGAATAACGCGCGAGACAGTAATGGAAATCGCTGGAGCGCTCGGCTTGAAAACTTCAGTGAAAAATTATTCCTTGAAAGAACTATTCACAGCAAGAGAAGCTTTCCTCGCTTCCTCAGTGAGGGAAATCGCTTCAATAATTTCAGTTGACGGCAAGAAAATCGGAAGCGGAAAACCAGGCGAAGTTGCCAAGAAAATTCATGTTGAATACAAGAAAATGGCTGGAGCTTGAGTTTCACGCAACCACTAATTTTTCTACTTCTTTCACGTATTCGTTGAAGTTTGGCACGTTTTTTACTAGTGATTTTAGTTCGCTTTGCCATATTAAGTTGAGCTCGCCACATTTTTTCATCAGTTCTTTTTTTCCGAATTCAATATTTACTAGTTTGAGTTTTTCGTTTACAACATTTTTTTCAAAGCGTGTTCCTTTCCGCAGAAGAAACACGATGTCGTACAAGTCTCTTGCCGAGCTTCTCGTCATTATCGCCCTTATTTTTTCCGCGAGTATCTCTTCCTCTTTCATCGCGTAAACGTCGAATGCCGGGACAACATCCATGTGGTGAGCTATGGTGGTTATGTTCGGCTCTAAGATTACTTTTTCTCTCAAGCTAAAGTCGAGCGTTATCGAGCACAATGTTTTTTCCTGTCCTTTGTAGAGAGGGCCTTTTATCTTCAGCTTGTATTTCCTGCTTTTCGGAGATTCGAGCATTTTTTTGATTGTATAATCCACGTTGAAGTTGTTCAAGCCATTGCTTGCTATTCCCATAAAATCTGCTTCACTCGTGACGGTAAAGTCAACGTCTTCTGAAAACCTGTTCAACCCATAGCATTTTGCAAGTGCAGTTCCTCCTTTGAACACCAGTTCTTTGGAAACCTTGTTGTATAGCGTAAAAAGCACGATGTTTTGATAGTAATCCTTCTCTGCTTGGCCGAGGTTCAACCCTCTTGCGAAAGCATATTTATCCAATTCCTCAATATTCACGCCAGCACCCTCCATTTTTTGTCCAGTTTTCCCTTCTTATTTTCAAACGAGTTCAATTTGTAATAATTCTTGTCTATTGGAAACAGCCCTTTCAAGTCAATCCCCTTATATTTTTCCAGCATGCATCCAACCTGGCGGTATATCTTGTTAGAACCCAGTTTTTTCAAGTAATCCTTCAGCCTTTCAACATTTATCCCTTCACTGTTTTCAAACACGTTTATTATTTCTTCAAAGTTTCCCATTGCTTTCGGCTTTAGAAACGCGTCAATCAAAAGCTTTTCAACGTCCACAATAAACACGTCTTGCTCGCCACGTTTTTCCTTGTGATAGCCCCAAGTGTGTTCAAACGCTTCAAACTCTATCGCATATCCTTCAAATTCTACGGGTGCGTGTTTTTTTCCCGTGGCTATGCATACTCTTCCAGGAATAGTTTCAGTGAACCCATAGAGATACGATGCTGAGAGAAAAGAAATATAACTCGGGTGGTAAATGTTTGAAGCAACCGAAAAAACGTCTCTAGAAGCAGTGTAAACCCCTCGAATTAACTTCTTCAAAACGCCTTTCTTCATCATCCTATGCGCAAACACTTTAGCATAACTCCTGCTCTTCAGCCTTCTCGCAATCTCGTTAAATTTTATTACAGGCGTTTTTTCCAGCCAGCCGTACTCCTTCATAATCTACTTTTTCTTTCAAAATATATTTAAAGTTATCATTTTTGATAACTTTCCATCATTTTTACAGGATTTTTTCAGCTTTTTCTTACTTTCTCTGCTATTTTTACTGCTTGAATTGTTTCTTTCACGTCGTGTGTTCTGATTGCGTGCGCTCCGTTCAGCACTGCTATTGCTGTTGCTGACAAGCTTCCTGCTAAGCGGTCTTCAACGTTTTTCACTCCAGCGATTTCCCCGATAAAACTTTTTCTGGAAACCGCCACTAGAATAGGCTCGTCTAGTGAAGTTAATTCATTCAAGTTTTTCAGCACGCTCGCGTCCCACTCGAACCAAGGAGTTGCTTCGTTGCGGAAAAAACCTATTCCCGGGTCTACTACTAGTTTTTTTTCATTCACTCCAGCTTCGCGAGCTATTTCCAGGCTTTCGTTCAAGTGAGAAATAATTTGCTGGATAGGCGTTCCAGTGCAATCGTTTGCCTTGCGCGCCATTATTACTGCGCTCAAATCGTTTTCAGCTACTATTCCTGCAGTGCGCTTGTCTTTCTTGAAACCGCTCACGTCGTTCAAAATGCTCGCGCCGTTCGCTATTGCTGCTTCAAGCACTTCACTATTCTCCGTATCAACGCTGATGGGCACGTCTACAACGTCGCATATTGTTTCTATTGCTTCCTCGACGCGTTTTTTTTCTTCCTCTATGCTGATGGCAGTAGGCAAGTAGGGTGCAGTGGAAGCAGCGCCCACGTCAATAAAACTAGCTCCTTCCTCTACTATTTTGAGTGCAGTGCGTTCTATCTCTTCCTTGCTTGTTTTCACTGAGTTTTTATAAAAACTTTCAGGAGAAACGTTCACCACTCCAGCCACTCGCACTGGAAAACCGTCTCCAACTTTAATGCTTGCAAGTTCCGCGAACGCCACTGTAAACACCCGTAATTATTTTTCTAGTGCTTCTCTTATTTCTTTTGCTGTTTGCTTTCCTTCTGCTATTTGCAACTGCATTTTTTCGAGCATTCGCTCGTATTGCTTGAGAGTTCCCATGAGCAAAACGTCGGTGGTTTTTACTCCGCATTTTACGCAGTCTGCGTGCACTGCAGCGTCCCCGCCTGTTGAAAGCATTTCCTGCTTGAGAATGTTAGCCATTGCGTTGCGCACGTTCTTCAATAAAACTAGGCGGTGGAAGCACTTGAGCTTCATTGCCTGCACTCCGTACTCTTCCACGCCAATGTCGCGCATGAGGCGTTCAGCATCTTTCTCTTTAATTATTTCAGCCATTTTCATCCTCTTTCTACATCCAGCTTGAATTCAACAACGTGCATTGTTGGGTTGTAGTGTTTTGCGAAAAGTTCTTTTTCTTCTCCTTCTTTTACGGCTTCTTGCAACTTCGGTGGTGCTTGAATGTTTATTTCCCTGCGCATCTCGTCTTGCACGAGCATGTAGTTTATTGGCACGAACGTGCGCACTCTAAACGCGCCGTCTTTCCTCGTGCCCAAGAACAACAAGCGGTTTGATCTTACCACGCTCGAGTAATCAGGGTCTCCTTTATCCAGTCCGCCCGTTCCACCAATAGTGTATGGAAATAGTATTTCATCGTCAGGGCTTGGTAGCGAGTGGTCGTAGCTCGGGCCGTAAATACCTGCCATTTCAGTAGGTGCAGTGTGGCTGTGGTACGTTCCTGCGAATTCAAGGCCTTTTGCTCTCATTTCCGTAACTGTTTTTTTCACGAACTCCCATTCAAATGTTGCAGAGTGTTTCCCTTGGTCTTGCCTCCTGTTTTCCACTGCTTCTACTATAACGTGGGTTTTCGGGTCTTCGAAGAGCAGGAAGGCAGTTTCTTTCCTCGCATTCCATGCTCTCGCGAGTTTTCGGTGCATGCTTGCTGAAAGCGTCACGCGGAATGCTGGAGCGATTGTGAGCAAGTCTGTCGCTTCTCTAACGCTCGTGTTGACTGCTTTCACGAAATCGTCCAGAAAATTTAGCGCTCGTTCTCTCAGCATTACTTCTGTTGGTTGTGGCACTACTCGTCCTGATGCGCGTTCTCTTGCAACTGGTTCTTTTGCAACTTGAAACAAGAACATTCTTTGCACTCTCTTCAAGCGTTGAACGTCCTGAGCGTGCGCGTGCAGAATTTTATTGCACTTGCTTTTTTCCGCGTTCAATTACTTTGTTTGTATTGTTATGCTTGCGGGTTTTTTGAACACGTTTCCGACTTTCACGCCCACGAGGATTTTCGTTCCTTTGCTGTCCGCCAAGTCCACTAGCCTCTGCGTTATAATGCCGTCGAAGACTATGGCGTGTGGCGCTTCTCCTTCGCTCAAGCTTTTAATCAAGTCGCGCACTGGAATTTCGTTCTTCAATTGGAACTGCGCGTCGTACATCCTAGCCTTCAAAGTGTTTTCCAGTTCTTTCAGCGAGTCAAGCAAAGCTTGAGGCGCTTTGCCTGCTTCTTCGCGCGCTGGAGGCTTTACTACTTCCCGCGATACAATGTCTTCACGCGGTTGTGAAGATTGTTGCTTTAAAGGCTCTGCAACATCCTGCTGGGCTGGAAGCTGAGGCCTAGCAACTCCTTCAGCTATTTGCTGCACTGGAGGCTGCAACGTCTGCTGTGCTTGTTCTTGCTGTTCTACTCGAGGCTGTTGCCTTTCGTCTCTCTGGAACCTGTCGTCCCTGTAGCCTCCTCCGCTGTTGCCTCGTTCGAAGCGGTTGAACCTTCCGCCCCTTCTGTCGTAAGAGTTGTTGTCGCGTTCTCTCTCGCGCTTCATGCTTTCAAGCACTTGGTCTGCGGGAATTCTGGAGCGCAGGCACTTGATTATTTCCTTCCTGCTTAACTCTTCCACTTCTTTTCCTGCCGGCGCGCGCGCGACAAAGTCGAGTTCAGCAGCGTTCGCGAGCTCGCGCAAAATAATGTCACCCCCCCTGTCACCGTCGAGGAACACCGTTACTTCCTTTTTTTCGCACAAGCCGAGAATGCTTTTCGGGACATTAGCCCCGCCTACTGCTATTGCGTTGTTCACGTCGTTCTTCAGCAAGTTGAGCACGTCAGCCCTGCCTTCCACTATCACGATAGCGTCTCCACCCGTAATGTTTGGGCCTGCAGGCAGTTTTTCAGGCCCGTACTCGCCAATCTCGGCGACTTTCACTTCCTGCCTTACTAGCTCAGAGATTTCCTTGCTTTCAGGAATCTCGTGCGTAATCAAGTTCATTAAAAGCGCTTTCGCCCTGTCGATGACTGCTTTTCTTTTCACGCTGCGCGTGTCCTCTATTTTTTCAACGTTAATTTTCGCGTCGCACGGGCCAACCCTGTCAACGCTTTCAAGCGCTGCAGCGAGAATGCTTGTTTCCACCATGTCAAGGCTGGACGGCAAAGTAATCCTCCCAATGCTCCTGCCTCCCTTAACGTTCAAATCAACTTCTATTCTGCCGATTCTCCCGTTCTTCTGGAGTTCACGCAAGTCCAACTCGTCCCCCAGCAATCCCTCCGTCTGGCCAAAAATAGCGCCTACAACGTCAGGCTTTTCAATCATCCCGCCAATGTCCACATTCGCGTACACTAAATACTTCACCGTGTCTATATACGTTTTACCCATATCCATACACCTTTTCTACAAAATCCACTTATTTTTATACAATTCCACCTGTTTTCATTCAAAATTTTTGTATTTTCATTCAAAAAAATTCTTCATTTTACCTTCAAATTCTGTTTTTTCACCTTTTTTTTCATTCTTTTTCCGTTCATTTCACCTGTTTTTTCCATTCAAATTCAGCATTTTTCATTCAACTTTCGTATTTTATTCCATTCGCACTGCATTCTTCCTTGAATTTCAGCTTTTTCGTCTCGAACTCTTCAAAAAAGCGCAGTCCGAGAATGAATTTCAATTCTCTTCGCGCTTGCAAGTCTGCAGTTATCGAGTGGCTTTCAAGCGCTTCCTTCATTAGTTGCGCGAGTTCTTCCCCGCGCCTGTCAAAGTCTGTCAGCACGCTTGCTTTTTCCACTTTTTCTTGCTTTATTTGCCTGGCGACGTCGTCCAGTTTTTTGCCTGCGATGAGCGTTATTCGCGCGTTTGCAAGCGTTGTTTCGAGCGCTTGCTTGTCGCGCTTGCCTTCAACGAACACCACTCCTTCGTTTAATTGTTTCAGCACGCGCGCGAGTTTTTTCGCTTTCAGTTCAAGCACGTCGCGCTTGTTTTTCACGTTTTTTCACCTTGTTGACAAGTCATGCGACTTGTCCGACAAGTCTGACGCATCAGACTTGTGGACCACAAGAACGAAGCATCGTTCTTGTTGGTCGAGTATTCGTTCGAATGAGCGTCGAGTTTTCACGCTTGCGTGGACGCTCTTCGAACGAATCTGATTGCGATTTTAAAATCGCAATCACTTCTTGTTCGGTTTTGCTTGTTTCGAGGATTTTGTTTCTGCTGTTCGCTCCTCTAGTTATTGTCACGCTGCATCCGAACAGTTTTTCGAGGTTTTTCACGAGTTGCTTGTTTGCCTTGTTTTTCTCGGGTTTTTCAGGCACCCACACTCTGCATTCTCTCGTTTCCTCGTCGAACTCTGCCCGAAACTCTCGGGCGTTCGGCGTTATTCTTGCTTTCAGTTTTCCCATTTCAGCTCAATTCCAGAAGGAAGCCACAACGTTTTTTTGTTGTGAAAAGAGCGTGATATTTGATGAATTTCGCGTGACAATTTTTTATCATGAGCTGTGCATTGTTCGACTTCGATGTCATCGCTCGCTTTAACTCGTCGTGCCATCCGTGCACAGCACTATTGTTTACTCTCTTGCCCTATATTAACCTTGCCTTTGTTCTTTAATTTTGCGGTTTTTACGCTTTCAAGACTCGTCTTCCTCTTGGCATTCTTCGCACAAGAGAAGGCCTCTCGAGCGTTTTAACGCTTCAGAGTATATCGCGCACTTGTCGCACACGCCTGTGAACACTTCGCTTGGCCCGAACTTGCGGATTTCGCTCAACTCGTTCACCACGTCTATCAATCCCGGGTAAACGCGGAGCAAGTCTTCTTCAGTAATAATGCCTACGAGCTTGCCTTTCTTGTCCACTACAGGCAACCGCTTTATCTTGTGCGCCCTCAGCGTCAACGCAGCTTCCTGAATGCCTGCGCTCAAGCTGATTACTTTCAAAGGAGCGCCCATTATCTGGGCTACTTTCAATTTTTTCGAGTCCTTGCCTGCAGCCACTACTTTAAACACGATATCCCGCTCTGTGACTATGCCGACTGCCTTGCCTTTGTCCAGCACTACCACTGAGCCTATCGCGTTGCTCTTCAAAGCCTTGGCTGCCTTCGAAACAGCGTCTTTAGCGTTCACAGCGATGACACCACGCGTCATCACGTCCTTCACTATAACTTCTTCCTTCATAAACCGAATTTAAAGAAAAGAGTTTAAAAAAGTAGTGGCGCTGGTTGGACGCGTGTTCTCTTCAATCCTTTTCAGGAAAGAATGAATTAAATTAATTTTCCCGCCTTATTCTTTTCAATGCGCTTTATTGCAGACTTGCACTTGCACTCTAAATACTCTCGTGCGACTAGCCCGCGCATGGATTTGAACGGGATAGCTGAAGCTGCGAAGTTGAAAGGAGTTCAACTAATGGGTTCTGCTGATTTTACTCACCCCGAGTGGTTCGCAGAGTTGAAGGCGAAGTTGAAGGAAAGCGAGCGCGAAGGCTTTTACGAGCACAATGGCGTGCAATTCATGCTTTCAGCTGAAGTTTGCAATATTTTCAGCGTGAACAAGAAAGTGAAGAAGATTCACAACCTCTTGTTTGCTCCGAGCTTGGAAGTCGCAGTGCAAGTGAACGAGGAATTGGCGAAGCGAGGGAATTTGTCTGCTGACGGCAGGCCTATTTTCGGAATGCGCGCGAGCGAACTAGTTGAAATAACACGCGGAGTGTCGAAAGACTGCGAAGTAGTGCCTGCTCACGCGTGGACTCCGTGGTTCGGAGTGTTCGGGGCAAACTCTGGGTTTGATTCTCTCGAGGAATGCTTTGAAGACCAATCAAAGCACATTCACGCTCTTGAAACCGGCTTAAGCAGCGACCCGTCCATGAACTGGCGCTTGAGTGCTCTTGACAAAATTACTCTTATTTCTAATAGTGATTCTCATTCTCCTGAAAAAATCGCGCGGGAAGCGAACGTGTTTGATTTTGAAGAGAAAGAGTTTTGCTACGCGAGCGTTTTGAAGGCGATTAGAGAAAAAGACGGGAAGCGTTTCGTTTCAACTATAGAGTTTTTTCCAGAGGAAGGCAAGTATCATTTTGACGGCCACCGCGCGTGCGGAGTGGTTTTAAAGCCAAGCGAGGCGATCGCGTTGAAGAACACGTGCCCTGTGTGCAGGAAGCAGTTGACTGTTGGAGTGTTGCATAGAGTTGAAGAGCTTGCAGACAGGAAGGAAGGCTTCGTTCCCTTGAATTCTATTCCTTTCAAGAGCCTTGTTCCTTTGCGTGAAGTTGTCGCTAAATCCTTGGGCAAGCCTGAAGCGAACAAGCTCGTAGGTGAAGAGTACTCGAAACTCGTGGGGTTGTTCGGAAGCGAGCTTGCAGTTTTGGAAGCAACTCGAGAGAAGTTGGAGGAATGTAGGGGGAAGACGAGCGAGCGGATAATCGAGGGTTTGGTTCGCGCGAGTGAAGGGAAAATAACTGTTTCTCCGGGTTATGATGGAGTGTACGGGCAAGTGGAGTTGTTTGAAGGAAAGAAAGAGAAGTAAGCGATTTTTTTCCGTTTTTGAAGCAAGCTTGTTTTACGTTTTTTTTCCGTTTTTGAAGCGAGTTTGTTTTGCTTTTTTTTTCAAGCGAGTTTGAGCAGTTCGTTTGCGAGTATTATTGTTGCCATTGTTGCGAGGAGTAGGGTGAGCAGTTTTTTTTGCGTGTTTTCGTTCATTTTTAGCGAGTGGTTCGCGCCTGCCCATGCGCCTGTGAGCGAGCCTGCGAGGAGTACTGCGAGTGCTGGCACGTTCATGTTTCCTAGCGCGTAGTGGGTTGCCGCGCCTGGCAGGGCGAATACTGCTATTGTTGCTAGTGAGGTTGCGACTGCTTGTTTTACCGGCATTCTCCTGATTTTCATGTAGAGTGTTGTGAGGATTGCTCCTCCGCCTATTCCGAAAAAGCCTGCAGTGAAGCCTGCGAGCGCGCCTATTGCTGTTGTTGAAACTGCTTTTGTTTTCAGAGTTTGTTTTTCTTCTTTTTCTCTTGGTTTTGCTGTTGCGGTTGTTATTGCGAGTGCGAACAATAGCGCGCTGAATGCGAGCATGAGTTGTGCGCTTGAAAAAAATTCTGTGAAGTAAGCGCCTGCGATTGCTGTTGCTATTCCCGCAACTCCTCCTGTGAGTGCAGTCTTGTATTTTACGAGGTTGTACTTCGAGAATTTGAATGCGCTTGCGAGAGTTACTGGAATTGTCAACGGCAGGGCAGTTGCTATTGCTTCGCTTCCGCTGAACCCGAACATTATCCTCATCATGGGAATGGCGATTACTGCGCCTCCTATTCCGAAGAGCGCTGAAGCTGCTCCAATGGCTATTCCGCCTGCGAAAAGTAATGCTGCTGTTAAAACTTCCACTGTGAAAAACACCTTTGAATGAACAAGATTGTTGCTGAAACGTTTTATATTCGTTTAGCGCACTGGCTGAGTGGGGGTGGGCGTGTTTTTTCGCGTTTTCGGTTTTGTGTTTTCAGTGTTTTGCACTGGCTGAGTGGGGGGCAGTAAAGGTTTTATTTTTTGAGTGTGCTATTGTTGTTTGTTTTGGGGGTGGTTGTGAATGGCGTTTCCGAGGAAGAAGAGGTTTGGGAGTTTTTTTTTCGATGATGATTTTGAGGACGAGTTTGACCGTATTCGCGAGGAGATGGAGCGCATGATGGGCGAGGCGTTCAAGTTTTCAGGCAATGTTGAGGAGAAGCCTGGCGTGCGTGTTGAGAAGAAAGGGCCGTTCGTGTACGGTTTTTCTATGCGCATGGGCCCTGATGGCAAGCCTCAGTTTGAAGAGTTCGGCAACGTCAAGCCTGCTGTCAAAGGCGATGGCGTGGAAGAGCGCGAGCCGCTAGTTGACGTTATTGAAGGCAGTGAGGAAGTGAGTGTTGTTGCTGAACTGCCTGGCGTGCGCAAGGAGGACGTGAAAGTGAAGGCGACTGAAGAAACGCTTTCTATTCGCGTTGACAATCCCGAGCGCAAGTACGCGAAAGTGGTAAAGTTCAAGGTGAAGATAAAGCCTGAAACTGCGAAGGCGAATTACAAGAACGGAGTGCTTGAAGTGAAAATAACTCGCGCTGCGCCTGTGAAAAGCGAGGAGAAAGGCAAGGATGTTAAAGTGGATTGAAGCGTTCAATCTCCGGGTTTGCGTTTTGTTTTTCGTCGTGCGTTTGCTTTCTCTTTTTTTTTTTTCCAACTTTCGTTATTTTTCCCTGCTTGTTTTCTTTTCTTTCTCGTTTTTCTGTGCTTGCTTCTTTTTTTATCGCGTGTTTAAATAGGGGTTTAGCGTTAACTATTCTCGTGTTTTTTCAGGGTGTTGGCGTTTATGTTTCGTGGAAGGTTTGGTGGCAAGGGCGCGAGTGCAAGCAATAGTGGTAGTGCGCCTGTTGTCGTCAGGATTTTTCCTCCGAGCAGTCTGGCTCGGGCTGTCGAGGTTGATTGGCAAGAGTTCAGGCGGAGTGTTTTCAAGGCGTTGGCTTCGAGTTATTTTATTTCTCGTGATTTGAACAGGCGTGTTGACGCGTTGGTTGAGGTAGTGCAAAACTCGGGGTTGAATGCGTCTGCTGGAACTGTTCTTGAGGGGTTGCGTGACGAGCGTGGCAGTATTCCGTTGAGTGCTAAGGCTGTTGAGGCAGTGCGTTTGTTGGTTGAGAGTGCGTTGAAGCAGCACTTGAAAATTTTGGAGGAGCGCAGGAGGGAGGAGGAGGATTTGTCTAAGCCGTTCGCTTTTGAAGTTGAAGTGCGTAAGGGTTTTTTCGGAAAAGTGGTTACTCGTTATACGCTTGAAGGCGGTGGGCGTGCGAGTTTGGAAGGCTTGTTGTTGTCTGCGATAGAGCGCGAGTTGGGTAGGTTGTTGGACGTTGAAGCGCGCGTGCAAGCTTTGGAGGAGGCGCGTGCTGGTGAAAATTTGAGTGTGCGCGTTCAGGGTTTGGAGGCGCGTTTTGAGGGTTTGGTTGAAGCGCGCGAGGGAGAAAATTTGGTTGAGCGCGTGCGAGAGTTGGAAGCGCGAGTTGGCGTTTTGTGCAGTGGTGTTGAAGAAGCAAAGTTGGTTGAACGTGTTCAAGCGTTGGAAGCGGGTTTGAAGAGTTTGCAGGTTGTGCGCGAGGATGAAAAACTGGCTGGGCGCGTTCAGAATTTGGAGGTTGGCTTGAAGCTTTTGGCGAGGAGGCTTGGTTTTGCTTTCAAGCTTATTTTAGGCAGGTTGCGGGCAGTTGAAGGTTCGAGTGGAAGCGAGCATTCTGGCGACTGCGAGTAATTTTTTCTGTTTTTTTTGGAATTAGTGCTTGTCAACTCGAGACTCAAGACTCTTTTTCGCACTGGCTGGAAGGGGGGTGAGTTTGTTTTTAAAGCAGGCGAGTGGAAACTCTTCGTGAGGTGGAGTTATGAATGAGAAAATTGTTGGAGTGGAAGAAGAAGGAATAGTGAAAGGCGGAGTGGTGAAGCTTGGTGTTGAAGGCGATGGAAAAGTGAAAGGCGTGGATGGTGGAGTTAAGGTGAAGGGTGCGAAGCCTGATTTTAACGTGGTGCAGGCTGAGGTTGGAGTG
Organism: Microcaldota archaeon; assembly: GCA_016212395.1. Taxonomy (GTDB): domain Archaea; phylum Micrarchaeota; class Micrarchaeia; order Burarchaeales; family JACRGF01; genus JACRGF01. The sequence continues at coordinate 16,702 of JACRGF010000049.1, forward strand.
AGTGGCGAGAAGCGTTTGGTTGGAGTTGGCGGAATGTGGCGCAACGTTTCAAAGAACGGCAACGAGTTTTACACTCTGAAGATTGGAAAGCTCAAGTTGTTGGTTTTCGAGAATAAAGTGTGAGCTTTGCTATTAAACTATCACAAAAACCTGACTTTAGGAGCAAGATGAGGGTTTTAGGAGCAATTCTCATCTTTTAGGAGCAAACCTCGGGATTCGAGATAGCACGTGTCTTTGTCGCGTGAGCATTGCCCACAGCTTGTTTTGCGGTTTTCCCGCGTCGTTGGATTGTTGCATGTACTCGTTTATTATCATTGTTGCTTCAGCTATTTTTTCTCCTCTGCTCACTATTCTCGTTCTTGTTTTCACGTCGAGCGTTGCTTGCCTGAATGCTTGGCATAATTTAACTAGTTTTCTCGACTCTTTTTTTCCCTTTGCTTTTTCTAGCGCGCGTTGTATTTTTTTCTTTACTGATTTTTGCTGGGCTGTTTCAAGCGTTTTGCTCAGCATGTTTGCGCACCCTTCTTCTGCCAGTGCGTTTAATGCTTTTCTGAATTCTTTAGCAGTAATAGTAGCATTCATGTTTTTTCCCCCACGCTGTAATAGCAGCATTTATGTTCGTTTTTCCCCCCCGCTGTTCTTTTTTTTAGTGCGCAACTCGTATTTAAACGTTGCATTCGAACATTTTTTTCGTGTCAAAGCAAGTGGAGAAGGCATTTGTTTTCTTCTTCGTTTTCTCCTCTATTTTTTTCTCTGGCTGTGCAGGTTTGAATGTTGGCAACTCGTTGTTTTCAAGTGAATGGCAGGCGAATGAAGTTGGAAGCGTTTGCTTGAACGGGAGTGTCGAGACTATTTTTTCTCCTGGCGTTGGTGAGGATTACGTTTCTCTTGTTGATGGCGCTCGCGAGAGCATTGAAGTGCAGTTATTCCAGTTTTCTTATTCTCCTTTAGTTGACGCGTTGGTTGAAGCAAAGGCGAGGGGAGTGCGCGTGCGGGTTATTCTCGAGCCGCGTTTGGGTTCTCCGAACTCTAATTTGAAGACTATGGAGTTGTTGCGTGCTGGCGGAGTGGACGCTCGGTGGGCGCGTTTGGATTTTGACAAGACGCACTCCAAGTTCGCAGTGGTTGACGGGAAGAAAGTGGTGGTGGGGAGCAACAATTGGTCGTACCACGCGATGGAGTTGAATCGCGAGGCTGCGGTTATTATTGTTGACGAGCGGGTTGCGCGCGAGTTTCTTGAAATTTTCGAGGAGGACTGGCGGGTTGCTGGAAGCGATTAATGCCAGTGGTTATGCTCTTTTCCACATTTTCTCTATTTTTTCTTTGCTTATTTTCAGGTATTCCCTGTCTTCAGAGTGTATTTCGAGCGTTATCGTGTCGTCGTAGGATTGCTTGAGTTTTGCGAGCACTGGCTCCCATTTTATTTTGCCTGTGCCTATGGGCAAGTGGTCGTCTTTTTCTCCTTTGTTGTCGCTCGCGTGCACGTGCGTTATTTTTTTCTTGAAGGTTTTGATAAAGTCAAATATTGCTTGGTTGTTTGGCGCGCTTAAGTTCGCGTGCGCAACGTCGAGCGTTAGTTTCGCTTCAGGCAAGAGTTCGAACAGTTGCTCGTGTTCTTTCATCGTGAACGCTTTTTCTTCAAAGTTTTCAATGCACAAAGTTATTCCCGCGTTTTGGGTTGTTGAATAGATTTTTTTGAACGAGTCTGCGAGGAGTTCGAAAAACTTTTTCCTGTCCTTGTGCACGAAGTGCATGTGGTCAGTGTGGACAGTGAGTTTTTTCGCTCCAAAGTCAGCAGCTGTTTCTATTACTTTCTCCTGCTCGCGCAGGAACGCCGCGCGAATGGACTGGTAAGGGTGAGAGAATTCGAAAGTCCAAGGCGAGTGCGCTAATAATTTCAAGTTGTAAGTTGAAAGCGAGTCCAGAATTTTTGCCTTGTCTTCCTTCAATTTTTCCGGAGTAGCTTCAGGCGCTTCTATAGTTAATTCTAGAAAGTCGAACTTGTATTCGCCTGCAAGCCAGATTTCGTCGAACACGCTGTTGCGCGGGTTGTTCATCAATCCAAGCTTCATGCAAAACCACCGATTCAAAACAAGTTAAACAATTCGAAACCACTCAAAACTTCTAAACTCCTAAACTTCAAAACTGTAAACGCTCTACGCCCCCACCGCGATTTTCGTCGTCTTCAGTTTTCGGTCTTCGGTCTTGACTGCAAGACTCGTTCGAACGCGGGTTCCAAGCTCCGCAAGCTCGTGTCCTATCCAGGCTAGACTATGGGGGCGTGTTTAAGCTTTAAACTCGCGGAATTGTCAGGTTTAAATATGTTTTATGAGAAAAAATAGTTAAATACATAGGTGGTTTTAGTGAGTTTGAAGAATTGCAGCAGTTGCGGGAAGCAGACGAGAGAATGCGTGGAGTTCATATGCCCGGCTTGCGGTGAGGAGAAGATTGTTCGTTGCAAGCATTGCAGGGAGATAGTGAACCCGTACTCGTGCAAAAAGTGCGGAAGAACAGGGCCTTAATGCGGGTTTTGGAGTTTCGTAGTTTTGAAGTTTCGATTAGTTTTGACTTGTTTCGAGTTTTGTGGTTTTGTCGAATTCTGGTTTTTTTTCGACGTTGTTAGCGTTCAGGCTAACTTTTTTTAATTCTAGCGTTTCAACTAGTTTTTCATGGGTGATGCTGGAGTTCATTTTTTGTTCGTGTTGCTTGTTCTTTACGCTGCGCGTGTTCACGTTAAGCATCATTTCCTCGCGCCTTTCTTTTACTCTTTCCTCGCGTTGTTGCCTGACGCTGACCATTTTTTCGGGTTAGTCGTGCGCGGGACTCTCCACAACATATTTTTCACTTTCCTCTTGCCTCTCGCGTTCGTTGTTTTTGCTTTTACTAGAGAAAAGAAAGGAGTAGTGTTGCGCGAGAGTGCAGTGATTGTTTTCCTCGTGTTGTTTTCGCACTCGTTGTTCGACGCGTTTTACGGCGGGCCTCTCTACTACTTTTATCCGTTCAGCGATTATTCTGTCAGTTTTTCAGAATTAGACTTTAACATTGCGAGCGGTGACAATGTTTACACTGCCATTTCTTCGGAGAGCATTGGCTTGCTGTTGTTTGCAGCAGTAGTGTCTGCAGTGTTTCTTCTAGAGGAAATAATAGAGTTGCATGACGCGGGCTTAAAGAAAGGCAGAGCGTTCAACATTCTGAAAAGACAGTTTAAAGAGTTGTTCCGCGCTTGAAAATCAACTTAATATCGTTTCTCGAAGCGGGTCGGCTCCTCGGAATTCCAGGTCTTCCAATATTCCTGTCCACTTAACGACTCTCGACACTTCCACGTTTTGAGGCAGTAGTCTCAGCGCGTCTTCTCCGTTTATTCTGCATTTTGCGAGGAAGCATTTCATTAGTGCTCCGAATAGCACGTGCGATTCGTTCAGCTTGTTTTGCCCTGCTTTCTCGCGCCTGTCGTTTATTCTTTCTCTGCTGTTTTTTGCGCTTGTGAGTTCGAGTTGCGTGAACAGTCCTGCTTCTTCTCCTTGCCTTGCAGTTGCTGGACTTTGTTCTCTTGTCATTTCAACTAACCTTCTAAATTCCGCGCCTATTTCTCCTGTTCTCGCGTCTTTCACTTCTTCCATTAAAGCTTCTGCTTTTCTCCTGTCTTGCGGGTCGCGGAGTTGCGCGAA
>JACRGF010000051.1 GCA_016212395.1 Microcaldota archaeon
AATTGGAGAAACAAAAAAAACGGAAACAACAAGCAAACACAACAAAACAAACAACTTGAAACGCTCAACCATACACAACACCAAACCGCGAATGAATAACAATGATTACAGGTAAGTTGTTTATAAACATTTTCTTTTTCAACACAAATAATCTGCTTACGGAGTCCCGCCGTCCTGCACGACGCGAATGTTCAACGAACCAGCGTACGCGCCTGGCGCCTGCCCGCTTGGAACGTCAAGCCAGAAGTACAAGTCCACGTTGCTGTTCGCAGCCAAATTCTCGTAAAAACCTTGATTCGCCCCACTATTATTCAAATAAGCAGGAGACTGGTTCAACGGAGTAGAAGAAGCAGCAACGTCAGCAGTCCACACGCTAATGTTCGGCGCAGTAATATTGTTCGCGCCAAAACTCATGTTAGTAGCGTTAATGTAAACATCAACAGCAATATTGCTGTTCGCAGTGCTAGTCAACCGAATAGGCCCGCCTCCAACGTTCGGGTTGTTGTTAGTGTTCGCGTCAATCCCTCCGAACGCCAAGCCAGTCGCATTAATAGTAGTCTCCACGACATTCCCGCCAACAGTAAAATACCATGAGTTAGATTCAGTCTCGAGAGAAGCGTCTGAAGCGTTCACGCGCCAATCATACGTGCCATTATTAATTTGGTACAAGTTCCAAATCTCGCTCGCAGTCAAAGTACGATTCCAGAAAACGACGTCGTCCAAGTAACCCTTGTAATACTCGCCGGCAATAGCAACCCTGCCGAGACGCAGTACTCCAACAGTACACGCGCCGCTGGCGTTCTTGTCTTGCTTGTTCAACACACCGTTAACATAAGTTTTCAACACGTCCGTAGTAGTATTGTAAGTAAGCGCGACGAAATAAAGCTGGTTATAATTAAGCCCCGAACTGTATAAAATATTCGAGCCTACGGCACAAGCTTCATTCGTCACTAAATAAGTGGTGATCGTGCTGTTAAGCACTTTAAACTCAAACTGGTCGCCTGTGCCAAAAAACCTGCAACGCTTTGAAGCGCCTGCATTGCACACGCTCGCATTCAACCAAAGCGTGAGCGTCCCCTCGCTTGGAGGGCTGAATGAAGTGCCGTTGATAGTGTAATTATCGTCCACTCCGTCGAAATACATGCAGCCCCCGAACTTGCATGAAGTATAGCCAAACTCCGGGCACGTCGAGCCAGCGCACGTTGCATTCAAATTCCGAGGCGAAAAATCGCGCGCCATAGTAGTGAGTTCACCGTACTCGCTCCGGTTGTCCAAGTGAAGCAAAATCCAGTTGTTCGCAGTGTCAGCAGCATTATAAGGAACTGAAGTAATATTGTAAGTAAGCGTCGAGCCTGCAGCAACACTGATCTGCTTGTAGACGAGCGCGTGCGCGTCGTTTATGGGAGAAGTATAGTTAACGAAAAACTCGACGGTCAACGGGTCGCTGTCCGCGTCGCTCGCAGTAGCGTTCAACACAGTGTTCACAGTATTGTAATTGAAGTTAGCGTCGTTCGCAGGAGAATTCAAAGCAACAGTAGGCGCCGCGCCGACGCTCCATAAGCATAGAAGAATCAAAAATGCAAGAAACAAGAGGCACGCGGATAGCTTGAAACCTGGAAACCGCTTGCCTACTGGACGCTGCTTGCTTTCCGAACTCGACACGCTCAATAGAATGCAAAAAAAGAATTATAAAAACTCGTTTTGAATTCACGAAGAAACTCCAAGCCACGCAAGACAGCAAAAACAAAAAACATCTAAAAAAAACGCTGGAACAAAAAAACCTGCCAACGAAAAGCATTATAATGAGTAACAATAGAAAAATGAAGGAAACTGGAAAATGCATGGAGTTGGTTTTATTGCCTGAAGCGAAGAGTGAAGAAAAACAATTGCCTCAAGCCCAGCAAGTGGTTCCGGACTCTGATACTTTGAAGGAAATAGAAAAGCAAGTTGAAAGCGAGACGAAGAAAGGCAGCATCAAAAAAAACTTGATAGACATTAAAGACAAGATAAAAGAATTGACCGCGCGCTCTGTAAACATTGGAATCGGCTTGTCCATTGCAGACGTGTTCGCGAAAGCAAGCAAAACAAGCGGGCTCGTGGACGAAAAGTGGGCGAACTATACTGCAATCGAAGTGATGAACAACTTGAACAAAGACAGTTACGCGAAAACCGCAAGCACTGAAAAAATACTCTTGCTCCCGCACTGCCTGCGCAGAATGCAAGTGTGCAAAGCAACGTTCGACGAAGACGGCTGGCACTGCAAGCACTGCGGAGCATGCTCCATCTCGCTCATTCAAGAAAAAGCTGAAGCCAAAGGAATCAAAACATTCGTGCTAAGCGGCGGGTCAATGGTGAAAAAAATAATAATGAAACACCAGCCGAAAGCCATTCTCGGAGTAGCGTGCTTCAACGAAATAAAAATGGGCTCTGAAGCGTTAGGAGAAGTGAACGTGCCACACCAAGCAGTACTATTGAAAAAAGACGGGTGCGTCAACACTGAAGTGGACGCAAACGAAGTAATAGAAAAACTTGAACTCTAAGAAAAAAACAAGCGTTCGAACAAAAAAAACGCACGCGAAAAAACTCGAACTCTAAGAAAAATAGTTTTTCAAACGAGCAGAAACTAGAACGCTAAAAAAATAGTTTTCCTGCTCGAACTGCTTTTCTTTCCTCAACAACCATTCGTTTCAGGGAATTCTTTGCACACCCCGTACTCCGCAGTCCGCACTGTAGACTTGAACGTGCAGTCCAAAACAATGCGGGGAGTAATCGAAGGCGCCAAGTAAGTAGAAGCCAACGCGTTATCGGAATAAATGAGCGAGTCAGACTGCGCCACGCAAGAACTCAAATCACTCTCACTCACGCCGAGCTCGCTCGCGCACGCGCTCAACTCTTCAACTGAAACAGGCTCTTTCAACTCTGCATCATACTTTCTGTAAAAACAATCCTCGAAATCAGCAAACTTTTCTTTCTTCAACTCCTGCACGCACAACAAGTACCTTGAAGCAGAACGGTACTCCTGCGAGTAAAGCGTCTCGAGCGACGCGTTTCCGTTCGCCTTTTTCTGCGCAAGCAAAACGCTTTCAGTCAACAACACGTGGTAAGAAAAATCGATGGACTTGTTGAACTTTTGCTTAAAACGCTTTACCGCATCACGGTGCATTATGCACGCTTCGCAGTAAGGGTCAGTGAAAAGCATTACGCTTAATTTTCCTCCCTCCGAACAAGACTGTTTTCCAGGCAGTTCAGACAAGCCGAGAGGCTTTGCGAGCAAGCGGTTCATCCACAGCAACTCAAACTTGTTCGACACGTTCGACTCGTAAACAAGAATGCGCGTCGGCACAGTGCCTGTCTCTGAAGTGATGGAAACGTTCGCAAACCACTTTCCCCCAACAAACTCCAAGCCAGTGACGTTAACGTCCCAAAAACCCCACCACTCAACCAAATAATCAGTAATTTCCTTGGTTATTTCAGCCTCGGAGTAAACAGGCTTTAACTCCTGCCCTCGCGGAAACAAGAAAAACACTGCTGAAAACAAAACGAACAACACGAAAACCAACGCAACACGCTTCCTCATCTACAACACGCTCCTGAAACTGCAAAACTCCAAAACTTTTAAACCCCGAAAATCAAGCAACACGCCTCCATAAACAAAAATGCTAAAACAACGCATAACGTGGGAAAAAAAATTCACGCACTACGCTCACACGAACAACACGTTGCTTTCACCATAAAACAACATCATGCAGTTGCATTCTGCCTGCACGCTTGCGCGAACGCGCGCAACTCTCCCTCGCTCAACTCACCACTTTTAACTTTCCCTGTGCCAGCACAGAAAAACTCTGGCAGCGTTCCAGTCACAGAATCATAAAAACAAGACGCGACGAGCAACTTGGACTCGACCCTGCTGCTGTCAGCCCAGAAAAACTTGAAGCCCTCGCCCTCCAGCTTCCGCACGACAAGCTTTGCGCCAACGCAAGCATCGCAATCGTCACTAAAATAAAAAACAGCAGAATCCGCGGAAACATTCTTTCTGCCAGCGCACTTCGCAAACGAATTCAACTCAACAGGCTTGAATTCAGGAGTTTCAACCCCAACTTGAAGCGCGCCACGCATTCCCCCAACCAACAAAAAAACAGAAACAACTAGCAACAAGACAACGACAACAACGCCAACACCGTAAAAAACCTTCTTGCTCTCAACGCTCACAAACACTCAATTAGAAAACAAGTTTTTATTAGCATTCGTTTTGTGCTTACGCAAAAGCAACGCGTGCACTCCACTCCCGTACTGCATCGCGCGCTTTGCACGCGAACAAGCAAGTTCTGGAACGCTTAACTCTCGCGCAACATCACGCAAAACAAGCTTCCGCCCGCCTTCCCTTGAAAAATTCTTTAAAACATCAATAGCTTGAGCTTTCTTCACAAGCTGTTCATTCAAAAAAGGGCAACGCAACTCCACTCGAGCAGCTCGCGCCACCAAATCGTTCCTGTTCAAATCCGTTTCGCGCAAATTCGCAAAATCTTTTCCCATCATTTTCTTCACGTCCTCGCCATTCAAAAAAGCTTGAAAATGACGCGCGTAACCCCCGAACAACTCTTCAGCACCCTGCCCGGCAACAACAATCTCGCTTCCCTCCTCTCTCGCCTTCAAACAACACGCGTAAAGAGGAACTCCCAACTCTACCTGCATGAAACTGCAATTAGACAGAGGAGAAAGAATTTTCTTCACTTTCTCAAACAACTCGAAAACTTCTTCTTCACCCACAATCAACTCCATTAATTCTATTTCCATCTCGCGCGCAACTCTCCTCGCAAAACGCACGTCCTCACAACCTTCAGTTCCGAACAACAAGAATTTACAGGAAGAATTAGCCTGCTTCGCAACCTGCGCAATGCTCGAACTATCAACACCACCAGAAAACAAGACGAACGGATTTTCAACGCCAGCAACGCTCTCGCTCACAGCACGAACAAACAATTCCTTCAAACCAGCACTAGCCAAGCAAAAAACCTCGAACAAACTCGTATTATAAATATTGTTTACCAAATATAAATATTGTTTACCAAATTAAAAAAACTCTCTTTATGGGCCCGAAGCTCAAATTAGAACGACGTTCTAATTCGCTTCGGCCCCGACATGGGCCCGTAGCTCAGCTTGGATAGAGCGGCACTCTCCTAAGGTGAAGGTCGCGTGTTCAAATGCTATTTGCTGGCGCAAATGCGCGTTCAGCAAACAGCTGAACGTCACGCCGGGCCCGTTAACAGTTCTGAAGTTTAGAGTTTTGCAGCTGAATTCGTTTTATTAATGTTGCGTGCGAGAGTAGAAAACATGCTTGAATACTTTGGGTTGATAGGGCTTGTATTGATTTCGATAGGATTGGCTGTGGAAACAATAGACGTTTTGAAAAAAAGAAGGTGAGCATTCCACTCTCATTCGCAGCGTTGTACGGAATAGGAAGCCTTCTCTTGACAGTCCACAGCATATCAATTCAAGACACTGTATTCATGCTGCTGAACGCGTTTGCAACGCTCATCGCAATAGTGAACGTCTACTTTATTTTGTTTCCCGCGAAAGAAAAAACAAAGAGAAAGAAAAGAAAAAGGTAGGAAACAATGGCTGAATTCGACTACTGCACGATGGAAAAAATAGAGGGAATGACGCTTGAACTAGCGAAGAAAATAAAAACAAGCAAGTTCGAGTTCGAAGTAATCGTGGGGGTATTGAGGGGAGGAGTAATCCCAGCAGTCTACTTGAGCGATTTCCTGAACAACCACGACGTGCGCGCAGTAAGGCTGAAAAGCTATGTTGGAATAAGCGAAACAACGAAAGTCGAAATAATCCAGCCTTTGAACGGAGGAGTGAAAGGAAAAAAAGTGCTTCTCGTTGACGACGTTGCAGACACTGGAAACAGCTTGAAAGCAGCACTCGAGCACGTGAAAGAAAAAGGTGCGAAGCAAGTGAAAATCGCGTGCCTGCACTACAAGCCATGGTCGAAAATAAAGCCGGATTTTTACGTTGAAGAAACACAGAAATGGGTTGTCTACCCTTGGATGGCGAGAGAAACCATCAACGAACTAGTTTTGAAAGAAAGAGAAAAAGAGTTGAAGCAAACAGGCATTCCGGAAGAGAAGGTTAAAGAACTCCGGAAACTATAAACAAAACCAGTGTGGACATGAACAGAAAACAACAAAGAATAGAAACGCTAGTGCGAAGGCTCGCCAGCTCAAAAAGTTTCGGGTACAACGACGCAATGGTGGAATTGCACAGGAAAGGCGAAGAAGCAGTTCCCGCGTTGGTTGAAGCGCTCAAAAGCGAAAATAAAGGCGTTAGAACAAGGGCAGCGTGGACGCTCAGCGAAATAAGCGAGCCTGCAGTTCCAGCATTAGTAGAATTGCTGGAGAAAGAAAGCGCAACTGCAAGCGAGCGTTTCACGGCAAAGTGGGCGCTCGCAAAAATAGGAATGCCTGTAGTTGAAATAATGAGCGCGAGAGTGAGGGAAACCAGAGACGAACGCTTGCGGGAAGCAATGATGGAAGTGATTGGAAGAACAGTTGCAAACAGCGCGAGAAGACCAAACAGGGAAACGTGCGGAAGGCTGGCTTTCCTTCAACCGTTTCATACTGCTGCAAGACAACAAATTAAAAGACTCGTTGTTTAAACTCTTTCTCAAGGTGTTTGATTATGAAGACTTACAAGATTGCGGTTATTGCAGGCGACGGCATAGGCCCTGATGTTATTAACGAGGGAAAAAAAGTTTTGGAAGCAGCTGCAAGCGGTTTCAAGCTCGAGTGGATAGACTACCCGTTCAGCGGCGCGCACTACTTGAAGACAGGCGAACTCATTACAGAACAAGCGTTAGAAGAAATGAGGAAAATGAACGCTATTTACTTGGGAGCAGTGGGAACGCCGAAACTAAAGCCAGGAGTGATAGAAAAAGGATTGCTGTTGAAGCTGCGCTTCTTCTTCGACCAGTACGTGAACTTGAGGCCAGTGAAATTGTACGAGGGAGTGCCTTGCCCGCTTGCTGGAAAAACAGCGAAAGACATAGACTTTTACGTGGTGAGGGAAAACACTGAAGACTTTTACGTTGGAATAGGAGGCAATTTTCACGAGGGAACGAAAGAAGAAATCGCCATCCAGACTGGAATAGTTTCTTACGTTGGATGCGAGCGAATAATGAAGTACGCGTTTGAACTCGCGAAAAGCAAGGGAAAAAAACGCGTGACTGCAGTGGACAAGGCGAACGTTTTAACGAACGTGTACGGGTTGTGGAGGAGAGTGTTCAACGAAGTAGCTTCAAACTACAAGGGGATAGAAACAGAGTTTGCTTTAGTGGACGCAGTAACGCAGTGGTTCGTGAGAATGCCAGAACACTATCAAGTAGTGGTAACGCCGAACATGTTCGGAGACATTATAACAGACTTGGCTGCAGTAATTCAAGGAGGAATGGGCGTAGCTCCCGGAGCGAACATCAACCCCAACGGAGTGAGCATGTTCGAGCCAATACACGGAAGCGCGCCAGACATTGCAGGAAAAGGAACAGCAAACCCAATCGCGGCAATACTCGCAGGAAAAATGATGCTCGAAACAATAGGCGAACAAAAAACAGCTGACAAAATAGAAAAAGCAGTGGAAACTATTTTGAAAGAAGGAAAAATAGTGCCGGCAGAATTCAAAGGAAAAGCGACGACAAGCGAAGTAGGCGACGCGGTGAAAAACAAATTAGAAAAATAAAAAAAGAAAAAAAAAACGGAAAAAGCAGCACGAAGAAAAAAAAGGCAGGCGCAACAAGAAATAAACAGGAAAAAACAAGCAGAAAAAAATGAAAAAGAAAAAAAACTGATTTATTATCGCGCGACTGTCCCGCCAGTGCCTGGAAGCCCGGGAATTACTATTCCACCACTCGAGCCAGTGCCAGAGCCGGGCGAGACAACGTTGTCATCTTCACTGGGCGGAGCTGGAATGCTTGAAGCTTTCGGCTTTCCTGTTTCGCGAGCCAAGCGCAAGTCGTACTTTGCGAAAACTTCTTTCTTCGGGTCAAGCAACTTCCAGTACTCGCTGCTCTTGATGGTTATAGGCTCGCTGGCAGCATAACCTTCAGGGTGCACACGCAAAACCATCACGCTCGAATACTCGGGCGTGGGCATCAAAATGTGAATCTTGCCTGGCTCGTAAACGAGGGAAGTAAACGAATAATCACAATCCTCCTTGAGTTCTTCCTCGCAACCCTGCACGTCAACAGAGCCTTCAAGCCAAAACCACTCTATCGGCTTTCCGCTCGACGCGTCAACCGCGTTCACTGAAATGTAAGAACCAGGAATTTCCGGCTTGTTCAAACTAATGGAAGGCTCGGCTTCAGTTTCAGCAAACCTGTTCGCGTTGTTCTTGATAGTATAGCCCACTGGCTCGCCGGAGTCGTAGTTCCCGTCCCCGTTCGAGTCAGCGTACGCGTTGTGCACGATGAAAATCTCGTCCAAATTATTCTTCCCGTCACCGTCGGAATCGCCTCGAATGCCTGCGAGGTTAGAGCGGTTCAACGCCCAGTAAAGCTCGTACAAGTTTTGAACAGGCCGAGCGCTCGCCTCTCCTGGGAACGTGTAATTCGCAGCGATAACACCCAAAATCTGGCGGTCAGTATAATCAACCCCGTCGCCTCCCTGCGCAGCGTCAAACAAATCGTAAACTATAGACGCGACAGCCATTTCCTCCACAGCCCACGAGAAGCCGCTCGGGAAAGCGAACGTGTTGTTCACCTTGTAATTCACTTCCATGTTGAACGGAGTCGCGCCCACAAAGTAAAGATTCCCGCCCGCGTAATTGTAATTGTTTTTAATGAAAATCGCGTTGATTTCAGCCCAGCCTTCAACCCACGAGTCGTTCGAAGACGGGTTAACGTAGCCAGCGTGGTTCGAACCGTCACGCCGAGGGTTGTACGTGAACTTGTTAAGCATCATGTGGTGGCTGAACTCGTGCCACTCTCGATTCACAGGCGCATCCGGAACATTCCACGGCATCGTAGCGGCAGTAAAGTGAATTCCACCGTCGTTCTTCTGCCCGAGCGTCACCGAACCGTAATGGCACGCGCCAGAACACGCCGTGGAACTGGCGTAAACTTCTTCAGGAGCCAAGTAATTCACTGGAACTCCGAAAACGTTTTCCTGGTACTCTGCAGCCTCGCGCACGTGGAAAAATATTTTGGAAAAACTCCTCGCATTGCCAGCAGCAAACGTCAAGTTCAAAAACGCAGGGCCTACCCCGCTCGTAATGCACTTTTGAGCCGAGAAAACAACGCCTGGGTTTTGAATAACCCAATTCGAGAAACTCGCGCCAGGCGAGTTGCGCACTTCAAAACGCTTGTCCCGCTCTACGAAAAGAACATTCGCGCACAACACGCTGCCAGGATTAGAGTTGAACAAATCAAACAAAGCCTCCTCGTCCAAGCCAAGCAACCCGTCCCAGTCGGTAAACTGCGAGTTTGAAAACAACGTCTCTCCGTTGTTCGCCAAAGAAACAGTAACGTTTATCTCGCCAAGCGGCTTAGTCTGGTTGTCAGCGTCAACAAACTGGACGGCAGTCAAAGAACTGCACTTTCCATCATTGCACGCGAACGCACAATCAACAAGCTCGCTCTCCACGTCGTCATCGCCACTGCAAAACCATTCCTCCACAGTATTCCCGTCAGCACACGAGTCAGCGTAATCGTAACCAAAATTATTGCCAGACCCGGGGTAAGACATGTCATACTCGCCAGGCGGCACTTCAGACTGCAACTCTGCAGTCCCGCGCGCCAACGCGTTGCTCCCGCCATCAGAATCCCTGCACCTGCAACCATTGCTGAAAACAAGCGAAGGGTCAGGCGTGTCCGGGCACTCGTCGAGCGCGTCAATCACGCCGTCCCCATCACTATCCAAGCCAACACCACCAGCAGGGGCTATAACGTCTGCAAAACTCGCGCAGTGAGTCGAATTCGCGCAACCGCTAATGCAAAGAATTGAAGCGTCGCTCGCAACGCACGCGCCGCCAACGCAACTCGCGCCCGTCAACCTGCCTCTGGAACAAGAACCACTGCACTCATCGTCAACAACGCACCTGTAAAACTCGAGAGGACAGCCTTCGCCGTAACACTGCAACAAGCCAGCGCCGGAAACCCACAAGCGCGACAAGTTTTGGTCAATATACATTTCAGAAACCGCAACGTCCTGCCCAGGCGCGACGGCAATCCTGCAATGCTGCTCGCCCCTGAAACTCGCAACCCCGGAAACATTGTACTGCATTCCCCTGTACTCTTCAGGCAAAAACCCTTCAACCAACCCGCCAGTAGCCTGATTGCACCAGAAAAACTCGCCAGTGCACCCGAACAAAAACAAGCCAGCAAAAACTACGGAAAACAACACAAAACCCCTGTTGAAAACACGCATTTACAAACACCCGATAATAAACTCATCCCCATATTATTTTAAATTATTTGTCCACGCAAAAAAACTGGAAGAGCGAAAAAACATGGAAACCGAACTAAAGCAAATCTCCTCGAAAGAAAAAATCGAAGAAAAAAAACTCGCAGAACTAGTGGAAAAAGGAAGAGCGTGCGTGTTCGGAAGAGGAGAGAAAGCAATTGGAATAGGCGAACTCCTCTCCACAAAAACAAACGCGAACATTGGAACCTCGCCAGACTTCTGCGACGTGCAGGAAGAATTGAAAAAACTGCGCGCTTCAGAACAAGCAGGCGCAGACACTGTAATGGACTTGAGCACAGGCGGGGACACGATAGAAAACCTGAAAACGATAGTAAAACACGCGCGCATTCCAGTAGGTTCAGTGCCAGTCTACTCCGCAATATGCAGCGCGACAACGAAAAGAAAAAAAATAAGCGACTTGAGTGAAGACAACTTCATGAAAGCAGTGGAAGAACACGCGAAAGCAGGAGTTGATTTCACGACAGTCCACTGCGCAATAACAAGCGAAGCAGTAAAACTTGCGCGGAAAAGAGTGCTGAAAATAGTAAGCAGGGGCGGAAGCTTTCTCGCAGCATGGATGACGGCAAATGAAAAAGAAAATCCTCTTTACAAAAACTTTGAAGCAGTAATAGAAATAGCCAAAGCGCACGGGATAGCAATCAGCTTAGGGGATGCGCTGCGCCCGGGATGCATTGCAGACGCGAACGACGAAGCGCAATTACATGAGTTGAAAGTGCAGGGAGAACTAGTAAAGAAATGCATTGCAGCAAAAGTAGGAGTAGTATGCGAAGGCCCGGGCCACGTGCCACTCAATGAAATCGCAGAGCACGTGAAATTCCAGAAAAAAATCTGCTCGAACGCGCCTTACTATTTGCTCGGGCCAATAGTAACAGACATTGCACCGGGATACGACCACATTACTTCAGCAATAGGCGCTGCAGTCGCTGCTGCAGCAGGAGCGGACTACATTTGCGTGGTAACTCCAAGCGAACACCTCGCACTTCCAACAGCTGAAGACGTGAGGGAAGGAGTAATGACAGCAAGAATAGCAGCGCACGCTGGAGACATTGCAAAGTACGGGCAGCGCTTCAGCGAAAGAGACAAGGAAATGAGCGTTGCGAGAGCAAAACTCGACTGGGAAAAACAATTCCAGCAAGCGCTCGATGAAAAAAAAGCACGGGAAATAAAAGAGAAGAGAAACACGAAAACAAAAGCATGCTCAATGTGCGGAGAATACTGCGCATACAAAATAAGCGAAAACATCTGAAAAAAAAATCGTTCGAACTTAACACGCCAGCCAAAAAAACGTATTAACTCCACACGAACGCTTCAAAAAAAAACGCGAAAACAATTGAGGCAGTTATTCACGCGGCGTGAATAAGCCATTCACAAAATGTGAACAATCACTTCAACAATTTTTCTAAAATCTTTTTTCCGCTTTCCTTGTTCAAGTACTGGTTGTTGTTCCCGCACATCGGGTCGAGAACGCACTTCGGGCAACCATTCATGCACTTGCAGTTCTTCAAGCGCTGGAACGCCATTCCAGCGATTTTCTCGAATTTCCCGAAAACCACTTTAGCAACTCCAGCACCGCCAGCAACTCCGTCGTAAACAAACATTCTGCCTGAAGGATAGCTAATGCCTCCAAGCTCTCCAGCGTCAGCGCCAGTAAGCGCAGGCATCATTGAAATGCACACGTGCTCCATAGCATGCAAACCACTCCCGAAATCATCAACCTCGGAAACCAAATCTTCAGGCAAGTCAAGCCAAATTGCCTGCGTGTCAAACTCGTAAGACAACGGCTCGTCCAAAAACCTGCGCGACACAGTATAATCCTGCAAATAATCCTTCACGTTATAACCGAAAACAGTGTCAATAACATGCACGCGCCCAAAACTCAAAGTACACTCGCCGAAACCACTGCCAGCAACATCATCAACAACACGCTCGCCAACACTCGAACCGAAACATTTTCTTTTTGAAACTTCTTCCACTACGCTTGCTTCCCTCTCGCGCAACGCGACAGTGTACTCGCTCGAGTCAAAACCAACCCGCTCTACGAAAGCAGTCTTAGTCTTCAAATCCAAGTTCAAGCACTCAAACTTCACTCCGCCATGCAAGTAAATCGCGCCAGGAAACAACTCGCGCAACGCCATAGCCTCTTCGCGCTCGCCGATAAACTTTTTCTGCTCTGCATCATAAATGCGCACAGGGTCAGCAGCACCGCGCAAGCTTAACTCGCGCAATTTTTTCAAGCCCTCTTTAGACGGAATAAAGTCGCCGTGCCACTCTTTAAGCAAGCCTTCGCGCGCCAACTCTTCAAAAATAGTTGAAGCGTTTTTTCCCTTCCAATACATTCCAACTTCTTCTGCACTCAAAGGCATGTCGCGCGCGCTCGCAAGCAAATGCTGCTTCAACACGAGCTCGTTCTCAACGTTCACAAAACAATTCTCAGGCTCGCCCCGCAAGTACTCCTCGGGATTTTCAGCGTAATAATAATCAAGCGCATTCTCACGCGCAATAAAAACAGCGAGCGCTTCCTGCCCCTTCCTCCCAGCCCTTCCAATGCGCTGGCGAACTCGCGTTACAGTCCCAGGAAAACCAGCAAGCAACACTGCATCAACACTGCCAATATCCATTCCCAACTCTAGAGCAGAAGTGGCAGCCAATGCCTTCAAGCTTCCTTGCTTAAACTCGCGCTCAAGCTTTCTCCTCTCCTCCAAATCCAAGCCAGCGCGGTACACTTTCAAGCTCAAGCCTTGCTCGCGCGCCATCAACCCAATCCGCTCGACGACAGAATGAGAATTGCCGAAAACCAGCAGCTTGCCCGCCTTCCCGCTTCCAAGCAACTCGCGCGCGTAATAAACAGCAGTGCTCGTGTAACTATTCAAAGGAACAATAATCTCATGCAACACCCCGCCTTTCGGAGCGCTTGAAGCATCAACTTCTGAAAACTCTTCACCTACAAGCTCGCCTGCAAACTCGCGCGCGTTCCGAACAGTAGCAGAACAGCAAATAAACTGGCGCTTCACTTCAAACCTGTCCAGCATTCTTTTCAAACGACGCAACACGTTGCCAGCATGCGCGCCACACAAACCAGAGTAAGAATGAACTTCATCAACCACAATGAATTGAAGGCTCTTCCAAAACTTGAGGAACAAACGCGAGTTGAGAAGCAAATGGTGAAGCATGTCCATGTTCGTGACTAGAATATGCGGAAAATCCTTCCTGATTTTTTCGCGTTCATTCTGCGTCGTATCTCCATCGTAAACAGCACTGCGCACTCCGAGGAAATTGAATTCACGCAAGCGCTCGAACTGGTCCCTGCTCAACGCCTTAGTGGGAAAAACGAGAATGCTCCGCTTGCCGGCAAGCGCAGCTTCAATCACTGGAACAAGGTAAATTTCACTCTTGCCACTCGCAGTAGGCGCGACGACTACAACGTTCTTCCCCTCGCGCACCAAGCGAATGCCTTCAGCCTGGTGAGAATAAAAATTCTTAATGCCACGCGACTCGAGAACATCCCGCACACCCGCATCCACTTCGACATTCTCAAACTTCGCACTGCAACCCAACTCGCGGAAAGACTGAACACTCCCAAAATCCTCATCCACCAAAAAACACCTTCAAACTCGCACTAAAGAAAAAAACAATTTAAGCAAGCAGATTATTACTGTTGGTGATTAGTGAGTTTTCGGAGCAAATTGGCGTATTACGCTTATTAAGAGTGGATAAAGTTGTTCATTCCGATGGTTAAACCGGAATTCCATTTCTTTGATATATTCTGGGTAGTTTTTGCGGTTGATTCCATGGTAC
>JACRGF010000050.1 GCA_016212395.1 Microcaldota archaeon
GGTTCCTTCCAGATAGCTTGTAACAGCGACCAGCTTCATGTCCACACCTGTTTGCTTCATTTTTCCACCCCATGCTTATGGGTGGAAAGCGGACAAAATTGCTGTCACTCTTTTAGGACATTTTGGCTGTCACCATACATCTAAAGAAGAGAAAATCGACACCATTGCTGACAAAGGTGACATGAAGCATTATCCCCAATACCCTGCAATCAAGTTGGCCCGGTTCGGAAGAGACAAGAAATACGAAAAACAAGGAGTAGGCAAGAATGTCATCATCCCTTGGGTGGTTGGATACATGAAAAGCCTGGAACACGTTGCAATACGATTCATCACCGTAGATGCTTACCCTAACAGAGTCAAGTATTATGAAGATTTAGGGTTTGTTCCAAACCAACACGAAGACTATAAAAGAAAAGAAAACGAACAACCAACCAGCATGCGCTTAGACTTGAAAATGCCTTGCTTGAAAGACGTGAACAGCGTATGAACTCAATTATCTCTGCTTCACCTCTTTCTTGCAACTTCTACCAAGCCAAAACTATTTTTCCAGTTCGACTCTCACTATGCTTCCGTCCTTTACTTTCAGTTTTTCCCTCAAGTTTTCCTTCGCGACTATTTCAAGCACGTCGCTCCCGTAATGCGTCCTCTCAGGCACTATCACCGCGCCTCTAATTCTACCATTTATTTTCGCAGGGAAAGCAAAAATTTTTCCGAAAACACGCTCGCCTTCAGCAAAACCCTCAACCACCAAGCCGTTGCCCATCCTGCTTCTC
This sequence comes from Microcaldota archaeon, assembly GCA_016212395.1. Lineage (GTDB taxonomy): Archaea > Micrarchaeota > Micrarchaeia > Burarchaeales > JACRGF01 > JACRGF01. Next base: position 774 of record JACRGF010000050.1, read on the forward strand.
GCGTTCTTCATCTTCAAATTAAGCGTTCCAGGAAACGGAGTAAATCCAAGCTTTTCCTTGAATTGCTTTTTGTACTTCTCTTGCGACAAGTAGTACTGGCCGTCGCGCATTCCGCTGAAAACGCTTCCCTCAAAAACAAGTTTTTTTCCAGCACTGCCAAACTCTTCACTCAAAACAGCGAATGCTTTCTTCAATTCGCTCAAGCCTTTTTCAGCAATCAAAGTTTTTCTTCCAACTCTCTCCACCAACCCTTCTTCTTCCAACTCGTCGAGCCACCTGCTCGCGCTTTGCTGGGAAATACTCATCAAGCCAGCAAGCTCGCTCGTAGAAATTTTAACAGCATCCCCACTCGCGCCTTTCTCAAGCAACGCCAGCAACAAGTCCAAGCTTCCCTTACGCATAAAAACCATTCAACTTATTAATGAGTAAAATTATAATTCATTCGTCTATGAGGACGTGAACAACCGCTGAGCCCCCTGCCACGAGGCGGGACAAGGCTGTGACGACGCTAACAGCGTCTGAGACATTCAAGGTATCAAAATAGATAACTATTTAAATATCTTTTTATCATAATTGATACTAATGAGCTTTTCGCATTTGACCAAGGAAACGGCAAGCGTTTTGCTTGCCTTGCACGAGTCTGGGCCGGAAATTCACCGCGAGAAAATATCTTCTCTGGCAGGAATGAAGCCTTCAAACGTTTCAAGAGCTTTAAGCCTGCTTGAGCGCGTTGGTCTGATTCAAGCCAGAAAAGGAAATATTATTTTCAGAAGAATTCATGGTTTGAAAGAACTGCTTTCAATGTTTGGCAAGCAATTAGTTTCGAGAGCAATTTCCGGAAGCAGGGCGCAAGTGCTTCGCAGCATTCGCGGAGATTCTTCTATCGAAATCATCCAAAAGAGGAGTGGGTTGTCCATAGCCACTCTTAAGAGAACGCTGCATTGGCTCACTTATTTTTTCCCGCTAGTTTACAGAAAAAAGAAAGGAGTTTACGCCTTGAATGAAAACGGAAAAACGTTTTATGATGTGCTTGGGTGGATAGAGCTTGCTGCAGTTGAAAAAATCGTTGAAAGCAAGCTCGGATCGTTTTATAAACCGATTCTCATGCCTGCACAATTTCTAGTTTGCGGGAAAACGAGCGTTGCACCTGATAACGAATTTTCTCCCACAGGCCTTTCAGTTTTCGACAAGTTCGGCATACAATTATTGTCTGCAAGGAAATACTTTGTTTACCCTAGAAAAAAACCTGTCGCGCTGGAAGAAGCGATTGTTCACGCGCTTTGTTTCGAGCACTCATTTTCTTCAACCATGCTCTACTGCTTGTTGGTTATCTCTAAAAACAGGAAGAAAATAAAACGAAAGATTTTGCTTGAAAAAGCAGAAGAATACGGCTTGAAGGGGCTGGTTGAAAAATTATTCTTGTTTTTAGAGACTGAAGGAATGAAAAGAGACGGGTTTTTCCCTTCGTGGGAAAAATTCGAGGAAAAAAGGCGGGAGTATGGCGCGTAGGCATTTTTCTTTAGACTCGTTGAAAAAATACTTTTCAATTATTGGCGCTAATCTAAACTGCCATTTAACAATTCATTTGATTGGCGGCTGTGCCTTGACATTCAAAGACTTGAAGGAAGCGACTAAAGACATTGACGTCGTATTCATTGAAGAAAAAGAGCTGAACTATTTCAAGAAAGCACTGCAATCTGCTGGTTTTTCCAGCGAAGAGGAGTTGAGCGAAGAATACGAAATGATGCAGTGCGCAGGTTGTTTTGAAAACAAGGAGGGAATGCGTTTTGACTTGTTTTTCAAGCGAGTTGTCGGAAAATTAGAGTTTTCAAAAGGAATGATTGAACGGGCGGAATCCATCGGAAAATTCGGAAAACTGACAGTAAAAACGGCAAGCATGGAAGACATTTTCCTCTTCAAAGGGCTGGCAACGAGAGCCGATGACGTGGAAGACATGAAATTAATTTGGGCCAGAAGAGGATTAAACTGGCAAGCAATCAAGCAAGAACTTGAAATGCAAAGAAAAGAATTGCGCGCGCCATTTCTCTACAGCATCAAAAAACTCGAAGAACAAAAACTGGCTTCACCCATCAGAAAATGGCTGGAAACAAGCTGATAGCGCCACTTTTTCCGTTCTCTACAAAGTCTGAGGCGCCTATAGCAAACAAAGAATATACCTCTACACGTCAAACCCGTTCTCTCGAACGCCGAAACTCTTTTTATGCGACGTTGGCGGCTCGAGCCGCCCGTGAGTTTTGTTCGTTGGTTTCGTCAAATTACTTTTCGGGTTTGCTATAAAGATAATTTTTAGAATATTCTCCAGCCAAATACTCGCGTGAACATATGAATGCAGGCAAGCTGTTCTTTTGGCTGATGGCTTTATTCATAGTAATGGGCATCGCAGAGTTGTTTTTTCTCTGGCCGACTGAAAGAAGCCCTGTTTTTTACTTTGGAAATACAGTAATGCACGTTCCACTGCTTGTTGGCTGGCTGTATTTGGCGTTCAAGCGCGCGCCTGAGTGCAGGATGCACTGGTTCTGGACGCCGTACGGATTGCTGATAATCTTCTGGGTTCTTGCAACTGTTTACTTTGCTGATATAACCGAGAAAGGGTGGGGCGCGGTCTTTCAAGTTTCGGAAACGTTTTGGTACGCATTAGCATACGGATTGCTGTTCGCCTTCTATAAACTAAAATCCGCCAAGCTCTTATGGTATTCCATGCTTTTCATTGCAATCTTTTGGAATTTGCAGCTGATTGATTTGGCGCTCCAAGTAGCCGGAGTAAGCCCAATGCTGAAAGGACCGCCGACTCTCGCAAGTTATTTTCAGTCTGGAAAATTCTGGAACGACTACGGCTGGTTCATCTCCGACATGATAGTAGACATTCCAATGGCAATAGTTTCCCTCTACTTCATCACCGCCAAAATACGCGATTCTCTCACGCGCCGAAAACAACGCGAACGCTGACAACACGCCTCTATTATTTTCATTCACAGTGAAAATACAATACTTTTATAAAAACGAGTTCCGAATTTTTTTTCGGGTGTAATTCAAATGGGCAAACTTTTTTCTTCTATTGGCTTGGGTGCTGGCATTGGGTTGCTGAACGGCATTCTCTCAATAGCCAGAGGTGTTATTCCACTCGAAGATTATTTCATCTGCCTGCTGTGCTTGTTCGCGCCTTTCCAGCTTCTTTTATTCGCAGTCGCAGGAGTTGCTGCAGTGCGTTCAGCGGTGAGTGAAGTGCGGAATATAACGTCTGCTGCTGCCAATGGAGCAGTCGCAGGGCTTACTGCTGGAGTTTTATGGGCTGTCCTAAACATTGCTGTTTCAATTGCTTTCGACTACGCCAAAATCCCGTTCACCGCAGTTTTCGCCTTCGGAGGCACTGACGTTGCAAGCATAGCAGTCCGCGCCGTGCTCACCCTCTCATGCGGAATAATCGGCGGGACAATTCTTGGTTCAATAGGCGGAATTCTTTACGCGTCCTTCAAGCTAAGACTGTAAACGAGTGAGAAAAGATGGCGAAAAAACAACTCGAAAAAAGGAAGGCACTGAAACAAACGCGAACACCAAACGCCAAAACAACCCAAAAACTCAGGCAAGCAATAAAGAAAACTCTGAAAACGGAAAAACGAACAACCGTGTTCCAGCCTGCGCCAAAACCAATGCAAGCACTCAAACGAACTGCTCTCGAACAACAGCCAGCCCCTCAAACAATAAAACCCGTGCTCTTCAAGCCAACGTTGGCTTTGAAGCAAGCACTCGAGCCTGAAACGCCCGCGCAAGCAGAACAAACCCAGCCAGCAGAACAACTACGAACGCTCAAGCAGCCTGCCGGCGCGAAGCAAAAACTCTTCACAATAATCTTCTTGCTTTGCCTGCTTGGAATAAGCTTTTTCGCTGTTTTGTTCCTCACGCAGTTTTTCACAGTCCCGCAAGCAGAAAGCGGGCAGCAGCAAACTCCGAAATACTCCGAGCCGATCAAACCGCTCGACGTTCCAAATGCAAATGCTGCCTCGTGCCTCTCCTCACACTCTATTGCTTCAAGCGAAATTGTTGAAATCTATTCGCCAACGTGCCCGCGCTCGCAGGCAATGCAGCCAATAATAAACTCTCTTGAAAATCAAGGGTTCAAATTCAAAAAACTCGACATTACAAACGTGCAAGCGCAAACAATAATGGGCGAGTGCCTTTCTCAAATCATTTCAGGCTACACGCCCCAATTCATTTGCGCAAAGAAAAACACGCAACTCACCGGGCAGGTTTCGCAAGAGCAGCTCAAGCAATTCGCCTCGAACTGCATCCCCTAATTTTTTCAAAACTCACCGAACACGCGGTGGTAAACTTTTTCATTGTCCACAATATTTTTTTTCCTAATTTTCTTCGGTTTCTTTAATGGGCTTGCCACAGTCCATATAGCAATATCGTTCACCCCAATCGTTTTCCGCATCCTCGCATTAGCTGATTCAAACCCGTCAACTCCCTCGACGCCTTTCGCCCCCGCGCCAGGGCACATTTCGTGAAACTTTCGCTTTGAATCAACTGCATTCGGAAACAGCGTCCTGAACGCTTGCAGCGCTTCCTCGTAACTCTCGTTTTTCAGCCCAATACAGCTCAACACCATGCTCCACTCTGTTGCGAAAAACACGAAGCCAGGCCCGATCGGAAACTGCTCTCTCACAACGACTGCAGGAGACTTGAGAACATTGCACGCGCTTCCATGCATCAGACTTCCAGCGAATTCCTTTTCAGCCAACCTCTTGAACGCCAGCATTTTTCTCGCTTCTGCAACTCTCCACCCGCCATCGCACATTATTCTCACCATGCGCCTTTCCAAAGAATCACGCAAACGCATTACTCCACTCGGCAACAATCTTGGAAAACCAGTTTCTTTACCTGCATTTCTCCCTCCCTCTCCTTGCACCTGTACATTCATTCGCTTCACTCTCCACAAAACTTCAAACAATTAAAATACGCGTTGAGCCTATTTAAACCTGTTTTTTCGCGCGTTGTTTCACTTCTGCGCGTTAGTAAAAACGTTTATAACTTTTCGAACGCCTTTCATAAAATATGAAATACGTTCTAATAGTCGGAGACGGAATGAGCGACAGGCGCATTAAAGAATTAGGCGGGAAGACTCCGCTTCAAGCAGCGCGAAAGCCGAACATGGACGCGCTCGCGCGCAAAGGAGCATGCGGAAGATTCCAGTCCATCCCGAAAGGAGCGAGCTGCGGAAGCGACATCGGCCAGCTCACGCTCCTCGGCTACGACGTTTCAAAAGTCTACTCCGGCAGGGCGCCCTTAGAAGCAGCAGCAATGGGCATTACTCTCAACGACAACGACGTCGCGTTCAGGTGCAACCTCGTAACAATAGAAAACGGCGTGATGAAAGACTATTCAGGAGGCCACGTTTCAAGCGAAGAAGGAAAAAAAGCAATAGCCAAGCTGAACGCTCAACTCGGAAAAAAAGGAGAGATAGACTTCTACCCCGGCGTGAGCTACCGCAACATTCTCGTGCTCCGCAACAATTACTCCGACCAGGTCTCAACAACTCCGCCTCACGACATTACCGGCAAAAAAGCAGGCGGTTTTCTTCCAAAGCCTAAAAATGCTGAAGATGAAAAAGCAAAAAAAACTTCCCAGCTCGCCAACGAGCTTATCTCCAGCTCGCAGAAAATTCTCGCAGGCAACACTGCAAACTCCGCTTGGTTCTGGGGCCAAGGAAAACGCCCGAAGCTTGAAACGTTCAAGGCAAAATACGGGAAAACAGGCGCAGTCATCACTGCCGTGGACATAGTGCGCGGCATTGGAGCGCTCGCAGGCTTGAAAATAATCAACGTCCCAGGCGCGACAGGCTACCTCGACACGAATTACGAGGGGAAAGCAGACGCTGCAGTTGAAGCGCTGAAGCAATTCGACTTCGTGTTCGTGCACGTTGAAGCAACAGACGAAGCGTCGCACGAAGGAAAACTAGCAGAGAAAATAAAAGCAATAGAAGCATTAGATGCTCGCGTCATCGGAAGAATAATGGAAAAAACTCGCGGGCAAGAAGTTGCAATAGCCGTGCTTCCAGATCACTCTACTCCGCTAGAGCTGAAGACTCACTCCGGAGAACCAGTCCCATTCGTCATTTACAACCCAAAACTCCAACCAAAGCCAGCGAACGCTTACGATGAAGAAATAAAAACAGAAAAAGTGCTGGAAAAAGACGAGCTGATGAAATTATTCTTGTCTTAATGCCTTATTTGGCTGCAGTGTTCCATAATAAATTGAAAAATTGCTTGAAAGAACTTGAAACGTCTTTGCTTTCAATCGTCATCGCGAGAGGAAGGTCGCTCCAAAGCGCAAGCATCACCTTATCGCCGTAAACGTTCGCAACCATGGGCATGGCATGCTCCAGCGAAATAAACCTCACATTAGTATGCTTCTCTTTTTTCCTATCAGCTCCAATCGTGGAGCGCAGGTCTGAAGAGACAAGCACCCTGCACTTTATGTTTTTTTCAGCGCGCTTTGCATGAAACCGTGCAATAAACCTCCTAAACCTGGGAAAGATTTTTTCAGGCACAGAAACTGCAAACACTGTGTATTCCTCTGTTTTCGCAAGAGTAAGTATATCCTCAAACGCCTTCTGCATTCCGTCCCAACCCTCAAAAATTTTGAACAGTGCATGCTTCTTAGCCTGCTTCACGAGCTTTGAAATCTCTTCAATGGCTTTGGCGTTCTTCAAAAAATCCTTTTTCCTCTCTTCCAGCCTGAGTTTGAGCACTTCAGGCTCTATGGCGCGATACTCCCTTTTTCCGTTCACTACCACGAATGACGCAAGTTTTTTGTGCACAAGCCTTTCCAGCACGAAGTAGGCAGCAGACTTATGCAAGCCAAGAGTTGCTGCTGCAACAGAGCCAGTGCACGGTCCCTCTGATAGAAGAAACTCTAGCAAGGATGCCTCATTCGCAGTCAAACCCAATTCTGAAAACGCCTGTGCTTTCTTCATCAATTCCACTTTCCTATTGCCTACATTTAGTAGTACAGTACTGTACTAACAAACTATTTACCCTCCAATTTTAAAACATTTTTGGTGGTGAATATGGATACAAGCAAACGAAACATCCTGGTTGGAGTCGTGTTTCTCGCAGGAATTTTTATTACGGCAATCTTTTTCGTCAACTCTTCAACTCCTTGGGGCAACCTGCGTGGAGAGAGTTCTGAACGGCTCGTGACAGTTAAAGTCGCCTATCTCCCAGTGCTGCAGAGCCTTCCTTTGTTTGTTGCAGTAGAGCGCGGGATGTTCGAAAAGCAAGGCATTCGTGTCGAGCTCTACCGCCTCGAATCTCCAAACCAGATAATTGATGTTTTAGTCTCGGAAAAAGTGGATGCGGGCGCTCCCTCCGTGGCAGCAGGCATCACTGCCATTGCTGATTTGAAAAAGCCAGGCTCGCTGAAAATATACTCCCTCACTTGCGGAGACTTGGAGCACTTGAATGACGAGCTGCTCGTAGCGAAAAACTCTTCAATCAACTCTGTTGCAGGCCTCAAAGGAAAGCGGCTTGGAATAATTCCCGGAGTGCAGTTCAGCACAGTGGCGAAAAAAATCTTGTCCGAGAACAACGTGAACCCGTCTGAAGTAACCCTGGTGGAACTGCCTGTGCCAAACCAGCTGCCCAGCCTTGCTTCAGGAAGCGTTGATGCATTGCTTACGCTCGAACCTACGGGAACTCTTGGCGAGTCCAAGAACATCTCTCGCATTCTAGTGAGAAACCCAATGGTTCGTTTCGTTTCAGACCCGTGGTGCGGGGCTGCAGGAGTAGTCACTTCCAAGTTCTTAACAGAAAAGCCAGCAGAGTCGCAGGCATTCATGCGCGTGATGCAACAGGCAATAATTGCGACGCAGCAGGACAACCGCACGAAAGCATACCTTGTAAAATACCTTTCGTTGCCAGAGCCTGTCGCGCAGAAAACGCCGTTGCCTGTATTCATAACCTCTGAAAACATTGATTCGCGCACTGTTGAAGCTTACCAGGAATTCGCAGACGTTTTTTACGAGTTCAACGTGACTGCTTCCCGCCCGAACATTTCCAGATTGCTGGTTTCAGTTAAGAATAGTGGTTAGAATGGAATGCCTCTCCATCAACAACGTGAAAAAATCGTTTCAATTCGCTGACTCGCCATTCCGCACTCTGCCTGTGTTGGACGGAATTTCCTTCAAGGCATGCAAAGGCGAATTCATCGGAATCCTCGGGCCTAACGGGTGTGGCAAGACGACGCTCCTGAAAATACTCACCGGCTTGATAAAGCCAGACCACGGAGAAGTGAACATTTTCGGAAAGCCTTCGCACCACACCAAAGTTGGTTATATTCCGCAACAAACGTTTGCATCACTTTACAACTGGCTCACCGTGGAAGAAAACGTGGCGTTTGCTTCAAAACACTGCGAGAAAGGCAATGTTTCACAAACGCTTGCCAGGCTCGGCATCGAAAAATACGCTTGCTTTTATCCCTACCAGTTGTCCGGAGGCTTAAGGCAACTGGCGTCCATTGCTCGCGCAGTGTCCGTGCGCCCGGAATTCTTTGTTTTCGACGAGCCGCTGAACACTTTAGACTACCAAAATAGAGCGGTTGTTGAAGAGGCGCTGCTCAAACTCAAGAGGGAAGGAAACACGGCTTTAATCGTCTCCCACGACATTGAGTCTACAGCCCTATTATGCGACCGACTCATCGTATTAACTCAAAAGCCTTCGCGAGTGCAAGCGCTTTTGAATACCCCGCTCTCAAGTGAACGCACTATCCAAACGCGTTTCTCCCCTAAATTCTCTAATTGGATGAAAAAAGTTTTCACAATTGTAGGTGGTGCTCCTGGCAATTGAAAACGCAATTGAAAAAATCCAGCTTTTTTTAAAGCCAGCTGCACTGCTATTCCTATTCTGGACTGTCGTTTCGCTATCCGGGTTGCTCGACCCATTCCTATTTCCCAACCCCATTCAAGTAACTTCCGCATTCCTCTCGTTCTTTTATACTTTTGAAGTTATCCCCCACTTGTTCAGCACTATTTCAAAAATAGCTTTCGCGCTCGCGTTCGGAAGCGCAGCTGGAATAATCTTCAGCTTGTTGATTCAAGCAAACAAAGAAATTTCCTACACGGTTTCCCCGCTCGTTGATTTTTTTAGAAGCATTCCAGCTGCTGCATTATTTCCTTTATTCCTCCTCGTTCTTGGAGTTGGCGATGCTACGAACACCGCGCTTGCCACGTGGATTTGCTTCCTATACATCGCTTTCCATGCCATGCAAGGGCTAAAAAGCACAAGCGAAACTTCCCTGGACGTTGCCAAAAGCTTGAAAAAGAAAGAACTCGAAGTCTTATTGAAAGTCCGGTTTCCAGAAGCACTGCCAGTCGTATTTCTCGGCATTCGAACTGCTGCAAGCCTGTCAGTAGTCGTTGTAATACTCGTGGAAATGTTTGTCGGCACTACAAGCGGATTGGGCAGGCTCCTCATCGACTCTGCGTACACATACGAAATACCAAAGCTTTACGCGCTCATCCTGATAGTCGGACTAATCGGAACAACAGCCAATTCCCTCATAGCCATGGTTGAAAATAAACTCGTACACTGGAAAACAAAATGAATCCGGCCGAATAGCGTCCTCGCTTAAATGGCAAAGCCGCTTACTAGAATTTGATTTTTTCCCGCTGGAAAGGAACGGGCCACTCAAACATTGCTGGTTCGAGCCGGTCCACTCGTCTTTTTATGCCTATTTTTTTGTCAGATGTAAATTGTTTTATTGGAGTTAATACTTATATTAACCCTGCTAAAACAAAGCTTTTTAAAGTTTTGTCGAGAGATTCTGCCATGGAAACGGCTGCACACAGAAAATACGTGCGCATTGTTGATTCGCTGGAAGACATTGCCCGGTGCACGGAAGGACGGCTTGTGCTGGCAGGCGGAACAGCGCTCGCAGTGTTCTATACTCAGCACAGGGTGAGCGTTGACTTGGATTTCGTGCCTTTAATCGAAAAGGAAGAAAAGGCAAAGGAAAGATTCAAGGGGATGCTGTCCAAGGCAGGTTACACCACGCTGAGGGCAGCGTTCTCGAATCAATTCATACTGCAATTTGAAGATGTTTCAATAAAAGTGGAAATTTTTATTCCTGAAAGAAGATTAGCTGAACCTGAAGAGCGCAAGGTTGGCAGTGCGATATTAAAGGTTGCTACGCTCGATGATCTGCTCGATATGAAAAAAGATGCGTATCGTGAACGCAGGAAAGCACGTGACATCTATGACGTATTTGCAATCTTTCGCAAGTTCAATGCAGGTCCGGGTGAGGTCAAGAAGATGCTCAAGAAATGCGGAAGGCCAGATGACGTGGAAGAGCTGAGAATGATGATAACCGACAAAGATTGTTTCGCGGATTTTGAGAAGGTGCTGAACGATGCTGGTTAGGCAAATAATTACTCGAGAGGACTTGCGCAAAGAGCTGCCAATGCGGAAAATCAGTGCGATGGCCGTTGCGCTCGCGCTTTTTCCAACGCCATTCAAGGAAATATACTACGTGCCTACCAGTGATGAACGAAAGGCTACGACTCTCGAGCAGCCCCAACTGGTCCTCACTAAGGCAATTCGCGCATTTCTTGGCACGAACGATTTTTATTACAGTTGCAGGACTGCTGAAGAGCGCTGGGCAATAAAATGGCAGCCAAGCGGGCACATTCACGTTGTCAACACCATTTTCAGCCGGACAGTGAACTTGCAGGAACGCATAACGCGGAATGAATTGAAGCGAAACGCGAGGGCGAGGCGAATCGCAAAGATTCTCTCTCTTTACGGAAACAAAATAATCTTCCACAAAGCGAAAAGCATTGAAAGCGCTAAAGTCAAGCGCACTCCACACGGCGCCTACGCACTAAAATCCCAAATAAAAAAAGACAAAAAGAGATTCCGGGAAAAAGACAGTTGAAAACACACGCTGAGCCAAGCCTTATAACCAGTCCTCGCAAACCCAGGCTCCCTCTTCTTAAGATAATGAATCCTCATCAGTCCGTCTTTCACCATTCACACTTTCATCAAGTTCAGCACTAAGCCGTCCCACACTTTCGGGTAGAAGAACGTTGACTTTTGCGGCATTCTCTCTAGTTTTTCCGCTACTTTCTTTACTTCCTGCACGCTCGTAGCGCGCAGGATGCATGCCAACTGATACTTTTCTTCTTTCTTCATTTCCTCGAAAGTTTCCTTCGTTCCCTTCACGTAATCCAAATTCGTTTTCGCGTCCTGCATTTGCTTTGTTATTCCCAGTGCGTCCTCTAAAACAAGAGAATGCAGAATAGTAACATCCAAATCCTTCGTCGGATTGTCCTTTCCAATTCTCTCATCCATTGTTTTCACGTCTTTCAAACTCGCTGCAAAAAACGCGCCATTCTTCTTGTCATAAAAGCCGATGGTATGCACAGGCCCGTTCTCGACAAACTCAACGAGTTCACTCTGCGAAGTGCATTTTCTTATGCTAAAGTTTTTTTCAAGCGTTCCTGCCAGTCCTCCTATCTTTCCTTCATCCACTCCGAACACTATCCTGTGCGTAGGAAAAACTACCAGTCCTTCGTTGCTCATGTTGACGAGCGTCATCAAGCGGTAGTCAAAATCCTCTTCCCCACTGTTCTTCCTTGTTTTCTTCCTCATGTCATTCCTGTACTGAAGCGCCACTTCGTACCTGTGGTGGCCGTCTGCAATGAACAGTTTCGTGTAATGCATTTTCTTTTGAATCGCCTCAATGTCCGCCTTGCTGATGATTTTCCACAACTGGTGGCGGACTCCATCGCGCGCTGCGAAGTCAAGAAGCAAATTTTCATTCGTCTTGTTCTTCTCCAAAATTCCGTCCACTTCCCCTTTTTCGTCGTCGTAAACAGCGAAAATATGGCCCACGTGCGCGTTCGTCGCGTTCAAGAAAAGGTACCTGTCCTCTTTGTGCTTTGGAAGCGTAAACTCGTGCGGAAGAATAACTTTTTTTTCAAACTCTTCGATTTGCACGAGGCTCACGAACCCAGTGCGCGTCTTCCTTCCCTTCGGAGTGTCGAACGTTTGCGCGTAAACGTAAACTGCAGGGTGCTCGCATTGCTGCAACTCCGTGCTCGCAATCCACTCTCTCAATTTTTTTGCAGCGCCCGCATACTTTCCTTCTTTGTCCCCAAGCGTAACGTGCGTGATGTTGAACTCATGCTCCTTCAATTCGCGCTCGAGCTCTGGTGAAATAACGTCGTAAGGAGGCGCGACTCTCTTCGGCAATTCTTCTGCGCTCAACCCTTTCCTTGGAGTGTAGCCTTTGAATGGTTTTATTTTCGCCATTATTTTCGCCTATTTTTTTTCAACCACTATTTTCTCTCTCTTTCCGTTCACCTTATGGGCAAATAGTTTTTGTACTTGAACAATTCCTGGAGCGGAATGCGCTTGAACTGCGTCAGCACCATCAAGTTAGCGTAGTAAATAGCTGAGTTGAACGTCCCGCCTTTTTTCATTCTCCTTGAAGAAGTTATGACGCGCGGTTCTGGCAGGAACACGACGCTTCCCACTCTCAACAATTCTTTCGCGAGCGCGCCGTCTTCAAGCGGCCTGTCTGGAAACCCACCTACTCGCCAAAACGTTTCTGCGCGCACCGCGTTGTTGAAACCCAAAATCTCGCCCCTGCCAATGCTTCCCTTAAGCAAAAGGTACTTGTTCGACAATTCCTCTATCACTTTCAAGCTCCTCGTTTGCTCATCAAACCTGAACGCGCACGATACTCCGGCAATGCGCTCGTCACGCAAAACAGCGTGCACTGCATCCAAATAATTAGGCGGAATGCGTGTGTCAGCATCAACGAACACAAGCACTTTTCCGCGCGCTTTCCTCGCGCCAGTGTTCCTGCCAATCCAAATGCCTCTCTTCCTGCACTCTACGATCCCGTCAGCATACTTTTCAGCAATCCGCACAGTCTTGTCAGTGCTCCCGCCGTCTGAAACAATTAACTCGAAACCCATCCTCGTTTTTTGCGCGGCAATGCTCTTCAAACACTCCCCTAAATACTTCTCCTCGTTGAAAGCAGGAACGATAACTGAAACGTCTATTTTGCGCTTGCCCATACAACCCACACAACAATTTTCTTTTCTTCAAGAATTTTTAAATGTTTCACGCCAAACAGTTAAAACGTGAAAAACACTGAAACAAGCAAGCAAAACAAAAGCACTGAAACAAAACAGGCTCGCAACCAGCCAGACAAAACTATTCAAGACTATTCAAAACTTCACACGCAAAACCGCTCTAATCAACTGCAAGGTGATTCAAAACTCGCCTACTATTTCTACCTCGCCCTCACACTATTAATATTGTTCAGCGTAGTTGTCACTCCATTATTAGAATCGCTCGGCGGGCTATTCGAAACCATTGCAGGCGTTTCATATGCCGCCTACTCGCTTTCATGCCACCAGCTTCCGCAACGCTCTTTGTTCGCGTTCGGAGAAAAATTTGCGGTGTGCACGCGCTGTTTCGCAATCTACTTCGGAATGTTCGCTTCAGCACTAGCGTTCCCGCTGTTCGCGCGAGCAACAAGCAGGAAAATTCCGCACTGGGCTTGGCTCGCGCTCGCAATAGCTCCAATGGCGATAGACGGCTTGACTCAACTTGCATCTTACTACAGCATTGCGTTGCCGTTCATAGGTTTGCGCTACAGCACGAACGACCTCCGCCTCGCTACAGGCTTTATCGCAGGCTTTGCAGTCTCGTTCTACGCAATCCCCTTGCTCAACATTCTCTACTACTCCCTGCACAGGCAAACGAAAAGCAAACCTTGAAAACAACAAGCAACAAAACATAACAAGCGGGAAAAAACAATGCCAACCCAACACTCGCACGCTTTGACTCTCAATTCTAACCAACAGTGATTTTGCATGAAAACAGAACTAGGCGAACGCATTTCCGAAGCAAACGCTTCGTTCGATGCGTTCATTCAAACTGCCGAGAAACAGCAGGCCCGCTGCCCGCTCTCTGGAGTGTGCGGAGGCTGTTCTTTCCAGCACGTCCCCCTTGAACTTCAAACGCAGGCGAAAAAAGAATTCCTCGAACAGCTTTTCCCTTCTCTCTTCAAAAAATTTCATCCTGCGCCATCTCAATACTTTTACCGCAACAAAATGGATTACGCGTGCTCGCACGGAAGCATCGGCATGCGCAAAAAAAACTCGTTCAGCCTCGTGGCAGACGCGAGCGAGTGCTTTATTTCAGGAGAGAAAAGCAACAACCTCCTGCGCGCGATAAAACAAAAACTCACCCAACGCGCAGTGAAAGACTACGACTTCACGAGCCACGAAGGCTTCCTCCGCTACGTCGTGTTGCGGGAAGCGAAAAACGAGGAAAGCGCGCTGATAAACTTCGTAACTTCAGCAAGCGAAGAGAAAAACAGCGAGGAAAACAGCAAGCTTTCCTCCATTGCGCTTGAACTGCGTGAAGAATTCCCGTTCGCTTCAATAGCCTTCAGCGAGAACAACGGGCAATCAGACGTTTCGCGCGGAAGAATATACAAAGTTTTCAAAAGCGATTTTTACGAAGAGAAAACGTGCGGAAAAAAATTCCGCGTGCCTGCAAACGCGTTCTTCCAGACGAACCCGCTGCAGGCTGAAAAACTGTTCGAGAAAATAAATTCTCTTGTAGAAAAAAACTCGAGCATACTCGACGCGTTTTGCGGAGTGGGCACTATCGGAATAATCGCGAGCGATAAAGCAAGCGAAGTTGCCGGAGTTGAGCTTGAAGAAGAATCAATACGAACTGCTAACGTGAACGCCGAGCTGAACAGCGTGAAAAACGCTTCTTTCTTCGCTGGAGACGCGCGGATAGCAATGAAGCAGCTGCTCGCGCAGGAAAAAAAGTTCGACCACGTTATTCTCGACCCGCCCCGCTCCGGGCTAAGCAAGAAAGTGATAATGCGCGCTTCTATGCTCGCCTCCCAATCCATCATCTACTCTTCCTGCAACCCCGCCACGCAAGCACGCGACTTCGAGTGGTTCGCAGAACACGGCTTCGCCCCAGAATGGGTTGAAGCATGGGACTTCTTCCCAAACACGCGCCACGTAGAAACGCTCTCTTTATTAACGCGAAAATAAATGATCGGAGGACGCTCTTCGAAAAATCTGATTGAGCACGCCCTATTCCCACGTCGAAACTCTTCCTCTCCTTAAAAAACAAACTGTTTAATACCAGAAAAGGCAAAATACCTTATTAACCGCGTGCTGCTGAAAAGCCTGTTTTTTCTCTTAAAATGGTATGTGTTTAGCTGCGTCGGAGCTCCGACGTGTGGTTTTTGACCGAAAAGTGGAAATTCTTTTTCGTCGAAAGCTGTTTGGCGATTAGAGATGAATGAAGTTGAAGAATTGAGGTTGAGGGTAGCCCAGCTTGA
>JACRGF010000053.1 GCA_016212395.1 Microcaldota archaeon
CGAATAATGGTTTTTACGAGAATTTGGCTGTGAGTGGGACTGTTAACTTGTGGTTTTGGCTTGACGTGCCTGCCGCGCAGACTGCGGGTTCTTACACTGGTTCGTTGAACATTCGCGTCGTGCAGGACGGCGGGACTCCGTGAGTTGTTTGAGTAGTTGTAGTAGTTGTTTAAGGTGAGAGGTTGGTTGCAATGCGTAAGTTGTTTTCAGTGTTTTTGTTTTTCGTTTGTTTGGCTGGAAGTTTTTTTGCTGCGCAGTATAATTTTGGTACTATTCAGCAGAACAAGAATTTGGTTGCAGAGCCAGGCGAGAATATTACCATCACCGTGTTCTTTTTTATTGACAGTGCTTACGGTGACAGGAATACGCACATTAATTTGAACGAGGAAGTCGTTCCTGAAGGCTGGGCTGTTGATTTCGACCCTGCTTTGCACGAGGTTGTGTTGAACGTGAGCGGGATTATCACGACGTTTGACGAGAATCTTTACAGCGAGCCCATGCCTTTGCTTGACGCTATTCCGGAAACTCCTGCGCCTGGTTACCGGTACGTCATGTCTCCGAGTGGAAAGGGTTACTTGCAGGTTAAGCCTGTGAACATTACCATTCGCGTTGCGAACGACGCGAAGCTCGGTGATGCTTATGACGTGACTATTGGCGCTTTCGGGAGCTGGTTCGGCGAGAGTGGAACGGTCTCGCTTCAGCAGTCGAGGTCTTTCAATTACAAGGTTGCCGTAGTAAGCAAGACGTACAGCGAGCAGATTGTAACTCCTGAAGCGAATGCAGGCGCGAACGTTTCAGCAACTCCTGTTGCAGGCGGGTTGGCGTTGGACCAGAACTTGTTGTTGTACGCTGTGATTGCCGTGTTGTTGTTGGCAGTCATCGTGCTGGCGGTAAAGGCTTTCAAGCCCAGGAAGGAAGCGCCTCAGCAGCCTTCAAGCGTGCAGTAACCGCTTATTTTTTTCTTTTTTCTTTCTTTTATTTTTTTTAAGGGTTAGTTGCGGCTCTTAGAAATAGTCTTATATGTTTTCAGTGAATGTTTTTTGTTTCGAGAGTTTCGCCTGCGTGGTTTTGCAGTAGTTTTGTTTAGGTGGTTTTGAAGTTTCGAGGTTTTGAGGTTTTGTAGTCGGTTTTGTTTCGAGGGTTTTGTTTGATGTGGTTTTGAGTTGTTTTGAGTGGTTCTGAATAGTTTTGCAGTTGTTTTGACTGGTTTCGATCTGTCGTTTCATGGGTTTTGAATTGTTCTGGGTTGGTTTTGAATGAAGTTTTTGCTTTGCTTGCTGTTCGTATTCGGTTTCTGCGTTTTCGTTGTTGGCTTGCCGAATTCTTCTACGATGTCGACTACTGTTTCTGCGAGCGTGAATGGTTTGGTTGACGTGAGCGTTTCCGGTTTCAGTGTTTCGCCGTCTTCGTTGGAGGTTGGGCAGAGCGTTGGTTTTTCGCTTCAAATAGCTAATGAAGGGAATTTGCTTGCTGATGTTTCTTCCTATATTGAAGTCAGGCGGGCTGGTTCTCTTGTTGAAAACCTTTCTTTCAATAATTTTACTCTCTCTCTTTTGGAGAGCGCGGTGCTTTCGAAGAGCTGGACTCCGCCTAGTGCCGGGAGTTTTGAAGCGCGCGTGTTTGCTGTTGCGGGCAACGTTTCGCGGAACGCAAGCGTTTCTTTTATTGTGAGCGAGCGGCAGGCGTCTGTTTCCGGGGGTGGGGGTGGCAGTGCCGGCGTTATTTACCCTCCTACTTTCGAGGAGGTTTTGAAGGTTGTTGAGGAGGAGTTGAGGAAGGCTGAGGAGGGCGTGAAGCAGGATTTCGTGTTGTCCGAGTTTCCTTTCTACGTTGAAGCAACGCCTTCTTCCACTGTTTTGGCTTTTGCGGTTGTTGAAAACCCTTCAGGCAGGCAGGTTTTGTTGAGGGTTTCAGTGCGCGAGTCTTCAGGTAGGATTCCGTCTTTCTCCGACTCGCGCGTTTCAACTGCCGAGGTGGAAACGCTTGTCGTTCCTATTAAAATTCCTGAAAACGTTGAGGAAGGCTATTACAATTTCGTTGTTGAAGTGTTTGCTGGCGATGCGGAGTCGCCTGTTGTTTCTTACCCGTTGATAGTGCGCGTCGCTCGCGCGCCTGACGCGAGTGTTTCAAAGCGTCCTTCTGTAACGCGTTCTATTACTTTCGACAATTTGCGGAACGTTTCCACTGTGGGTTTGGAGGTTAAGAACACGCAGCCTGAAACGCTTCGCTACGTTCAAGTGTATGAAGTGATAAGCAAGGATTTGGCGTTGAGCGCTAAGAACGTGACTTTCTTGACTCCTCCTACTGTAGTAGTGCAGGACGACCCGATCGTGCGCTGGGATTTTGAGTTGATGGAGCCGAACAAGACGATTAACCTTTACTACGAGTTGAGAAAGCGTGTTGACAAGTACACGGATTTCGTGAAGTGGGTTTCCCCGGACGTTCTCGTGATTTCAGGCGTTTCTGATGAAAAGATTTCTATCGGCGCGTTCAGCGCTCCGAACTTGTACGCTGGAAATTCTTCGAGCGTTTCGCTTGAATTGTTTAATTCTGACACGCGCCCGCATTCTGTCGAGGTTTTGCTTGTTGGCCCGCTTGGCTGGCAGGTTCAGCCGAGCGTTTTCTCGTTGTTTTTGAGCGCACGAGGCCAGGGCGCAATGAATTTTGAAGTGACTCCTTCCAATTCCACGCGCCCGGGAATTTACAATATTATCGCGAGGCTCAAGTACGACGGCAGGGAGGTTGACAAGCCTTTGGCTGTTTACGTTGCTTCCCTGCAAGTGCCTGGAGTGAAAGAGCGTGTTGTTGAAGAGTACGTCTTGCGCGTTCCAGCTCGGCTTGAAGACTTTATGGACGTGCGCCTGCTTGCAGTTGCAGTGCTCGCTGTAGTGTTGTTCTTCTTGATTAAGCTCGGTTTGAAGCGTTCGCGTGAAAACATCATCACAAAGTTTTTCGAGGAAGGCAGAAGAAAACGCAAATCGGAGAAGAAGAGAAAATAATGCGTCAAAAGTTTTTTTTTTCTTTTATTTTTTCAGCGTCAGCGCGGCGAACAAGTGGTCTTTGTCGAACGGTTCGAGTTCTATTGCTTGGAGCACGTTGAATTTTTCTTCGAGTTTCGCGAGCACTTGCGCGAACACTTGCCTCGGCGGTTTCGTCACGTCAATGCTTTGGGATTTTATTGCCAAGAACGCACTTCCGCCTGGCTTGAGCAGTTTTTCAGCGTTTTTCACGAGAATTTCCGCCTGGTCAGGCTGTGCAACGTCTTCATATAAAACATCCGATTTTCCTTCTATCGTTTCCTCGTAAGTGTCAGGCCTTCGCGCGTCTCCCATTATGGGAAGCATGTTCTCGCGGCGTTCGCATTTCATGAGGAACTCACGCATTACTCTCGGAGCGAACTCGACGCAGTAGATGAGCCCTTCAGTTCCTATAACGTCTGAAATGAAAGAGGGCGTTACTCCGCTCGCGCTTCCCAAGTACAACACGCGCGTTCCCTTCTTGAACGGAAAAGTTTTCAAGCCTTTAACTATTGCTGCTGCGAGCTTGCTCGTGTACGGGTCCCACGCGCGGAACTGCTCTCCCTTGCTTTCGAACAATTGCTCGCCGTGAATCTTGAAATTCTTGATAGTGCTTTTAGTGGCGAGAAACTTTTTTCCTTCAGCGAAAACCCAGTAAACGCCTTCAAAAACAGCGTGTTTTTCAATCTTCATTCAAGCACTACCTCAGAACAGCTCGAAACAACATCAGACAAAACTATTCAGAACAATACAAAACCACTCAAAACAACTTCAGGACTGTTAGCGGGCCCGACGGGATTTGAACCCGTGGCTTTCTGGTTAAAAGCCAGACACTCTAGCCAAGCTGAGTTACGGGCCCAGTAGAACAAGTGGTTTTTCAAGTTTTCTTTGTTTGCATAATTTTGTTCGCCAAGCTTTATATACGCGGGAGGTTTGCCGTTTCAACTATAGCAAACCACGAAAGTAATGCGACAAAAGTCTAATAACTCCTTCTCGTGGTTTGCTAGTTGCAAACCGCATTACTTATGCGGTTTGCAGTAGTTTTGCTAAGATGGTCTTGCAGTTATTTTATTGTTTGTTTTTTGTGGTTGTTTGCGCGTTGTTTTGTTTCGTCAGTTTTTTTTCTTCAGTTTTTCTTCAAGCTGTTTTATTTTTTCGTCAGGGATTTTTTTGAACAAGTGGGTTGCTTCTTTTATTTTCGTGTTCGGTTTTAAGAGTTCTTTTCCTGCGTTCTTCCATTTGAGTTGTTCTTCTTCCAGTTCGAGCATTTGAAAGATTTTTCTCGAGGAGAACGGGAGGAATGGTTCGAGGAGCACTGCGAGCGCGGTTACTCCTCTCGTGCACACGTAGAGCGTGTTTGCTGTTTGCTTCTTGTCCTTGTTTTTCCATGGTTCGCGGTCGCTTAAGAATTTGTTTAATTCCGAGGACAAGTGCAGTATCTGCTCGAGCGCGTCTTTGAGCTCGAATTGCTCTAATAGTTCCGCTGTTTTTTCGCTTGTTTTTTCTATTGCTTTCAGCGTTTCCTCGTCGCGTTCTTCTAATTTGTTTGGCGTTGGTATTTCGGAGTTGTTGAGTTTTTTTACGAGCACGAGCGTTCGGTGGATGAAGTTTCCAATGTTTGCCACGAGCTCGTTGTTTATCTTGTCTTGAAAGTCTTTCCAGTACCAATCAGCGTCTTCCGTCGAGTATGGAGTGATTATTGTTTCGTAGTAGCGGAGGTAGTCTGGAGGGAATTCTTTCAAGTAGTCTTCTATTGACACGAAGTGGCCTTTGCTTTTGCTGAATTTTCCTCCTTCCAAGTTGAGGTAGCCTCGCACTGGAATTGCTGTTGGCAAGTTAAAGTTGTCATTTGCGCCCATGATCATTGCAGGCCAGAATAGGAAGTGGTGGTAGATAATGTCTTTTCCTATGAAGTGGATTGTTTTCGCTTTTCCGTTTTTCCAGTAGTCCTGCCAGTCTTTCGGCTTTGCTGCGATTGTTGAGGAAACGTATCCTATTGGCGCGTCGAACCACACGTAGAACACTTTCCCAGGCGCGTTTGGAATTGGCACGCCCCATTCGAGTTCTCTCGTAATGTCCCAGTCTTTCAGCCCGCTGTCAATCCAGTTTATTATGTAGTTGAGCACTTGTTTTTGCAGGTTTTCATTCTTCAAAAGCCATTCTTTCAGCTTTGAAGAGAATTTCGAGAGCGCGATGAAAAAGTGTTTCGTCGTCTTGGTTGTTGGCGTTGTCCCGCACACTAAGCATTGTGGGGAAATTATTTCTCCTGCGTGGAGTGCTTTTCCGCACGCGTCGCAGTAGTCGCTGTATTGTTTTTCGCTTTTGCAGTGCGGGCACGTTCCAACCACGAACCTGTCTGGCAGGAAGCGCGAGCATTTTTCGCAGTACGCTTGCGCTATTTCCTGTTCGTACACGAAGCCGTTTTGCTTTAGCTTGCTGTAAAAATGCTGCGTCATTTCCTTGTTTTCTTTGGAAGAAGTGCGGTGGAACGCATCGAACGAGAAGCCCAGCTGTTTGAATTCCCTTTCGTCTTTTTCGTGGTAGTAGTCAGTGAACTGCTGGGGCGTCTTTTTTTCTTTCTCTGCTGAAGCGACTATTGGCGTTCCGTGCTCGTCTGTTGCGCACACGTATACGACGTCGTTTTCGCGCGAGCGCTGGAAGCGCGCGTACACGTCGCTGGGCAGGTATGTTGACCTCAAGTGTCCTAAGTGAAGCGGGCCGTTCGCGTAAGGCAATGCTGCTGTTATAAGTATTTTCTCGACTATTCAAACCACCGTTTCAAGCAATAAGTTATTTTCACGTTATGGAATTTGTAAAAGTTATGCGCGCCTCTCTTTTAAATACCTCTTGTTTGCGCGTGAGGGGGAACAGAAATTATTTATAATGCGCGCTTCAAATTTGTTCTTCCTTTGAAGCGCATGTGTGTGGGTTTGGTGAGTGGAAGCCAACGCGAAGTTTAGGAGTTTTGTAGTTTTGGGCAGTGCAAAACTTCAGAACTTCGAAACTCGAAACTGTTTAAGGTGTTGTTTGTGGCTGAGGATTTGGATGTTGTAGTGCGGGAGTTCGAGTCTTTTTTTGAGGCTAAGTATTTAGAGAAGATTAACGTTTTGCTTGCTGTTTATCCTCGCAAGAAGAGTTTGAATGTTGATTACTCTGATTTGGATTCGTGGAGCGTTGAGTTGGCTGACGAGTTGTTGAGGAAGCCTGACAAGATAGTGTGGTGTGCGGAGAAGGCGTTGTCCGGCTTGGTTGCAGGCAAGACTGTCGAGGAGTTTGACGCGCACGTTCGTTTTTTCAATTTGCCTGACCAGACGTTGTTGATTCAGGATGCCGGCGCTGCTGAGATAGAGCGCTTGATTTGCCTGCACGGGATTATCACGAAGCGTGCTGAAGTGCGTCCTCGCGTTGAAATTGCTTTTTACAAGTGCCTTCACTGTGATGCGGAGTACAAGGTTCCAATGACGAAGAAGGCTAAGCCTCTTGAAGTGTGCGAGGCGTGCAAGCGGCGCGTGAAGCTTGTTGAAGAGCAGAGTTATTTCGTGAACATTCAGCGCGTTGAAATTCAGGAGTTGCTTGAGCGCGTGCGCGGAGGCGCGCCTGCTGGCAGGATGGAGTTGTTGCTTGAAGATGATTTAGTGAACTCTGTTGTTCCAGGTGACAACGTTGAGATTACTGGCGTCATGCGCATTCGTCCTCCCATTAAGGTTGGCGAGAAGACTGGGGTTTACTTGAAGTACGTTGACGTGATGCACATTCGCAATATTCAGCGCGAGTTTGAAGAAATAGAAATTTCCAAGGAGGAGGAAGACAAGATTGTTGCTATCGCGCGTGATCCGCAAGTGTTCGAGAAAATCATCCAGTCTATTGCCCCGTCTATTTATGGGTATGAAGAAATCAAGATGGCTGTCGCGCTCCAGTTGTTCGGCGGCAATCCTGACAAGCGCTTGCCTGAAGGAGGCAAGATTAGGAGCGACATTCACTTGCTTATCGTCGGAGACCCAGGCAGTGCGAAGAGCAGGATGCTTCAGTATGTTACAGAGATTGCTCCGAAGAGCATTTACGTGAGCGGCAAAAGCGTTTCTGCTGCCGGCTTGTCTGCTGCTGCCGAGAAAGATGATTTGGGTGACGGCGGTTGGGTGTTAAAAGCAGGAGCGCTCGTGCTCGCGAGCGGTGGTATTGCTGGTGTTGACGAGTTGGACAAGATTGACCCTGAGGATAGGGCTGCTTTGCACGAAATTATGGAAACGCAGACTGTAAGCATTGCAAAGGCAGGCATTGTCGCGAGGTTGAAGGCTGAAACGTCTATTATTGCTGCTGCCAACCCTAAGTTCGGCAGGTTCGACCCGAACAAGCTTCCTGCGGACCAGTTCGACATTCCGCCTACTTTGCTTTCGCGTTTCGACTTGATTTTTCCCTTGCGTGACATTCTCGACGAGGAGAAGGACAGGCAGTTGGCTACTTTCCTGCTCGCTTCCCACACTGCTGCAGGCAAGAAAGAGGGAGACAAGCTTGTTGAAGAACGCCGGCCTATCTCGATCGATTTGCTGAGGAAGTATATTGCGTACGCGCGCAGAAAGTGCAAGCCAATTCTTTTAGCTGAAGCTAATGACAAGATAAAAGATTACTATGTTGACTTGAGAAAGCTCGGTCAGCGTTACGGAAGCGTTCCAATCACTCCAAGGCAAATTGAAGGCTTGATTCGCTTGAGCGAGGCGAGCGCGAAGAGCAGGTTGAGCGACAGAGTGGAAGCTATAGACGCAGAACGCGCTATAAAGTTGAGTGATTTCGTGTTAAAGCAGATTGCGATGGACAAGACGACTGGCCAGCTTGACATTGACATTATTGCAACAGGCCAGCCGAAAAGCCGTGTTGACAAGTTCAACCAAATCCTCTCGATTATTGAAGGCTTGCAGCGCGAGTACGACGAAGTGGACATTCGGCAAATAATGGACGAAGCAAAACAAGCAGGCATAGACGCTACAATGGTGGAACGCTTTATAGACGACCGCGTTACTAAAGGCGATTTTTACAAGCCCAAGCACGGGTTCATAAAAATAGTGAAGAGAGTAGAATAAAGGAAAAAGAAGTTAACGCGCCAACGTAAACTCGTTGCAGTTTACATTCTCGCTAATCGTGATCCTTCCCTGCGTTTTTTGATTATAAGCCCTTCGACTTCTGCGTACGTTGCGTGGAACGGGTTTCGAACTTCTCTTTTTATTTCTCCAGCGACTTGCATTGGATTCACTCCGGAATTGTTGGCTTTTCGTTTTTCTTCAACGGCTTTTTCAAGCCTTGCAAGCCTATCCTCGATTGCGGGTGCTACAACTTTGGCTGTCTGCAATTCTTCGCGTGCTGTTCTTATCTGGGTTGCGAGTTGCGCCAGCCACGTTTCATTGAATGCTTGTTGCGGGTTTACGCCTTGCGCTGGTGCTGCAACTGGAGTTGGCCTGCTTTGCATTGGCGCTGGTCTTGCTGCTACTCGCCATACTAGTTCTGCTGTGCGGGCTGGTGCTGTCACTTTTTCTCTCGCGAGTGGCTCCAGCGTTCCCATTCTTAGTCGCGTGCTTGCTGGTTGTGCTGCTGCTTTTGGTTCTACTCGCGTTGGTTTTGCTTTCGGTTCAATTTTTTTTGGCTCTGGCGGTTTTGCTTCAGGTTCTCTTACTGGAGCAGGTGCTGTTCTTTTTTCTTCCCTGTCCGCTTCCTGCCATACTTCGTATAATTCCATAGCTCTGTTCGCAACTATTAACCCGCCGGCTGCTATGGCTGCGAATACTGCTGCTTTTCTTGCAGCTGGGCTTTTTGCTGCTGCGCGAAGTGCTTCTCCCACTCTTCTCGCTGTGCTTGGTGTTTCAACTGCTCGAACTTCTTCCGCCACTACTTTTGGTTTAGGCTCTTCGAACAGTGCAAGTGCTTCTGCTAAAATTCCTTTGTTCACTGGTGCTGGGACTGGCGAGTTGAATCGTGCCATTCTCATAGCCTGTTGCATTAACGCCCTGGCTTCTCTTATTCCAGGAGTTTCGCTTAAAGCGTATTTTTCTACTAATTCAGCTAATTGTTTCATTCTTTCTTCTGGTATTGCATAATTGCTTTTGTGCTTTGCTGCTTCTCGAGTTAATTCTAAAATTTTATCTTTGGTTAATGGCGTGTCTGCTGCAAGTGCTTTTGTTAGCGCGCTTGTTACTGCATCCAGTTCATTGCGTTCCAATCCTTTTTCTTTCGCTAACATTTTCAGTAATGCTTCCACCAAGTTTTTTTCAGCTGTAGCGTATAAGTTCCTTCCGCTAGTCCGCAGTTCTGCTACTGCTTCACCCAGCGCTTTTTGCGTTGCTGATGCTCTCTGTTTTGCAAGCCTTTCTGCTGCTTTTTTTTCTGCTTCTGCTGCTGCTTGTTCAGCTGCTTTTTTTGCTGCTCGTTGTGCTCTTCTTTCTGCTTGTCGTGTTTTTTTTGCTGCTTGTTCAGCTGCTTTTGCTGTTTCATCTCCCGGGCCTGTTGCTTGGAATATCATCATTCAAACCACTCTCTGTTTTTGTAATTCGTCTTGGTTGTAATTCTCGCGTCTTTGTTTAAATGCTTTTCTGTTTCGCTCGTCGTTTTGCCGGCTTGCTTTTTTTGAATTTTTTTTCTGCATTTTTTGTTCGCGTGTTTAGTTTGTGCGTGTATGCCCTCCTTTTTTCGTTTCGTGTTTTCATTCAGTCGGCAGTGTTTCTCCGTGCACTTTGCCTTGCTTCCTGTTTTCAATTGCTTTCGAAAGGAATTCTTCAATTTCCTCTTTGAAGGAAGCAACCCATTCTTCCCCTTTCTTTGTGAAGCCTTCAACTGTTATGATGCCTTCTCGCTCGAGTTTTTTTTAACAATCTTCCAGCTCTCAGCGCGTCAGGGCACGCGAGCAAATTCAACGCGAGAAACCCGTCTGCGCCGTATTTTTTGATTGCGTTGTCGAGTAGTTTTACTCTTCGGAGTTGTAGTGCTGCGTGGCAGGCGGTTGCCACGAATACTGCGTACCAGATTAATCCTTTGAAGAAGAGGCTTCCAGCTCCGAAAAACAGCAAGTCCCACCATATTCCTCCTGTTGCTGCAATCCACCTCGCTGATCTTCCTACTGGGCTTTCGTCTAGCGCGTGCGCGTACATTTCAAGCGTTTGAAAGTTTCTTTTGGAATATTCGCGAGAAACACGCGCGTTTCTCCTTTCTTCCATGGTCTAATGCTACGCTGGTCGAATTCCATTTTTGCAAACTGCGGTCGCGTCAAATACTGCAGGTCGTGCGCGAGCTCGTGTTGTTCAATGAACCCGCTTCCATGTTGTTTCATTAAAAGTGAGTGGTCTACTGCACTATATCTTCCATATAGTCTTTTCCATGGCCATCTTTCTTCGCTTATTCTGACCACTCTTGGCTTCAAGCGTTCTTCGCTTATTCCGGTTAGTTTAGCGAGCCTGTCGTAGAGAGGTTCAGTGTAGTGCGTGTATCGAAAAGGAGTTCTTTGTGCTTGCTATCGCGTTTGTGCTTGTTGTTGCGTTGTTTGCTGTGCTGTTTGCATGTCTAAATCGTTTGCTTTTCTCGGTTAATAAAACGCGCTGTTGAAGCAAGGCTGGATTGTTTTCGTTCTTGTTTCTCTTGAGGCTTTTTGCTAAGTGTTTTATACTTTGTTTGCGCAAGTTTTTTTCATGACTCGTGAAGTTACGCTTGGCTTGGTTCAAATGAGCATGAGTGCTGATGTTGAGTTTAATTTGAGAAAGGCTGTTGAAAAAATTAAGCAGGCGTCTTCTAGAGGCGCGCAGATAGTTTGCTTGCCTGAGTTGTTCAATTCGCTTTATTTTCCTCAAGCAGAGAAAGCAAAAGCTTTTTCTGATGAAATTCCGGGTAAAGTGAGTGAAGCGTTGTCGAAAGCAGCTAGAGAGAATAAAGTTGTCGTTGTTGGAGGCTCTATTTTCGAGAAGTCCGGCGGAAAGTTTTTCAACACTTCAATTGTTTTCAGCGAGAAGGGCGTGTTGCTTGGCAAGTACAGGAAGATGCATGTTCCGCAGGATGAGAATTTTTTCGAGCAGAATTATTTTGCTAAAGGCGATTTGGGTTTTCAAGTGTTTGAAACTAGTTTCGGGAAGATTTCCGTGCTGGTTTGCTTTGACCAGTGGTTTCCTGAAGCTGCGCGTGTTTGCGCGTTGAATGGAGCTGAAATTATTTTCTACCCTACTGCTATTGGAAGAGTAGATGGAATAGAGCAAGTGGAAGGGGATTGGCGCGAGGCGTGGACGAATGTCCAGCGCGGGCACGCGATTGCGAATAATCTTGTTGTTGCTGGAGTGAACAGAACAGGCAGGGAAGGGAAAATCGAGTTTTGGGGTTCTTCATTTGTTTCAGACGCTTTCGGAAAAATGATTGCGAGAGGCAAAGAAGGTGAAGAGATAGTTATTGCTAAAGTTGATTTGGATCACGGGAAAGACATTCGCGAGGGATGGCGTTTCTTCCACAACCGCAGGCCTGAAGCTTACAAGAAAATAACTGAGTGAAGCAGTGATTTAATGGATTTTAACGGCGCGCATTCGAGATTGCAGACTGAAGACCGAAGACTGAAGACCGAAAACCCGGCGACTCCCAAGGAGCTGGGTTTTCGCATGCCTGCAGAGTGGGCTGTGCACGAGGCTACATGGCTTTCCTGGCCTAAAGACCCTGACACTTTTCCTCCGAGCATTATTGATTCTGTTGAAGGCATTTACTGCCAAATGGTTGGTGCGTTGCAAGAAAAAGAGAAGGTAAACATTTTGGTTGATGATGTCGGCTGGGAAGAGAGAGTGCGCAGAAAGTTAGGCGGGCATGGAGTGAGTTGTGATAACGTTTCTTTTTTCCGCATTGACAGTGTTGACGTTTGGATGCGTGATTACTGCCCTATTTTTGTCGTGAATGAGAAAGAAAAAAAGAAGGCAGTGGTAAAGTGGACGTTTAACGCTTGGGGCGGGAAATACGATGATTTGGCGAAAGACAATTTTACTGGCGACGAGATTGTGAAAGCAATTGGGTTGCAAGCGTTCAGCCCTGGCATTGTTCTTGAGGGCGGTTCTGTTGAAGTGAACGGCGATGGCGTGTTGCTGACTTCAGAGCAGTGCTTGCTTAACCAGAATAGGAATCCTCAGTTGAATAGAACGGAAATTGAAAATTATTTGCGTGATTTTTTTGGTGTTGAAAGAATAGTTTGGCTGAAGGAAGGCGTTGCAGGGGATGATACTGACGGGCATGTTGATGATTTCGCGCGTTTCGTGGGGAAAAACAAAGTCGTCTGTGCGTTTGAAGAGAACGAGGCAGATGCAAACTATTCTGTTTTGAAGGAGAATTTTGATATTTTTAAGCGCGAGGGTTTTGATGTTTTGAAGCTTTCCATGCCTAAGGAAATTTCTATTCCTGAACGACGCTTGCCTGTGAGTTACGCGAATTTTTACGTTGGCAACAACGCAGTGCTTTTGCCTGTTTTCAATGATGCGAACGACGAGCGTGCTGTTGAAGTGTTGCGAGAGTGTTTTCCGTCTAGAAAAATCGTTCCTATTGTTTGCAGGGATTTGGTTTACGGGTATGGTGGCATTCACTGTGTTACGCAGCAGGAGCCGAAAGTATAAATAAGTGTTTTAAATTGTTTTCGTGATAAATATTTTCATGAATTTTCGTGAAATAGAAGCAAAGTGGCAGGGGAAGTGGGCTGATGCTAAGCTTTTCGAGCCTGATGCTGACGGCAGGAAAAAGTTTTACTTGACTGCTGCGTTTCCTTACCCGAATTCTCCTCAGCATATTGGCCACGCGCGCACTTACACTACTACCGACTTGTACGCGCGTTTCAAGCGCTTGCAGGGTTACAACGTGTTGTTTCCAATGGGTTTTCACGTTACCGGCACGCCTATTCTCGCGATGGCTACTCGTTTGAAGGAACGCGAAGAGGAACTGCTTTCGTTGTTTGAAAAAGTTTTCGGCATTCCGCGTGATGTCAGCTTGAAGTTGACTGACCCGAAAGAACTCGTTTCATTCTTCTCTAGAGAAATTGAGGCTGGAATGAAGGAAATGGGTTTTTCTATAGACTGGAGGAGAAAGTTTTACACGTTCGATGCTGTTTTCAACGCGTTTATCACGTGGCAGTTTCACAAGCTGAAAGAAAAGGGTTTCATTAAGAGTGGAGAGCATCCTGTTCCGTGGTGTGCGAAGTGCGGGAATGCTGTTGGCGCGCATGACACGAAGGGCGATGTTGATCCGGAGCTTGGGGAATTCGTGTGCGTAAAGTTCAAGTTCAAGGATGGTTTTATTCTCACTGCGACTTTCAGGCCTGAAACGCTTTACGGGGTTACTAACGTGTGGTTCAACCCGAAAGTTGGTTACGTGAAAGCGAAAATTGACGGTGAAGTTTATTACATTTCGAAAGAGGCTGCGCGCAAGTTCGAGTTTTTGAACAGGAAAGTTGAAGTTTTGGAAGAGTGCGGGGCTAAAGTTTTCGAGGGTGGAAAGTGCGTTAACCCGATTAATGGAGAAGCAGTTCCTCTCTACCCCGCTTCTTTTGTTGATGCGAATAACGGTTCTGGTGTTGTGATGAGCGTTCCTGCTCATGCTCCGTACGATTTTCTTGCGTTGCGTGATTACGCGATTTCGAAGAAGATTCCTGTTCCGAAGTTGGTTCAGGTTTTGAAGATTGATGGTTACAATTCTTTTCCAGCGCAGGAGATTAGCGAAAAGATGGGCATTCGCGACCAGAATGACGTGAAGGCTGAAGCAGCGACTAAAGAGATTTACTCTAAGGAAGCGCACACTGGAGTAATGGTTGTGGGCAAGTATGATGGAATGAAAGTTATTGTTGCTAAGGACAAGATTAAGGAGGATTTGCTTACTGCGGGCAATGCTGTTTTGATGCCTGAGATTGTGAACACTCCTGTTTTCTGCAGGTGTGGCGCGCAAGTGCTCGTGCGTGTTGTTGGCAACCAGTGGTTTATTGATTACGGGAACGAGGAGTGGAAGCAGCTTGCGCATGAGTGTTTGAATGGAATGAGCATCGTTCCTTCGAAGGCGTTGAACGAGTATAATTATACTGTTGATTGGCTGAAGCAGAAGGCATGCACTCGTGCTCACGGGTTAGGCACTCGTTTTCCGTTTGATGACACTCAAATGATTGAAGCGTTGAGCGATTCGACTATTTACATGGTGTTTTACACGATTGCGCACTTGAACAAAAAACTGGGCAGGCCTCTTTCTTTGGAAGAATTTGATTTCGTGTTGTTGGGCAAGGGAAAGGGGAGCAAAGAGCTGGAGGAAATGCGCGAGTCTTTCCTTTACTGGTATCCTCTTGACTCGCGTCATTCTGCTGGTGATTTGGTTCACAATCACTTGACTTTTTTCGTGTTCAACCACGTTGGCGTTTTTCCGCGCGTTCACTGGCCTAAACAGATTGTTACTAATGGTTTCGTGTTAATGGAAGGAGGCAAGATGAGCAAGAGCCTTGGAAACATCATGCCTTTGAGGAAGGCGATTGCAAAGTACGGCGCTGATGTTGTTCGTTTTTCAGTTGTTTCAGGTGCGGATTTGGCTGCTGACTCTGATTTCAACGAGACGCTCGCGTCCGGGATTGTTTCGCGCTTGAATTACTTTGAAGGCTTGCTTGAAGGTGTTGATGACTCAAAACTCGAAACTGAAAACTCGAAACAACCATCTTCTATTGACGAGTGGCTGTTGTCGCGCTTGCATTCGCGCGTGGCGAATGCAGAGCGCCAGTTTGAAGAGTTGCAGTTGCGTGCGCTTACTCAAGAGTTTTTCTATAACTTGTTTAATGATTTAAAGTGGCATGAAAAGCGTTCAGGCGGTTCTTCACGCGTGTTGCGTGAAGTGTTGGAGTATTGGACGCTAGTCGTTTCTCCTTTCATGCCTCATGTTGCTGAAGAGTTTTGGGTGAAGCTGGGGAGGAAGAAGCACGTGGGCGAGAGCAAGTTTGCTTCTGTTGCTTGTTTCCCGAAAGCGTGCGTTGAAAAGATTAATCCTCGCGCTGAATTGGCTGAAGATATAGTTGTTCAAACTATTTCTGATGTTCAGCAGATTATGAAGATTACGAAGAAAGAGCGCGTTGGAAAGATTAGCTTGTATGTTGCTGGCGAGTGGAAGCGGAGGCTTTACTCTATTGCGCGCGACGAGAAAAAGTTTGATTCTGCGATGAAGCGTGCTATGGCTGACGAGGAGATTAAAAAGCATGTGAAGAGTGTTGCGAAAATGCTTCAAGCGTTTTTAAAGAATTTGAATTCACTGAGCTTGCTTGTTTTGAGCGAAGAGGAAGAATTAAAAGTGCTGGCGGAAGCGCGCGAGTTTTTGGCGCGAGAGTTCGGGGCTGTAGTTTCCGTAGCTCGTGAAAGCGAAGCAGTTGAAGCGCACGCGCAGAAGGCGTCTGCTTCACAACCGTTGAAGCCAAGCATTTACTTGGAATAGTTTAACACGCAATTATCTCGCGACTTCAACTACTAATTTTTTCTTGCCTTCTGGGTGCACTAAAACTTCATCTCCTTCAAGCAGTCCTAAATAGTCTGCAACCTTCTTTTTTATCCGCACTATTAAGGAATTTCCGCTTTTCGCGATCGTGGTTTTTTCAGCAAGCCCGAATATTCCGAGTTCTTTTGCTTTTTGTTGTGCTTTTGCAACGCTTTCTTCTGTTAAGAGGGTTTCGCCGCACTTTGTGCACTCAAAGCCTTCAAATTTTCCCAACTCGTTGCCTAAATATTCTTCTTTTACGATCGCTTTTTTTAATTTTGAATTGCACATGGGGCAAAGCATTTTATTCACCTCAATAAACTGTTACGATTACAAAGCATTTCCCTGTTTTTTCAAATACTACTTCAACTGCGCCCATTTTCGCATGCCATCTCCCATTTCTTCCCTCGCGCTCTGCGAACCATTTCATTCCTTTGCCTACTGTGGTTTTCACTTCTTCCACAGTAATTTTTCGTTCATACATTCTCTGGCGGGCGTGTTTTGTGAAAATGTAATCCATGTGATTACCTGTATATACTGTACTTACATTATTATAAACGTTTCTTTCTTACTTTTCGTATGTTATTACTTGCGTGTCTGTCGAGTATTCTATTTCTTGCGCGTGTTTTGACGTTTGCGCTTCTTTCGTGAGGAATACGTATTTCACGTCGTTTTCTTGCGTGAATTCGTTTATTGCGTTTGCGAGGTTGCGCGCATTTTTCAATGCTATTCTTACTACGACGTTGCGTTCTTGGAGTTTTTCTCTTATTCTGTTGAGTTGTTGTTGTTCGAGTGGCGTGAGGTTTACTTGTGCTCCTTTTGTTGTTGGGATGGTTGGAGGGAGTTGCGTGACGTGGAGCAGCGTTACTGGCAGTTTTGTTTGGTGATAAACATTTTCGAGCATGTCTATCGCGTCTTCTTCGTCTTTCACGAGTTTTACTGGGAAGAGGATTGTCGCTTCTTTCTTTTTTGCCGTTTGTTCCATGAACGAGTCTATTTCTGGAAGGTATTCTTTGTACCTCGTGTAGGCTACGTAGTACGCTATTCCTACCACGAACCACGCGCCTGCGAGTATTCTTCCTTGTTCGTGGAGGAGCGCGACGAGAGCGAATACTGCGAGGCAGCTTATCGCGCCTGCGATTGAAATTATTGGCACGTCTGTCATTCTGCTTACTTTAATGTTCAGCGGGACTTTGAACGGCCTGTTCAGTTCTGGTTCCGCGAACCTCAGCTTGATTACTGCGACGTTCGCGATAAAGTATGCGGTGAGCGCGCCGAACGCGTACAATTCTCCAAGCAAGTACATGTCGCCGAATGCTGCGAGTATGAGCGCGATTGCGGAGAAGAATATTATTGTCACCCAGGGTGTTCCGAACGTTGGGTGCACCCACCTCATTTTTCTCGTTATCAAATTGTTTTTGCTTAGCGCGTACGCGACGCGCGACACGCCGATTATTCCAGTGTTGCTTGACACGTAGCAAATGATGAATCCTGCGAACGCGATTATCGGCACTACTATTTCAGCGAACGGGAGTTTCAGTGCGATTGCAGTGAGCGGGTTGTCCACTCTTTCTTTCAATTCTTCAGGAGTTGCTATTCCGAGCGCCATTATTGATATTGCGAGCGCGAATACTATTACGAGGAGGACTGCGAGCCCGCTTGCTTTCGGAATTATTTTTTCAGGGTTTTTCGTTTCTTCTGCTGCTTGCGAAATGCTTTCAATTCCAATGAATGTTACCATGGCGAGCGTTATCGAGTACAAAAAGTTGTTCCAGCCTGGAGTTTCGCTTATGGGCTGAATGTATGAAGTGAATTTTTCGAGCGAGAACGTCGTGCCAAACCCTAGCCCGAGCAGGCTGATTATTACCAAGAGCGCGAGGACAGTGAGCGCGGAGTTGAATGCTGATGATTCTTTTATTCCGAACAAGTTGAGTATCACGAGCAGCAGTATCAGCCCTGCTGTTACTATCGCGAATGATTCTCTTATCCACGGGAAGAAGAAAGTCAAGTACCCTGTTGCTGCTACTGCGAACAACGCAATGTCTATCGTGTAGTCAAGCACCAAGCCCCAGCCGCCTATGAAGCCTGCGAGGTTTCCGAACGCTCTTTTTCCGTACGCTGCCGCGCCTCCTGCTACTGGAATTGCTGACGCGAGCTCGGCGTACGCCAGGCCAGTGCAAGCGTAAACGAATGACGCGACGAGTATGGCGAGAGGCATCGCGCCTCCAGCGTAAGCTGCAATTAGTCCTAAAGCGAGGAAAATGTCTGCCCCAACGTCCGCGAATCCAATTGAAAAACTTCCGAGCAATCCCAGCTCTTTCTTCAAGCTGGTTTTGTTCGTTGGAGTTAGTCTCATGTTTTACGCTGCTCCGTGCTGGGTTGCTATTTTTCTGAGTTGCTTCGTCAACTCGTTGGACGCCTGTTGTATTTTCGCCGGGTCGTCAATGTCAATGCACGCGAATATTTTCATTTTGTCTCCTTCTTGCGAGAGCCACGCGCGTTGCTTGTCAAACCCTTCGTCTTCAAGCGCTTGCTCGAGTTTTTTCACTATCTTCAATGCTTCCCTCATGCTTACTCCAAGCTCTACACAGTCCTGCACTCTCAAGTGAGGCGATTTCGAGTAGTTGATTACTTTCTTGTTCGTAAACTCTTTGTTCGGAATCAACACTATCTTCTTGTCATGCCTCCTGATTGCAGTGTAAATCAACCCGAATTCGATCACTTTTCCTTTCTCTCCCTCTACTTCAATATAATCTCCAATGTCGATTAACGGGTTGAGTAGCAATTGCAGTCTTGCAATAAAATCTTCCATTGCGTTTCTCGACGAGATTAACGCAATCGCAAGCACTCCTGCGACTACCACTGACAGTATCAAGTGGTCTTGCGTGAACACTGCCGTAATAAGGATTAGAGTGATGAATATGAGCAGCATTGAGACCATCGTCCTGCTTAGCTTCATCAAGCTCGGCGAATAGTCTTTCAGCAAGTAATCAAGGAAAATGAATAGCACGTGCCTCAAAATTATTGATGCAAGCAGTATTATGACGCTCAGCACTGCAGGCAACCCGAATCCTTTCAAGTACTCCATTGTGGTCTGGCCTGTTTCCCCTGCGACGTATGCTCTGAACACGAGGAACAACGCTGCAAGCAGCGCCATGCCCATAATTCCAGCAATCATGTTTGCTGCCTTGTTTGAATCCAACTCAACCACCCTGCTTGAATAATTTATTTAAACAAACGTTTGCTTGCCTTCTTCTCTATTTCTACTCGAATAATTCCATTAGCGGAACGTAACTCTCGTCTTTCGATTCGCTTGAAGTGCTTTCGTTCGAGTACGAGCTTGAACTAGGCGTGTCCAGCGGAGAGTCGAACATGCCCATTCCTCCGCTTGAACTGGTTGAACTTGCAGAGTACGAACTTGTTGAACTCGTTGTTTTCGAAATGTTTTTCAGCAGCGTTTCTGCCGTTAAGTAGTGGCTTGACCCGCACTTCGGGCAGTTGACTGTGACGCTGATGTTTTCAATGCTCGCTTCAGTCGCCAAGTCGAACGCAAAGCTTTTCCCGCACTCGCACACGAACGTTTTTCCAATCCTAACCTGCTCGTTCACTTCAACCACCCCTCTAACAAACGCGAATCTATTCAATTCTTACAACCTCGCATGCAATCTTTATTAAGCATTATCCTCTCGTTCCCGTCGGATTAGAGGGCATGAAATAGCGTAGCCTGCTTTCAGCGCGTTTTTTCCTTACTCCACTGTAACTGACTTTGCCAGGTTTCTTGGCTTGTCTATGTCGCATTCGCGGAGTTCCGCAGTGTGGTACGCAAGAAGTTGAAGTGGTATTACGGTAAGGAGTGGCGTGAGCAAAGCGTCTGTTTTCGGCACGTAGATTACTTCGTTCGCGTGTTTTTTTATTTCAGTGTCTCCTTCAGTTGCAATTGCAATTATTTTCCCGTTGCGTGCTTTTATTTCTTGAATGTTGCTTATTATTTTTGTTTTCACTTCGTCATTCACTGCTATGGCAACAGTGGGCACTTCGTCTGTCACGAGCGCGATTGGGCCGTGCTTCATTTCTCCTGCAGCGTAGCCTTCAGCGTGAATATAGCTTATCTCCTTCATTTTCAATGCTCCTTCCAACGCAATGGGGTAATTCACGTCCCTTCCTAGAAAGAGGAAGTTGTACACTTTAAAGTATTTGCGCGCGATTTCAGTGATTTCCTTGTCTTTCGCAAGAATTTTTTCTATTGCTTTCGGAATTCCGCTCAAGTCCATCTTTTTTCCGCTCATTTTCTCAGCGATTTTATAGAGTGCGACAAGCTGGGAAGTGAATGCTTTAGTGCTAGCAACTCCAATCTCAAGCCCCGCTCGAGTATAAACAACGTCGTCAGCTTCGCGCGCTATAGTGCTGTCCACTACATTAACTATTGCAAGAGTGCGCGCGCCTTTTTCTTTCGCGAGCCGAAGCGCAGCCAGCGTGTCCGCAGTTTCTCCGCTCTGTGAAATTACCACGAGCAAGTCTTTCCTGCCAACTATCGGGTTTGAATAGCGGAATTCTGACGCGAGCACCCACTCTGTAGGCACGCGCGCCAAGCGTTCTATCACGTATTTTCCAACAAGCCCGGCGTACGAAGCAGTACCGCAGGCAGTAATGAAAATTTTGTCTGCTTTCAACTCTGCGTTTATTTTTATTTTAGACGTTTCTTCTACAGTGCGCGGTTGCTCGAATATTTCTTTCAGCATGAAGTGCTTGAAACCGCTTTTCTGCGCTTGCTCCAAGTCCCAATTCACTTCAACTATCGCGAGTTGTTTTTTCTTTCCTTCAGAGTCAAACAACTCCACTCCATTCTTCTTTACTACTGCAAGTTCTCTTTCATTCAAGTAAACCGTTTTCTTCGTGTGTTCAATGAATGCTGAAACGTCTGAAGCGACAAAGTTTTCTCCAACTCCTATTCCGAGCGCGAGAGGGCTTCCGCTTCGCACTGCAATAATCTCGTCGGGCTTGCTTTCGTGCACTACGCACAGCGCGTACGCGCCAACAAGTTTTTTTATCGCCTTCAGCACTGCTTCCTTCAAGTTGCCTGAATAGTTTTCTTCAATCAAGTGCGCTATCACTTCAGTGTCAGTCTCGCTCTTGAAAGAATGCGTTTTCAGTTCTTCCTTCAACTCCAAGTAGTTTTCAATAATCCCGTTGTGCACTACTGCGATTTTGCCGTCGCAACTGACGTGCGGGTGCGCGTTTTCTATTGAAGGCTTGCCGTGCGTGCTCCAGCGCGTGTGCCCCACGCCGATAGTTCCTTCAAATTTTCTGCTTTTCAGTTTTTCCACTCTGCCCACGACTTTGCTTACTTCCAGTTTTTCATTTACTACTGCAATGCCCGCAGAATCGTACCCTCGGTACTCCAGCCTTTCAAGTGCTCTGACTATCACTTCGCAAGCGTTCCTGCTTCCAACGTACCCGATAATTCCACACATCTTATTTCGCACCTTCTGCCAACTATTGTTTCAAACGCCAAAAAATAAAAATACGAAGAAACAGCGTTTTCTTTGCTTTTATTTTTCTTTACTGTTGTTTCTGCGCTACTGCGAACGTTCTCTTCAAGGCAGTTATCTTCACTTTGATTTTCTCGCCTAGTTTCGTGCCAGGCACGAAGACGACAAACCCTTCAACATGCGCTATCCCGTCTCCCTTGCTTCCCTGTGCGTCTATTTCAACGTCGTATTCCTTTCCTTCTTCTACAGGCGGTTCCATTGCCATTGAAAAACACCCCTCGCAGTTGAAAACGTATTCTTCAACAGTTTTTAAAAAACGTTGCTTGCGCGCTCAATCAGTTCCGAGCGTTGCACACGATTGCTCGTAGGCAGCGTCTGCAGCTTGCTTTAACGCAGTAAATATTGGGAAAAGGTTTCCGTTAATCAACGGTTTTCGCAGTATGTCCGCTTCCTCCAAGCCCACCCGATCGCGTTGCTCGTCAGTATAACCCCCCGCACTAGCAACAAGCACTTCCAAACCATGCCTTCCTGCAAGAGTTTCATACAAGTCGAAACCCTCTCCTTCATAACGCATGTTCACGTCTGTCACTACCACTCGTACGTCCGGGTGTTCTTCAAGTTTTTTTAATGCTTCCTGCGAGTTTTTCGCGTGAATCACTCTCGCTTGCCCGCTGAAGTAAACTTTAATCAACGCGTGCATGGCGAGATCGTCGTCAACAAACAGCATTTTCACCAGTATCTTCGCTTTAGCTATCTCTTCTATTACTCTCGGAACGAACGCAGTGCCTTTCGGGTCAAGCATCTCTTCAAAAGTCACGCCTGCTTCGCGAGTTTCGCGCTCTGAAAAACTTCCAGCAAGTATAACGCGCGTGTCTTGCCGTCTTTTCAACCGTGCGTACAACTCGAGGCACTCCCTCTCCTCCCCTGCAATCGCGTGTATCACTACCACTTTAATGCCTTTATTTTCATCAAGAATTTTCATTGCCTGCGCAGAGTTTTCAACAGTGAACGACTCGTCAACACTCATAAACCCAAACCGAAGCCCCATTATCCTCCGCAAATTAGCGTTCGCGTTCACGTACAACACTCCTGCTTTCCTTTTTTCAAGCGCCGGGTGCGGAGGTCGCCTGTCAATACTAAAATTTTTCGTCAAACTCCCCGCGGGCAGTGCTTCAACTCCTGCTTGCGCCCTCTGCCTTTCCACTCCCGCAAGCACTGCCCCCGCAGCTCTCGCGAATGCTCCTTCCCTAAACTGCGCTTGCACGAAAGCGCTTCCCCTAGCTACATCGATTCTTCCACTCACTCAAATCCCCCTCTCTTCACGCTACCCTTTTTTTGAACATCAATTCCGAGAAATTAAATTCGACTGAAGGCTATTCAGTCGAATACTCAACAACTCGTCGGATCGACTTGTCGATGAATTACTCTCAGGGTTATTCGTTTCCAATTCCAAACTGGCCGAATTTCCGCAGAGAAAGCCTTTTGCACGAATTGTTTTAAAACACTTTGCATGATTTTTTGCGTTCTTTAGTTGTTTTTTTCGCGCGTGTTTTTACGGCGAGGTTAAATTAAATGCTTCGCATTTAATACCCTCGTCATCACGACGCGACGCTTGACTATTGACTGACGCAGTATACTGCTACAAGCGTCGCGCCGTGTTCACTGTTGTTCATGCCGAGGTTAAATTAAAGAAAAAAAAGAGTTATTCTTGCAATTGCCTGATTTTATCGCAGATTAGCGTTGTAAGCGTGTTCACATCAAACGGCTTGTCAACAATATCCTCTGGAGTCAAGCCAACTTCACCCATTTTTTTTTCCGGATAACCCCCGCTGACCAGAATTACTCTAACGTTCAAATCGTCTTTGAGTTTAGAGTACAAGTCGAAACCCTCTCCTTCATAACTCATGTTCACGTCTGTTATGACGAGTATGCCTGCGTCAGAAAAAGTTTTCTTGATTTCGGCAATAACGGTTTCTGCTTCGCTTGAATTGCCTGCTTCGCGCACATCCTGCACAAATCTTCCTGCAATCCTCCTAGTAACTCTTCGCACTTGAGCATCATCGTCCACGGCGACTGCGATTACCGTTCTTTTCAACTGTGAAGGCTGTTGACTGGCTTCACCACGCCTTTGCGTAATCGTTTCCAGCCCAGTGCTTTGAGGCGTTGCAGGTGAAACCACTAAGCAAGGATTTCCATTTTGTTTTTCTCCGTTAGAACTCATAAGCTACCCCCCGTTATACTCAATAATATATGGCGAAACTCCTATTTAAACGGCGTACTTTGCCCTCTTTCCCATGAGTTAGTGCTTCTGATTTAAAACCGCGTGTTTTTAGCTTTTGTTGCGTGTTTTATACTGCTATTGCAAGTTCAGGTTGCCGTTCCTTCGTATAATTTGCGTTTGCTTTCGTGTTTCCCAGCGTTCTTTCAAGTGCCTGCCATTCTTTTTCAAACCCGTGCGCTGTCAAGAGTTGTTGGAGTTCTTTCAAAGTTTTCTTT
Source organism: Microcaldota archaeon (assembly GCA_016212395.1). Taxonomy (GTDB): domain Archaea; phylum Micrarchaeota; class Micrarchaeia; order Burarchaeales; family JACRGF01; genus JACRGF01. Next base: position 23,477 of record JACRGF010000053.1, read on the forward strand.
CCGCTTCCAGTAAACAACAGTACTACTGTTTCGCCTTTTTTTATCGTTTGGTTTTCAAAGAGTTTTTTCAGTGCCGGCAGTACTTCTGCTGTCACTGGTTCTGGAGTGCACGCGTGAAGCAAGTGCCTTTCTGTTCTCATGAATTCAGCGAGGCACTGCGCGATTTCTTCGTCTGTCACTGTTGCTATTGTTCCGTTTGACTCGCGTATTGCTTTCAGGCAGGAGAAGTAGTTGAAGATGCTTGCGCCGAGTCTCCGAGCGAGTCTGTTGGGTTTTCTATTTCTATTGGTTCTGCAAAGCGTTCTCGTTCCAATCCTTTTTTGAGCGGGTCTCCTCCTTTTATTTGCACTCCTGCCATTCGAGGAGTTTTTTCCGCTAAGCCCATTGCTTTCAGTTCTTTGAATCCTTTTGCTATTCCGCTCAAGTTGCTTCCGTCTCCGCACGGGACTATCACCCAGTCCGGAGTTTTTCCGAGTGCGACGGCGATTTCGTACGCGATGGTTTTGTACACTTCTTTGTTGAGAAAGTCTATTCCTGCGGTGCATACTCGCGCGCCTTCGCTTTCAAGCTGTTCTTTTTCCTGCGCGCACTCGCGGTAAGCGTCTTCAATCGCGCCGTCAACAAAAACTATTCTCGCCCCGTTCTCTCGCATCACGCGCGTTTTTCCTTCAGGCGTGCTTTTCGGCACGAAGAGCACTGACTGCATTCCTGCTTTTTTCGCGTAAAGCGAGAGTGATGCTGCCGCGTTTCCGCTTGAGGCTGTTGCTGCTTTTGTTTTTTCTTCTTCGAGGCACGCGTTTATTGAAACGCTTGCGCCCCTGTCTTTAAAGCATCCTGAAGGGTTTTCACACTCGTTTTTCACGAACAAACTGCACTCGTATTCTTGCCTGTACTCGTGCAATCTAACAAGTGGCGTGCCTCCTTCGTGCAAGTTCAAGCGGTATTCTATTGGCATGAGGCTTTGAAAGTCGCTGCATGAAATTTTTTTCGCCTTCCTCGCTTTTTCTTTTCGCGCGTGAAAGTGGAACGACGTGCTTGTTCGGGTGCATGTGGAAAGACGTCGAATAACACGGGATTTGCTGATCCCTGAATTGTATGTAGTGGTGGCTTAAATCCGCGTCCGGCGCGTACACTTCCCTCATGAACCTGGCTGGTTGCCCTGCGTATGCGCCGGATGCCTTGAAGTAAAGCGCAGTCCAGCCAACGCGCTCGTCTTCCAGAACCTCGAAAATCTCATGACCCCACTCCTTATAGTGTTTGCCTAGCTTCGCATTCTTTTTCGACTTCTTCAAATTCTCGTTGTGAATGGCAGTCATCACTTCAATGCACGCGTCGCGCAGTTTGGCGTCCAACTCTGGAACTTGCAAGTATAACTGGCGTATCTCCTCAAACACTCTTTCAGGATGCTTTTTTCCTAAAGTTTTGAGTGCGTCAACTCCGAGATTCCTGCTTCCGAAGATGTGCATCAAAGCATCAAGCGCTTTGATATCGCCTATATGTGCGAGTACTTTCGCAATAACTTCTAAGTACCATTCCATGCGTTCGTACTGGTCCACGTTTGGCTCGGTGCTGTTACTGTTTGCAAACATGCGTCTAACACGTGCCCTTATCTTGCCGTCTGTAGTGTTTTCGTCTAGCTGAGCTGCTCTCACCTTTCCTTCTAATTGAGAAAGCAGTTCGTCGTATTCAACTAACAGCAAACGTGTTGCTCTCTCATCTTTGCTCTCACCTAAAAGTGCCATCACTCTCATTCGAGTGCCCAGTGTATCATACGGGCAATCTACAAATTCACGCAACAAAACTTCCGTCGTGCTTGGCGTTCGGATCTTCCCAATTAAGCCCAGCAAATCTGAGTAAACTTCTTCGTTACTCTTTAAACAGTTCAACGCGTCAATTAAATCCGGAACAGTGCAGGTAACCCAAGGAGAAACCCCTAATGCACTTAATATCACTCTGCTCACATTCAAGCTTTTCAACCCTTTTCTCCAAACAGGTATGCCTAACGCAAAACTGCGCAGCACGTCTTCAAAATCAGAGCCAATGCGGCCCGATCGTTCCCGCTTCCCAATTTCTTCAAGATGTTCGCTTGCGTACTCTGGCTTTTCGACAACTTTAGATTCAAGGCATTTTGCAGTGCGTATCAACGCTTTTCGTTCCCCAGTTTTTCCGAAAACACTTCGCCTACTGTATCTGTGCAGTACTTCTTTTACTCTCTTAGAATCACTATACCCTCTCAACTTGTCAAACTCTTCACTCGCGATTTTCTCTGCTTCTTTAGAATGTGTGCAAAGAAGTGTCGTTGCAATCGTTTCATCAATCCCACACTCTATGAATAATGCCGCCAACCTTTTCATCAACTTGGAGTATCTGAGCGACTCGACTTTCCTCTCGATTCGGCACCCTCTCAACTTCCAGCTTATTACTCGCCTAATCATATACACGTTAGCTTCGTCGGTGTATTCCTTGCGGGGTATCGTGATCACCTCGCTTGAAAGAAGGCGTCTGAAGAAACTCTTGCTTGGATCCCCGCACAAAACTAGTTCCAGGAAGCCAGCGTATGCAACGAGTTTCTATCCTGCCCCCAGCCTGCAAACCCATGCGTTACTCTTTGCTTTTCCTGCTATTTAAAACCAGCCTGTCGCGTTTCCAGTCTTTAAGCAGCCCGCGCTTTTTCCACGAGTTCGCTTAATTTACCATAAATGTCTTTCTTGTCTGAAATGTCTTGTTCAGTCACGCCTGCCTGCTCCATACGACTCTCATGCGTCCATTTATATTCCTTGAATTCTTTAGTCATTAAATGCACTCTAATTTGAGGTTGTTCTGCCTTCAACCGTTCAAACAAGCAATAACCCTCGCCTGCCTTTGCCATGTGCACGTCGCTAATAACCAGCCCGACGTCCGGGTGTTGTTCAAGTAGTGCAAATACTTCATCAGAATTTTTTTTGCAGTAAATACTGTTACGTTCTCTATCGCTTGCAAACCGCTTGACACATACGAACGCATTCCTCCCTCGTCATCAGCCACTATTATTTTGAGTTGCTTTTTTGCTTGAGCGAGCGCAGGCTTTCCATCGTCTAAAGCTCTCGCGAACGCTTGAGGTGGTTGAATTGCCTGCGCTGGTAAAAATGTTTGCGGTTGCCTGGCTGAACTATAGTTGTTTGTCTTGCTTGCAGTCCATCTGCTCGTACTGCTTGCGCTTGAGTAGTTCTCGCAGTTTGTATACGCGCGTTGCTCATGGAATAGAGTTAGGAATTTCTCCTATTTAAACCCGATTGTTTTCTTGTAAGTGTTTAGCTGCTCCCTCGCATTGCAGCAATTAACGCAACCTGCGGGTTGATTCCCTGCAAGTTCCAAGTCGCAACCATTGATGCAAGCACTTCGTAGATTCCTGCTCCTTTCTGGTTTCTGAGAGTTCCCATGA
>JACRGF010000052.1 GCA_016212395.1 Microcaldota archaeon
ACAGCATCAAAATCAACTGACTCGCCAGCAACAATTGATGCATTAGACAAAGAAACAACGACGGAAGCAGGCGCGCTAGCCAACACTGAAACAGAAGCGTTGCCAACAACACTGCCAACAAAAGCTGAAACAACAAACTCTCCGGAAACATTAGACGAAAACACTCCAACAACATCAATCGTTCCACCAGACGCGCTCCACGCTACAACTGCACCCTCAATCTCGTTGCCAGACTCGTCCAAAACAACCGCGTTAAACTGAATGCTCTCGCCTGCAAGCATTTCACTCGCGTTGGAAGAAACGATTATTTCAGCAGGAACAGAAGGAACGGAATTGTTCACTACGAAAGTGCGGGAAATTTCAATCGTTGAAGCCAAGCCACTCGCGAGAACCGAAACAACCAACTCGCCGTCAGGATAACGAGTCGAATCAACTTCAGACGCTACAAAAACGACATTCCCGTCGCCAGTCGTGCTATTGTCACACTGCCCGCCAACCTCAGAACCATTCACGAAAACCCACGCGCACAAACTCGTCTCGTCCGAACCATTCACTGCAACCTCAAACGAGCCGTTAACAACAGCGCCAGCATCAGGAGTCGGAGAAACAAATTCAACTACAGGAGCAACGTTGTCCACAAAGAAAACCCGCGAAACAAAAACGCCGTTGCCTGAAGAATCATTCGCAAAAACAACAACTTCCAAATCCCCTTCCATATAATTGACAGTATCCAAATCAAGCGTAGTGCCAGAACTGTTCTGCCCGGTGGAAAAATGACCGCCGACTTCCACCCCATTAGCATACACCACGATAGTATTCGTTTCAACATCATCCGTTACAGAAACGTTCACAGTAATAATTCCACTCGCGCCACTCGCATTCTCAAGAGTAGGCGAAACGAACTCAATCACTGGAGCAACAGAATCTTCGGAAACCAACTGAATCGGAATGCTCGTACTGCCTCCGGGATACAAAAGAATTTCTTCAGAAGTAAAATCAAGGTAACCCTCAGCACCCACAACCAAGTAATAAGAACCGTTCAACAACTCGCTGAACTCGAAAGAACCAGACGAGTTTGTAACAGCAGAATCAACCAACTCGCTCGAATCAAAAGAATAAACTTCAACAGCAGCACCTTCAAGCGGGCCACCGCCGTAAACAGTGCCTGAAATAGACACGAACAAACTGGAAACATTAACAGAATAATTCGCACTCAAACCCCCAACGCTCGCTTCAACAACATGCAAACCACCAGCAGGAGACGAACTCGCAGTCAAAACAACTAAAGCATCTCCAGACTCGTTCGTAACAACACTCAAGTCACTCAACAAACCAGCAGGCTCAGGAGAAGAAACCAGATCAAAAGAAACTTCCTCTCCAGAAACAGGGTTGCCGAACTCGTCACTCAAGCGAGCAACAACAAAAATGTCATCACCAGAATAAGGATATGTATAATAGGAGGCAGACAAACTCAAATTCGCTGGAGCGCCTGCAGAAACTTCAACTTCAACGCCGTCACTCGCGCTCACCTGCGAACCAACAACATAACCGCCAGCAGTGCCGGTAAAGTTCACTGAAGCAACGCCAATCTCGCCACCAGTATACGTTCCCACGAAAAACTGGCCTGTTTCATTCACAACAGAACTGCTTTCAACAAAGCCCCTGCCACCCTCAACACTCCAATCACCGCGAACCAACTGCACTTCATTTTCAAAAACGTCAAAACCACGAGCAACAAAAACAACGCTCTCGCCTGAAGCAAGCAAAACAATATCCTCAACCAACTCGCCGCCAGAATAAATTTCAACAACATCCAACACGCTCGGAACAATTGAAACGTTCAACTCTCTCTGAACAACATTGCCCTCATCACCTTGAACTGAAACTGAAATAGTTCCAACGCCTGCTTCTTCACGCGCAGTAAACACAACCTCGCCAGCATTCTCATCATCAAACTCTCCGACATTAGAAGACCAAGAAATTGAAACGTCTTCACTCAAAACATTGCCGAACTCGTCGAACGCGCGAACGGAAAAGTTTTCTTCACTGCCAGCACCAACAGGAACAACTTCACTTGCGCCAACCAACTCGCTGTTGCGGTAAACTTCAACCGCGCTCAAATCGCTTCCGTAAACAAACAAGCTCGCATTATCACTAAAGCCTTCAGCACGAGCAGAAACAACAGACGCGCCAGCAACAGTTGAACTGAAAACTCCATCGCCATCAACAACACCAACACCGCTTTCAACACTCCAAACAACACCGCTCAATTCAACTTCGTTGCCGGAATCATCAAACCCAACAGCGTCAAAATCAACGCTCTCCCCGGCAATAACAGGAACTTCACTGTCAACAACTTCATTGTTCAAAACAATTTCAATTTCAGAAACGCGGCGCACAACCTCGAAAGAAACAAAGCCAAAAACACCGCCCGAAGAAACGCTGACGTTCACAACGCCAACGCTGGATGCTGTAAACAACACGCTCGAGCCTGAAGAAGAATTAAACGAACCGCCGTTAGAACTCCACGCGAAAACAACGCCACTCAACAAGTTGTCAAACTCGTCGAAAGCGCGAACGGAAAAAGACTCGTTCGAACCCAACACTATTTCATCGACGGAATCAGGAGACAATTCAACAGAAGCAACAACGCCGGGAGAAACTGAAACGCTGAAAGACGCGTTGCGCGAAATCGCGCCGTCGCGCACTGAAACGTTCACAACTCCAGAAGCAGGCGCGCGCTCTTGCACAGCGAAAACATTTTCACTCTCGCCAGCATCATCAAACGAGCCGACGTTCGAACGCCACAAGAAAACCAAGCCGTCAAAAATTTCGTTCCCGCTCGCGTCAAACGCTTGAACTTCAAAATTCTTTTCACTCCCAGCACCAACAGAAAAACTTGCTGGAACAGTCAAGTTATTCGAAGAAACGCGAATGCTTGCAAGCCTCCCGGAAGAAACTTCAACATCAGCATAATCACTCAAACTGCCGACAGTAGCAGTAACCCTGCCAGTTCCAACGCGAGAAGCGACAAATGAGTAAACAGAACCAACAAACTCGGAATAAGAACCCAAACCACTTACACTCCAACGCGCGCCTGAAACATTGACAAGGTTGCCGAACTCATCTGAACCAGAAACAGTGAAATTACTGCTCTCGCCGGAACGAACCTCTGCACTCTCAGGGGAAACACGCACTTCATCAACAGGCCCTGCAACCAACTGAACGTTCACTGAATCAGTCTTGTTCTTCCCTCCGCTGAAAACGACAACGCGCACTGAACCGGAATTGTTCGCAAGCAAAACTTCGCGCGCTTCGAAAGACGCGCTCGCATCATCAGCATCAACAGAACCCAAAGCAGAGGGAGAAACGCTCCACGAGAAAGAAGCATCATCTGAAACGTCGTTGCCGAAAGCATCACGTGCGACGGCAACAAAACCAACAGAACCACCAGCCTGAACAGTCAACAAACTGTTCGCTGAAACATTGCCAACAAACAACTCAACGCTGTCAACACCAGAGGGGGAAACGCTCACGTCAACAGAATCAGAAAACTCGCCGTAAGAAACAGCAATCTCGCCGTCAACAGCAGCGCCACCCCTGAAAGTCACGTTCATGCCAGAGCCAGTAAAACGGCCTAACTCTGAAGGGCTCGCACTCCACGCGGGGTTGCCGCGCAAGCCAATAGAATTGCCGAACTCGTCAAAGCCAACCACTGAAAAATTCTTGAGCGAACCGGAAACAATAGAAACCTCCCCGCCGGGAGAAACGCGGATGCCGTCAAGAGCAGCAGGGTAAACACGCACGAGAACATTCTCGGAAACAGACTCGCCGCGCTCTCCGCGAACGCGCACGCTCAAATTCCCAGAGCCGATAGACTCCCGCGCAGTGAAAACAACTTCACTCTCACTCGCGTCATCAAAAGAACCAATCAACGCGCCCCAAACAAAACTCAAATCACTTTCATCAATCAAATTATTGCTCGCGTCAAACGCTTGAACAGCAAGAGCAGAGTCAGAACCAGCCTCAGCCTCGAAAAAACCATCAACATCCTCGCCACCACGCAACACGACAATGCTTGAAACATTGCCCGGAATAACATCCAAGCGAACTCGAGCGCTCACAGAACCACTCGAAGCAGAAACGTTCACGCTCCCAACCTTCAAGCCCCTGAAAGAAGCATTAGCGCCACTCGAAGACAAGCGCCCCACATGAGAATCGCCAACTAAACTCCACGAAGGAGAAACCGGGACAGCATTGCCGTCCTCGTCAAAACCAGAAGCAATAACGCGAACGCTCTCGCCAGAACGCACGTAAGAATCAACAGGAGACAAACGCAACTCGATCTCGTCAAGAGCGCCGTACAACACGCGCAAGCGAACACGCGACTCCACGCCTTCAACGCGCGCGACAACATAACTATTGCCAGCATGCTCTGCAGTGAACGTTGCACTCGCGCCAGTAGAATCACCACTATAACTAACAAGCTCGACAGCATCACCGTCAACATCCCACTCGACAGGATAACGAACGACCGCGCCATCCTCATCGTAAGCAACAGCAGTGAAAGAAATGCTCTGCCCGTAAACAAGCGGAGTTGAAACAGAACCAGGAGTAATCACCACGCGGGCAGCCTCGCGCGTCTGCCAACTCCACGGGTCGCTCACATCACAGTATTGGTTTGAATTAGAAGGATTCACTTGACCGTCCGTGAAAGGCGTGTTGTTCAAGAAACAAAGAGTGCACGAAGCACCGGACTTCAACTGGAAAGTCTTAGACACTCCGTTCACGCGCACTATATAATTATTATAAGGGAAAGCAGAAGTCATTTGAAAAGCGCCATAGCCAGTAGAAGAAACAGTGCCGCTCAAGCCAGTAAAACCACCGCTAGCAGTATAAACGCGGAAAGAAGAACCAGCAGAATCTTGCACAACAACAGGGCAATAACGAGGGTAATAACCGCCTGGAACAAGAGCCAAAGCAGAAACTACCTGCACAAACAACAACAACGAAAAAACAAACGCAAATAACTTCCCGCTCGACTTAAGCATTTCAACACCATCCCAACTTCAAAACAAAACCCACACGACAAACAAAACCACTCGAAAACAAAAACAACTGCAAAACAATTCAAAACAAATCAAAACTATTCTTCTACCATCGCCCTTCCAAAGTAAACAACAACTTCTGCTCTCCGCCAGGCAAACGCTCTCCAGAAACTACTGCCCTCAATTCAGCATCAGGAGGGATTCCAATCAAACCAGACAAAGGCGCAACATCCAACACTCCACTGCCTCGAACTCCAGCCAAACAAGCAGAAGAATCATCGCGCTCGCTCGTGCCCTCGAAACGAATAATCCTGCCCTCGCTTCCAACCAACGCGACAACGCGGCCGCTCAAAATATCAGATAAAATAAGAGAACCGCCCAACTCCACCAAGCGCCTGAACGCGTCAGCATGCCCGTGGCGTCTCTCTGAATACTCGAAACCGCCAGCCAAGCCAAGCGAAAACAAACGCTTGCCTGCAACGCCCTCGCCAACTCCAAAAAGCGTGGAATCAACCAAAACACTCACGCCAGACGCCTGCAAAATTTGAACGAGCTGTCCTGCAATTTCAGCATCAGCTTCAGAATAAGGCGAATAATTGAAATCCGCAGGGTTTTCAAGAGACTGAATGCGCCCGCTCACTGCAATTGCAGTACGACCGCCTTCAGCGCCGAAACCAGTGAGGCGAACCAAGTCAGCGAAAGACCACGGAACCGCGCCCCGCGCGACAAGAGAATAACCAACCTCCCTGTCCGTCGAAGCGCGGAATAACAATGAAAAAAACTCTGCAACCTTCACGCCAACCTCGAAATCCAAATCAAAACCATGACGCGCTGGAGTGCGCTCGTTCACTTCAGTGCGGGAAGCAATGCTCTCGTAAACACCAAAAAGCTGGCCGTACACTTCAACAGGCAACTGCAACGTGCGGGCTTCAACGCCAACCTTGCCCCTGTCAACCAAACGCCGAGACAAAACAGAATCAGCTTTAGTCAAATCATCAGTAATAACAACCTCGCGCGACTCGTGGTCAAACGCAACGAGCACGCTGACAGAACCAAGAGCAGAATCCTTATCACGCGCGTAAGGACGCAAAGACGCCTTAACACGATAACCCGCGTTAACAAAACGAGTCAAACCCAACGGGTCAAGCGCAGTCTCGCCGAACGCATCCAAACTGCCGGCAACAAAAGGCAACTCCACAAAACCAGTTCCAACAACACCAGCAGAAGTTACAGAAGGAGAAGCAACACTCGCGCCAACAGGCTTTGGAGCACCAGCAACTGCCTCACCACCAGCATCAACTCGCGCAGGCTTCAGCGCTTCAGTAGCATCAGGAAGAAGAGGAACACCAGCAGGCAACGCGCCTTCAACAGGCGCTCCAGCTTCAGCACGCGCGGGTTCAGCAACACCAGCAGGCTTCGCAGGCTCGGTTACTTCAACTTCAGCAAGAACTATGCCTCCAGCAGAAACAGCGCAACGCCCTGCAGCAGAAAAAATAATTTTAATCCTGCCACCCTCCTCGGACTTCCGAGTTATTTTAACACCGCTCGGGAGAGTTATTTCAACGCTCTCGCCAGCAACAGGCTTGCCTCCGCGCGAAACAATGAAAACAACATCAGTGTGAACTTCAACTCGAGCAAGAGCATCAACAGCCAACGGAGCAACAGCAAGAGCAGCAGGCCCATCACGAGGAATCGTTGAAGGCTCGAGTTTTTTTCGCTCGCTTTCAACAGCCTCTCGAGCTTTCGCAATAACAACTTTCAAAGCATCATTGCTAAGCCCAGTAAAATGAGAAAGCTGGACGAGCAAATCATTCCACGCTACACCAGAATTCCCGAGAAGAACAGCCGACTCGACTAGAGAATCGAACAACTCGCGCCCAGAAACAGGTGCAGTTGCTTTAAAACGAACTGAAATCCCATCAGCAGCAGCCTTGGCATCGCCTTTCAACAAATTATCCCGGAAGTACTCGACGCAATTGCGCAACAATAAAAGCACGCCACTGCGATCAGACGGCTTCAACGCATCAAACGTGCGAACCACGCCATCAACATCAAGCGCCTTCGCGTGAGCAGTAGAAACAATTCCAACAGTAGGAGCAGCCAAAGCCGCGAGAACAGCAACAGGCAAAGCACGAGCAAAACGGCCTCTACCAAAACGACGTAGAACACTCGAAGAAACAGAAACACGTTCATGCTCACGTTCAACACGCGCACCTTCACTCTCTCCACCAACACGCCTGCCTTCACGCGCGCCACTCGAACGCAGCGAAATGCTTATTTCTCCAACGCGACGCCAGCAAACCAAACGCGGAGCAGAAGGAAGCGCAGATTCAAAACGAGCAGAAACACGGCGAGAAGTTAAATCAACATGCCTGCGCGCGCGCGCTAAATTATCATGCGGACGACTGGCTGAAAAAGCGTTGTTAACTCGACTCCCTGACATTAACTATTCTCCTCCCACGAAATTAACACAGCAGAACAAGCACTCTATTACGGCTCCCCGACTATTTAAAGCTTTCCACTGCAAAACAACTGAAAAAAAATTCGTGAAAAATAAAAACTCGCAGGGGAAAAAAACGCTTGAAAAAAAAAGCATGCGGCAAAACAAAAAAAAAACGCGTGCGGAAAAAAAACACTCTGAAAAAAAAAACTGAAACAAAAAACACGCGCAAAAAAACGTGAAAACAAAAACACACGCGCGGAAAAAACACTGTGGGAAAAAAAGAAGGATGGAAACGCGCGGAAAAAAAAATCCATGCTTTGCTTTCATAAAAAAAATCACGCGCAACGCGAAGCATTAAATAATAGTTGCAGCAAAAAAAAGAACGGGGAAAAAAGAAAAACAGACGGCGTGGGTGAGAGAGTGCAGGCACTTAGAAGTCTAGAGCAACGAGCAGGCACGGCACAAAGAACGCAACGCATTGCCAGGAGAATACACGGCTTGGCAACGCGAGTTGCAAGGGAATACGCACGAAACGGAATCCTTTGGCAGAACTGCGCAACGCACCCAGATGCGTGCAGTTGAAAGGCGCGGACGCGTGGCTCGTGCAACTCGCCAAGGAGTTCACGAATGCTAAAATGATGATCAGCTTTGAATTGCGCGATGGAACGCGGGAGAACAAAGCATTCGGCGCGACGCTCAAGCAAGAATTCGTTGAAGTGAAAATTCAAGTGCTAACAAACGAAGGAGAACTGAAAGTGCTTAGAACAAGAGAATACGCGAGAACAGGTTTTTTTGAGCACGAGGCAACAACGTACAGCAAACTTGAGCTGCAGCGAGCGCAACTGGAAACAGCAATGCGCGACTGGAGAAACAAGAGATTGAGGGAAAGAAGGGAAGAAAGAAGAGGGGGGATTAACGCGCAGAATAACAGAAAAGCTGGCAGCAGACAGAAAGCAACAATAGGCGTAAAAAGAACGAAAATAACGTGTTTAAAAGCAAAGCAAACAATTAAATAGAGCTTAATGCATAAAATAGTTTGACTGGAGAAAAAGGGGGAGAAGTTCGTGAGTGAAGAATATTATCCGAAAACGCCGCCGAACGGGACGATTGACTTTGTCTACTTGAAAGAAAATGAAATACAAGAGTTAACCGCATTGCTGAATGGAGACACCTCCAGAACAACTGAAAACGTGAGCGATTTTCTGGGCAGCTTGAAAATCGAACAACGAATAGAAGCGTCGTACATGATGCTGAAGAAACATGAACTCCGGGCTTCGATTTCGAAAGAAGACGTGGCTGTTTTAAGAGAAGGGCTTGAAGTAGGAAAAAATCCTTACCTTAGAACGCTTGCAGTAGCGGCAATGTGCATTGTAGCTGAACACGCAGTAAATTTAATAGCAAAAGAAGACGTTGAAGCAGTTGCAAAAACGATTTCTGATGAAAAACTTCCGCAAAACTCTGCACTGCTCGTGAGAGGAATAGAATTTATGGAGTTCATCGCAGTTTCTCCGAGGCAAGACGAGTTACTGGACAAAACACATGTCGAGTTGCTGGTGGGCGTGGCAAGCAGAATGAAAGACGAACGCATGGTAGACAAAGTGTTGAAGGTTGTTGAAAAACTCGTTACTACTTCAGCAAAGAGCTTGCTGACAGAAAAAGCCAGCGAACAACTGTTAGAGATAAGCACACGTCACAACAATACTGCTTTGACAGTCATGCAACTGATGAGGCAAGCAGTTCAACGTTTTGCGCCGCAAGCAGCAGGTTTGAGTGCCGTGTTAGTGCAAGGAATAAAAATGGCTGGAAGAGCTTGAACGCAAAACACGCTGTTAACTCTATTGCCGGGCATTCCTTTTTCTTGGAATTAAAGAATGCGAGGGTTAAGTACACCTTCTACTAATTCGACGCGCCATAAAACTCGTCGAAACAACTGAAACATTTCCATGGCGCGTTCGAACGCGCCTCGTAAAAGCATAATGCCTTTTTGTGGCACGCAATGAATTCGTAGCACATGACATTCGACCGAAGACTCCGACAAAAACGTCGAAACGTTTTTGTGGTCCACAAGAGCGTCGCAACGCTCTTGTTGGACAAGTCGATGTCGATATTCACTCTGCGCGCCGAGGCGCGCAGTTTCTCTATCGACTTGTCGATGAAAGCTAGATTGTATAGTTACGACCATACTACTACTTCTGTTTCCATCATCATTGCAGTAATAAAGCTTCTCAATCCTTCCATGCCAAGGCCGTATTTTGAAGTTAATTGTTCAGCTCGAGTTGACGCGTCGGAATCTAATCCTTGAGCGCTTGCGAGCGCGCCTGCTTTCGCTTGTTGCGCCAAGTCCAGGGAAACTTCCTCCTCGTTTTCAAGCGTCCACGTGACGGGAATTTCGAATATGCGGAACAACTCGTGCAAGAGAGTGTACCTGCTTGGCTTTGAAGCTGCACCGCGCAAGTACGCTTCAATCACCAAGTTGCCCGGCACGCTCATTCCCTTGCTTGAAACCGGAAGCCCGAGCGAGTCGTAGTGGTCTTTCAGCACGCGCCAGCTTATCCCGAACGGCGGGATTCCAAACAATTCTTCGTAAATGCGCGCGGAGACAATAGAGAAAAGCGCGACTTGAGAACCGTGAGTTCTTTTTCCGACGTTCGGGTTTCCCAACGCAATGTCTAAAGCATGCGAAGCGCCGTGCGCGCTTCTTGAAATCATGCCACTGTCGCCAGTAGCGCCGGTGGTATACGCGCTGGCGATCAAGTACTTCGCGAGATTGACGAAAGCGCTTTCATCACTGGAACGCAGCCTCGTCGAGTTGCGCAGCAAGTCGAAAGACGTTTCCGCCAATAACGCGGACATGAACAAACAGCATTCAGCACCGGAAAACCAGTTGGCTGAATCCCCGAAAGCGCCACGCGCGCGGGCGAGCAGCGCATCCGCGAGTTCAGTGAACTTCACGCAATCCCCCAAGCCCGAAGCAGTAAATGCCAGCGGCGCCTGCTGCACGATGCCTAAATCGATTACAACAGCAGCCGGAGCCCGCGCAGAAAAAGACTTTTTGTAAAGCAACCGCAGCGAAGCAGTACTGCTCGCAGCACCGTCTTGAGTCAACGCAGTCGGAACTGAAATGAACGGAACGCACCGTTTTTGCATTGTCTTAACTTTAGGCTCGACAGGCACGTCGCGTATTTCCCTTTTCACGTCAAGCCCTGCTGACGCGAGCTTTGCAACATCAACAGCAGTCCCACCCCCGAAAGCCACCACCACGTCGATCTCGAGAGAGTCGATGTCTTTGCGAACGCGTTCAGCGCACTCGACCAAATCAAGCTGGCCAGTGCTCTCCCGAACGAAGAAGCCCGTATCCCTCAACATTTTCAAAAAATCAGCGTAACCCACTCTTTCAAGCTGCCTGACAGTATCATCAGAAACTATCAACACGCGCACGTCGCAGACCCGTTTTCCGTCAGGCGCGACTTGTTTTATAATTTCAGGAATTGAAGCCACGTTGCCGGAGTCCTGCTGCGGCTTTATAGCACCTTTGAAAATATTCGGAGGAAATTTCAACCCAAAGCTTTTGTGCTCCCTCCTGCAAGGGCACGGCCACTTGTCATGCCCAAACATTGAATTGTAGAGAGACAAGTAAAGAACGCGCGCGACTTCACTTGCCAAGCCAGTGTGCGCCTCGTGAAACAAATAGCCTGGAGAATCGATAAGCGAAGGCATTTTTTCAAAAACCGCGTCACGCTCTCCTTCAGGCAACTGCCAATACGCAGTAATCACCGCACGCGAAATTTCCCGTATAAAGTGAAGGTCTAAATACTCAGTGCCATTCCCAGTGCTTCCAACAACATCGCTCGGACAGTAACACGAACCCGCGTACTCCAAGTGAACCAACGAAGTTTCAGGAAGCCTTTCAAACGCGAGGAACACTCTCGCAAAACCCAAAAACTCGCCACGCGCACTATGAGGAAGCGCCTTTTTTTCAACGCGCCCGTCCACAGCAACGTCAACCTCCATCTCCGCGCAATCAAGAATAGAATTAAGGCGAGTTGAAGAAGTGCCGTAAGAACTCCTCAAATGCGCGGCAACCTCCAAAGGAGCACGCCACTCGCCACTCTGAGAACGCGCCTTAGCACGCGAATCAAACAACCCCTGCAAATCAACGGAAATGTCATCCAACTTTAAAAACGCGCCGTCCCTGCCTTTCGCGAAAATAAAATTGCGCCACAAAGAAAGCCACTCAGCATGCAAAGATGAAAGCAACGGGCTCCGTGTTACAGTCAAGCCGGGAACAAACGCGCCAGCATCACTTCGAGCTTTAGCTGGATCAAAAAAAGCAACACGCGACGCACCCCTGACTGAAGGCGTGGCCGCAGCAAGAACAGGTGGACGCAACAGGCTGGACATATACTGAATTATGCCTTAAACCGTATTTAACCGTTTCGGAATTAGAAGTAGTTGTAGAGTGTCAGCGGAATTGTCCTAATTTGTTGTCAGCGAAAATGTCCGCTTTTTCTGCTTATGAACGCGCTTGTTGAAATACCTTTTGTTGCGGTAAACGCTGGCTGGCGTTTGCCAGCCAAGGGCGCTCAGCT
>JACRGF010000054.1 GCA_016212395.1 Microcaldota archaeon
GCTTCAAGCTGGGCTACCCTCAACCTCAATTCTTCAACTTCATTCATCTCTAATCGCCAAACAGCTTTCGACGAAAAAGAATTTCCACTTTTCGGTCAAAAACCACACGTCGGAGCTCCGACGCAGCTAAACACATACTTCTTCGAGTACTTCCACACTGGAACTCCGGACGAGCTTATCTCGAAGACATCAGACGCAGCGCTAGTGTTTTCAACATTTTGCTTCTTTCTTTCCTTTAAAGAATGTTTCCCTGATTTCTTTTCCGATTGTTTCTATTGGGAGCTTGCTTTGCTCTTCCTTCATTTTTTTGAACAAAGGCATTCCTGCCTCGTATTCTTTCAGCCATTCTTTCGCGAACGAGCCGTCGCGCACTTCTTTGAGCACTTGCTTCATTGCCTCGCGCGTTTCCTTTCCGATTATCCTCGGACCCCGCGTTCTTCCGCCGTACCTCGCTGTTTCAGACACGCCTTGCCACATGTGCTCGAGCCCGCCTTCCTGAATCAAGTCCATGATAAGCTTCAGCTCATGCAGCACTTCAAAGTACGCGACTTCAGGCGCGAAGCCGTCTTGAGTGAGCGTGTCAAACCCTGCCTTGATTAACTCCGTCACTCCACCACACAATACTGCTTGTTCTCCGAACAAGTCTGACTGCGTTTCCTGCTCGAACGTTGCCTCAAACGCGCCTGCCCTCAGAGCGCCAAGGCCTTTCGCCAACGCAAGAGCAGTTTTCTTCGCGTTCCCGCTCGCGTCCTGGTAGACTGAAACGAGCACTGGAGTTCCAAATCCTTCGAGGAACGTTTCGCGCACTCTCTTGCCCGGGCTTTTCGGTGCGACCATTATAACGTCAACTTCCTTCGGCGGGACGATGAATTTGTAGACAATGTTCAACCCGTGCGAAAAGTAAAGCGTCTTGCCTGGCTTCATGCTTTTCGCAACGTGTTCTTCGTACACTTTCTTCTGCACCATGTCCGGCGTGAGCAGGCAGATAACGTCTGCTTGCGCTGAAGCTTCGCTCAAGCCCATTACGTTCATTCCATCCTGCTTCGCCCTCTCAATAGTCTGCTTGTCCCAATCCGCAGCGCCAACAATAACGTTTAATCCAGAGTCCCTCCAGTTCTGCGCTTGCGCGCTTCCCTGAATGCCGTACCCGAGAATTGCAATCGTCTTGCCCTTCAAAACACTCAAGTCTGCATCTGCGTCTTTAAAAATTTTCAAAGCCATTCAAACCAACCTCCAAAAGAATAGAACAAAGTCTATCTGCCGTGCTAATATTTCCACGTGAACATTTTTATCCGTTCGTCAAACAGTAAATCATACTGGTTTTTATTCTTTTTCTTACTAATTCGTATTGGTGAGTATAATGGTTTATGTTATTTACGAGCGCGGGCAGCTGGTGATTCCAAAGTATTTTCGAGAGCTTTTAGGCTGGGGCAAGGGAACGAAGCTTAATTTTGAAGTGAAGGAAAACTCGCTTGTCTTGAAAAGAGAAAGCAATGTCTTGACTGAAATGGAAGAGCTTGCGAAAGAAGCTAACTTGAGCGAAAAAGAAGTTGGCAAGCTCGTTAAAGAATACAAGAAAGCGTATGCAAGTGCGTTGGCAAAGCGTTGTTCCCAGAGGTGAATGAGGTGTATATAGACTCAAATATTTTCATCTGCGCGTACTTGAATCAAGACAAGGCGGGTGCAAAGGCGAGGGAGTTCATCAAAAAAATAATTGCCGGAGAACAGCATTCCGTTACGAGTTGTCTTGCGTTGGACGAAGTCGCTTATGTAGTTTCGGAAAAAAAGGGAAGCGATTTCGCTGCTCGCGTGTGGTCAAACATTTTGTCCATTCAAAATCTGAAACTGCTTCCTATAGACGAGAAAGTTGCAAGGAGAGTTCCCCAGTTTCTCAAAAGCGGTTTGATGCCACGCGACGCGCTTCACGCTGCAGCAATGCAGGAACACGGAATTTCTGTTATCCTCTCGTTCGACAAAGATTTTGATTCAATCAAGTCAATAACCAGAAAAGAATTGTAATGTGAAAAGTAACGTGGAAATTCACGGCTTCCACGTGAACATTTTTATCCGTTCGTCAAACGCCCTTTCGAACGCGTTTGTTTCCATTATTACAAATTCTCCAGTAAGTGAAACAATAGCGCGCGACACGTGCGAGTTGATAGTTCTTTTCTCCCCTTTTTCTTTCTTGTCCACATCGCCCAGCAAGCTCGCAGAACAGTGCAGGTGAATGAACGGCTTTCCTTCCTTTAGTGAAATGTTTCCGTGAGCAACTCCAACTTCTATCGGGCCTTTCACTGTCTCCATTGCAGGAGTTACCCTGTCAACGCTCGCGCCCACGACAAAATCAGCTTCTCCGAACGCGCCCAAGCCCCAAACCACTCCGCCCTGAATTTTCTTTTCCTCGCAAAACTTCGTCAAAACGCTCAGCACTTCCTCTCCCTTGTCTATCCGCACGAGAAACATTCTTTTTCCTTCAACTTGCTTTGCGTTCATTCTATTGCCTCTTTATTTTTTACTTGCTTAGCGCTGTTATTCCTGTTCGCACGAATTCTTTTATTCCGAACGGCTTGAGCAGTTCTATGAACCCGTCTATCTTGTCGCTCGTGCCTGTAATTTCTATCATCATCGAGTTTGGGCCAACGTCCACTATTTTGCCTCTGAAAATGTTCGTAAAGTTTGTGAGCTCGTTGCGCGCAGCGTAGTCTTTCACGTGCACTTTCGCCAACGCGATTTCCCTAGTCACGCACTCGTTTTCCTCCAACTCGATTACTTTAATCACGTCTACAAGCTTGTTCAACTGCTTGATTATTTGCTCCACCATCCTCTTGTCTCCAGTAGTTGTTATCGTCATGCGGGAAACGCCTTGCTGTTCGCTCCTGCCCACCGTAATAGTGTTCATGTTAAAGCCCCTGCGCGAGAACACTCCTGAAATTCTTTGAAGCACGCCGAACTTGTCTTCAACAAGCATGCTGATAATATACGGTTTTCTCGCTTGCGCGCCATTCGTTTTTTCGTTCATCATCCTCATCCACCTCTTTATCTCTTCACTAACCTGCTTATTTTCCCGCATCTATCGCTTGGAATCATTTGGTCTACTCTCCCGCCTGGAGGCACCATTGGAAGCACGTCTGCCTCGGGGTCTATGAGCACGTCAATCAAGTACGCGACTCCGCTTTTCAGCCCGTGTTTTATCGCTTCAGCTATTTCGCTCGGGCGTTCTACTCGCTCTCCTTTTCCGCCGAACGCGTCAATGAGTTTCACAAAGTCAGGCATTTTGCCGAGCTTTGTTCCAGAGTACCTTCCTTTCATGAACAGTTTCTGCCACTGTTTCACCATGCCGAGCCAATTGTTGTTCATCACAAGAGCAGTTACAGGTAAGTCGTGCTCTACGCTCGTAGTAAACTCTTGGCACACCATGAGCAAACTGCCGTCCCCTGCAACGTTCAGCACTGGCTTGTCAGGGCACGCTGCTTTCGCGCCTATTGCTGCTGGAAGCCCGAAGCCCATTGTTCCCAATCCTCCGCTTGAAATATAATGGCGCGGAGTGTGAGCTTTAAAGAAATGCATTGCCCACATTTGGTTCTGCCCCACTTCAGTCGTTATAATGCCGTTTTTCGGCATGAGCTTGTTCAACTCCCAAATCACTCTCGCAGGGTGAATTGGAGTAGAATTGCACCCGTAATCACACTCGCATGCTTCCATTAATTCCTTCATGCGCTTCTGCCACTCGCTCGAGTCCTTCCTCTTCTTGACTTTAGCAAGCGCGTCGATTATCGCTGTCAATGCTTTCCGCGCATCAGCAACAATAGGCAGTTCAACCCCCACATTCTTCCCTATTTCAGCAGAGTCAATGTCAATGTGAATTATCTTTGCCTCTGGCGCGAAGTGCTTCAAGTCCCCAGTAATCCTGTCATCAAACCTGCATCCTACTGCGAGCATTGCGTCACAGTTGTTGAGCACGTAGTTCGCGCTCATTCTTCCGTGCATTCCAGCCATTCCCAAGCACAACGGGTGGCGTTCGTCCATTGCTCCTTTCCCCATGAGAGTTAACACTACTGGACTCATAAGCATTTCCGCGAGTTTCGTCAACTCCCTGCTCGCGTTGCTTGAAATCACTCCGCCTCCAGCCATTATCACCGGCCTTTCAGCATCGCCAAGCAATTCCGCAGCGCGCTTTACTTGAATAGGGTGCGGCTCTATCTTCGGCTGGTAAGTTGGAATAACAATCTTGTCAGGATAATCAAACTCTACTTCAGCAGTTTGAATATCTTTAGGCAAGTCAACGTGCACAGGCCCAGGCCTGCCGAGCTGGGCGAGAGTAAACGCCATTTTCAACGAAGGCACCAAGTCCTTCGCGTTCACCACTTTGAAATTGTGCTTCGTGATAGGCATCGTAATGCCAAACATGTCTGCTTCCTGGAACGCGTCGTTCCCAATCAAGGAAGTAACCACCTGCCCGCTCAACGCCACTATTGGAATAGAATCCATGAACGCGTCAGCAATTCCAGTAACAAGATTAGTCGCGCCAGGCCCGCTTGTTGAAACGCACACTCCCACTTTCCCGCTCGCTCGCGCGTAACCCTCAGCAGCATGCACTGCGCCCTGCTCGTGCCGAGTGAGAACATGCCTCACGCCTTCCTCGCCAATCAACGCGTCGTAAAAAGGCATTATCACTCCGCCCGGATACCCGAAAATCGTTTCAGCCTTCTCACGCTTCAACGCCTCCACAATTGCTTTCGCGCCTGACATTTTCATAAACAACAAACCCCCAACAATTCAAACATTATTCACGCAAAACACGCGATCAAACACAAACATTCACGCGTCAGTTCACCCAACAATTCCAACCTCGTTTTTTTTTTATCTTATTCGAACTTCGTTCGAATTCTAAAAAAGTTTTGCGAACTTTTTTATTCCGTATTCTAACCTTTCAAACAAACGCCCAAACCCACAAAGACTTTCAGAGGATTCGGGCTCTTCACAAGACTACGACAAGCAGAAGCAAAACAACAGAAACTAGCACTCTCGAAAACACTCCAATGCTCTTGCCTGCGTTCTTCATTCAAACCACGATACACTTTCACCAATCGTTTTTAAAAACATTGCTTCCCGACTGATTTTCCGCTTATTTCACTCTCTCAACTACTTTGCTTATGCTTTCCCCCAGCCGTCCAGCTCTCCGTAAACTGCAAGTGCGGTAGCATTAAATTGCAGTCTTAACGGCACGTCTGCAAGCTTGCCTGCTTTTTTCGCGAGCGTGAGCGCATTGTTTAACGCCGCGTACATTTCAGTTGTCGGGCAAACAATGTCCACTCTGCGTACAGCCTCTTGGCCTGCCAGCGAGCGTGCAATAGCATCGAACATATAGTCTACGGGTCGTATAGACTCACTAAGTTCAGCCAATTGTCCTCCCATGAATGCAACGCTTTTACTTTCAGCCTCGCCTGCTAATCGAAATGCTTCATGCACTGCTTCACTGAACGCTATCACGTCAACATCAAGCAAATTAATAGTAACCGCTTTCTTTGCAACAGCTTCTTCACGAGGAAAGTCTGCAACTCTGCAATCAAAACGCACATCTCTCCCCACTCTTCTCGGCGAACGCGGGTCTTCTATCTTAAAAACGATTATCGCATCAACATTGTGCTTCAAAATGCTCGCATAACGCAGACGGATTGCTTTCTTTGCTTGTTTTGCAGGCTTAGCTTTTGAAGGTCTTTTCTTCGCTGCTGCTTTAGTTGCAGTTGCAGCTGCTTGAGCTGACCTTTGAGGCGGTCTCGTTCTCGTAGTTCGAGTAGTTTGCCTGCTTGTTTGAGCAACAGTTTTTTGTGCAGTTCTTGGTCCAGTCATTTGTTCACCCACGCTGTAATGCCACAATTAATATGCGTTTTCCGGTATAAAAAGGTGCGTATTGCTGGTATGTGTTTAGCTGCGTCGGAGCTCCGACGTGTGGTTTTTGACCGAAAAGTGGAAATTCTTTTTCGTCGAAAGCTGTTTGGCGATTAGAGATGAATGAAGTTGAAGAATTGAGGTTGAGGGTAGCCCAGCTTGAAGCA
>JACRGF010000058.1 GCA_016212395.1 Microcaldota archaeon
GCTTCAAGCTGGGCTACCCTCAACCTCAATTCTTCAACTTCATTCATCTCTAATCGCCAAACAGCTTTCGACGAAAAAGAATTTCCACTTTTCGGTCAAAAACCACACGTCGGAGCTCCGACGCAGCTAAACACATACCCTCCAGAAAAAGTTTGAAGTGTTAAAGCCTTACCCTGCAGTCAAGCCGACTCTAAAAAAACTGAGAGAAAAAGGAATTAGGCTGGCAATAGTTTCTGACGCGCCGAGGAACAAAGCATGGCAACGCTTAATTCTAGCAGGGTTGGAGAACGAGTTTGAAATAGTGGTAACGCATGATGACACGAAGCAGTTCAAGCCTCACCCGAACCCGTTCCAACTAGCTTTAACTAAACTAGAGCTTTTAGCTCCAGCGTGCTTGTTCGTGGGCGACAACCCGAAGAGAGACGTGAAAGGAGCAAAACAAGTGGGAATGAACACGTGCCTAGCCAAGTACGGAGGCTGGCAAGCAGAAGAAGACGAGGCAGACTTTGAAATAAGCAAGATAGAAGAACTACTGCAAATAATTAGTTAGACGCTTGTTTTACATTGCCTGGCTGTTTAACACATTATGAGGAACATCCACATTGGGAGAAACAAGACGTTTCCTTTTAGGTCTAGCTGGTTTTCGGTTATTATTATGCCCATGCGGGTGCCAGTGAATTCATAGAATCCTTTTAGATTAGCAGTGTTTTTCCTGAATTTTATTTCGATTGGGAGCTTCATAGCGTAGCGAGGCAGTTCAACTACAAAGTCTACTTCGCCTTTTTTTTGGTTGACGCAGCTTATGCTTGCGCGGCTGGAAGAGTTGAGTTTGTATGCAAGCCTGAGCAAGTGGTCGTATGCAACTGTTTCTGCGAGGTGCCCTTTTTCAATGTCTTGGATTGGAGCATCGATGACTCCGAGAATTGCGTTTCTAAGTCCAGCATCGAGAAAGTACGTTTTCGGGTGTTTTGAACTGCCGAGCTTAGAGCCCGTATAAACAGGCACCTTGCCCATTATGCTGAGGCTCTCAAAATACGAGATGTACTTGTTTATAGTTTGAGCATTCGCGCCAGGCAGTCTTTTGAGAAGTTCGGTCACGTTCATTTGCGCTCCGGAAAGCGAAGCAAGCAAGAACAAGAGTTTCTCGGCAGTTGGAAAATCTCTTATTCTGAACCAAGGCATCAAGTCTTTCACGATTACGTCGTTAGCATAACTTTTGAGCAGTTTCTGGCAGGAAGAAGGGTCGTCAGTTATAACGATTTCAGGATACCCGCCTTTTGAAAAATACCTGGTTATCGCAGCATTCATCTCTGCTTCGTTAGGCGCAAAGTCGAGGTACTTTTTCTTGCATGACTCGAAAAACTCTTTAAACGATTTTTTTGCCAGCGCAGCTTCAAAGCCAGCCCGCAACTCGTAACCTGCAACGCTAAGCAAGTTTGCATTCAAGCTACACGCGTTCTTAGAACAATACAATGCAACTGCATCGATAAACTTTAACGGAAACATGGCAAAAAGCTCTTGCCTTCCAGGAAGCGTTTCTTTGCTTTTCTGAGAAATGCTGAAGCCAGCAGAGCCCGTAGCCAGCACGCGAATATTACTGTTCACAGCAAGAAGAGCCTTGACGTGCTCCGCCCAGTCATCCACTCTCTGAACCTCATCAAAAAACAAGTACACTTCGCTGTTGACAAGATTCAGGTCCTCCAACAACACGTATTTCTGGTATATGCTCAACACGTCAAGCAAAAGATTGTTTTTACTCAACACGCGCAGTTCCACATCATCAAACTGGACATAAAAAATTCTTTTAGGAGGAACTTTCTTTTGCTCAATAAGCTCTCTAATTATCTGCATTACCACAGTCGTTTTACCCACTTGCCTCGGCCCGATAAGCGTAATTGCTTTAGGCTCCTCCAGTTTTTTTACTAAATACTTAAAATCACGCCGTCTAAACTCCGGAACAAAAACGTTCTGGTTATTCCACCATTTATTAAAACGATTAGTAAGAAGAACCAAAATACTCTTCTCAGTTTCAACATCCATCCAAACCACATTATACATTATATTAACACATGTTTATATACTTTCGTATTATTATGTTTTGAAATAAATATAGGGTTTTACTATAATATGATTAGATATTTAGGCATAAATATGCTAAAACATATTAGTATTACCGCTCTTATTTGTTACTGTATTTGCTGCTTTTTAATCTTCAACCTGCAGCTTTTTAATGATGTCTGCCCAACTTGTTTAACATGGTTTCCTTAACGTGCTTCTGTGGAGTGGACGAGATCGAGGGATACGTGGATTTGTTTAAGGTGGTTAGATGAAAAAGAAAGATGAAAATGAATTTGTTAGAAATCTGAAGGTTGGTCAAATACTTGATGGAACGATGTTTTCAGTAAGTAAAATAGAGGTTAAAACAAAAAAAAACGGAGATCCGTATATCTGTCTAAGTTTAGGGGATAAAACAGGTTACAAAACTGCATTCTGTTGGGAAAAAAATGGAGAAAGAATAAGAGAGAAAACTTCTGAAATTAAAGAAGGGGACGTAATCACAATCAAAGGCAAAATTAATGAAGGAAGAGACGGGTATCCTCCGTCAATCCAAATACTAAATACAAACGATATTGATTTACTTGAGAACGAGTACGACATCACTGATTTCAAATCAAGTACAAAATATGATGTAAACGTATTGTTAGCTGAACTTCACAAAAAAATTGAGGATATGACAGATCCGCATCTGAAAGAATTATGCCGACATTTTCTAACCAACGAAGGTTTTTTGAAAGCGCTTAAAGAAGCTCCCGGCGCAAAATCTCACCATCATAATTATTCAGGTGGCTTGCTAACACACATATCTGAAGTAATAAGGATTTGCGAAGTGGTTCTATATTTCCATCAGGATCTAAATAGAGATTTATTATTGGCTGGAGCATTTTTGCATGATGTAGGTAAGATAGAAGCGTATGATTACAAGGGCGCAGCTATAGTCCTAACTGAAAAAAACGACTTGATTGACCATCTCTCTCTAAGCGCCATGAGTGTTAAGGATGCGATCAATAATATCCGAAGTAATGGTTCAACGTTTTCCGTGGAATTGGAAACCAAACTGTTGCATGTGATTCTAAGTCACCACGGCGAGATTGATTTGAATTATGGTTCCGCAGTTAGCCCACAAATACCAGAAGCAGTTATTTTGTTTCATGCAGATAATCTAGATTCTCAGACCGAAAAAGCAGTAAATGAGGCAGTTGTATGACGTCCCTAATTTGCTTCGGTGGAGTGGACGAGATCGGCGGCAACAAGATTTTGCTAGAGGATAAGAGCACGAGAGTCTGGCTGGATTTCGGGATGGGTTTCGGGACTGCTGCAAACTTTTACTCTGAATTCATAGGCCCGAAAAAGTGCAACGGGATAGGAGATTATATCGCGTTAGGCTTGGCTCCGGACTTGAAAGGCTTGTACAGGCAGGATTACTTGAAGAAAATGAAGAGGAAGGAAGAGGAAAAAGAGTTCGACGCAATCCTGTTAACTCACGCGCACTTTGACCACAACGGCTACTTCAACTTGCTCCGCCCGGACATTCCAGTCTACTGCTCTAAAGGCTCGGAGTGCGTAATGAAAATGCTGGACGCGACGAGCTTCACTTCAGAATTTTTAAGAGAAAAAAAGAGTTTCACGCTAGTCCCGAAAAAAAGAGGCGACGGCTTAAAACGCTTGGACGCGAGAGACCCTGAAGGAGTAGTGGAAAGAGAAGTTGTTGCAGTAAACAAAAAATTCAGCATTGGAAGCCTGGAAGTCACTCCGCTTCCAGTAGACCACTCGCTTCCCGGAGCGTTAGCTTACGCGATAGAAACCAGCAAAGGAACGATAATCTACTCCGGAGACTTCAGGTTCCACGGGCTGAACGAAGAAAAAACGAGGAAATTCGTTGAAAAAGCTTCAGCGTTCGAACCAGAGTGCATGATTTGCGAAGGGACGAGGATAGACTCGGAGAACACTGAAACAGAACAAGACGTCTACGAAGCAGTCACTGGATTCTGCAAAGACTCGCAAGCACTCGTAATAACAAACTATCCAGTCAGGGACACTGACAGGATGGCAACGTTCAAAAAAGCAGCTGAAGACAATGAAAGAAAACTCGTGGTAAGCTTAAAGCAAGCGTTCTTATTGAAAGAATTCGAGCAAGCAGGAGAACCAGCACCAAAACTAAGCGAAGTAAACGTGTATATTCCAAGAAAAACGTGGGGCTTGATTACAGAAGAAATAGACTGGCAGTACGTACTAGGAGACTACGACCCGTGGGAATACGAGTTCCTCCAAGAAAAAAACGCTGTAACCTGCAAACAATTAAACGAAAACCAGGAAGAATTTGTGTGGAGGTGCGACTTCTTCGAATTAAAAGAACTCATAGACGTAAAGCCCGGAAAAACAACTAAATACGTTTGGAGCGTCACCGAACCATTCGACACGAAAATGGAGTTAAACCAGCAAATAGTAATGAACTGGCTCAACCACTTCAACATCAACGATGTAATACACAAGCACGTGTCAGGCCACGCGAACGGCCAAGACATAAAAGAAACAATCCAAACAATCAAGCCAAAAAAACTAATTCCAGTGCACACTGAACACGCGAAAGACTTCCAAAAACTCGCGAACTGCATCCTACCGGAAAAAGCAGAAAAAATAGAGTTGTAAAAACTACTTGCACTCGACTATTCTCTTTTCAGTAACAATCTTTCCCACTCCGACGTCAAGCTCGCTGGAAGGAATAGAAGGCAAAACTTGAAAATCAAAAGCCAAAGCAACTACTGGAACGCGCACGCCGTGAAGCAGCTTGTCGAAAAAACCTTTCCCGAACCCAATACGATGCCCTGAAACGTCGAAAGCAACCCCGGGAACTATAAACAAGCCGACAGAACTGCGTTCAACAAGGCAAGCAAACTCTTTCTTGTGCTCGAGAATGCCGAAAGTTCCAGGAACAAGCTCATCAAGAGAACGAAGCTCGGAAAGAAGCAACTTCTTGTGCTTGGAATCAACAAGAGGAACGACAACTTGCTTTCCAAGCTTCAAACACGCTCTAATCAACTCCAGAGTATCCACTTCCTCCTCCTTGCTAACGTAAAAACAAACAACCTTGCAACAAGCAAACTCTGGAAGAGAAAGCAACTTGCGCGCAATCAACGCGCTCTTTTTAGCACGCTCCGCTCCCTTATGCTTCAAACGCAATTCCAACAATTTCTTCCGAATTTTAAACTTGTCCACTGTTTTCACCGAGATTATCGCGAGAGTTGAATGTAGTCAATCAAGTCATAACGCATGCTTAAGCCGTCTTTCCTTTTCTTGCCAAGATTTTGGATGAACCCGAGTTTCTCGTAGAATTCGATTGCCTGCTCGTACGCGTCAACAGTTACAAAACGGCAGCCGATTTCTTTTATTATTGAACCAGCAATTTTTCCTATAGCTGCCTTGATTAGAAACGTGCCGATGCCGCGGTTTCTGAAATTTTTATGAACTGCCAAACGGCCTATTTTCACTGCAGGGTATTCCCCCAGCCTTCTTTTTGGCTCGAGCATTACTTCCTTCTCTTCCAACTCCAAACGAATAGCGTCAGAAGAAAGGCTGAAATAACCAGCAATCTGGTTTTTATACAGGCAAAGGTAAGTAACAGACAAAGAACCGCCTTGGTAAACAAGGGCGTCATCTTTAAGAAAAGAATTCAAATCTCCATCGCCACAATCAAAAAGAGAAAGGTCAAAACCACTCGACAGCTTAACAATGTCCAACTCGAGAAAATCAATGCAATTCTCCATCAAACCAACTAGAATGGCTTTTTAAAGTATAATTCAATGCACTCTTTCACAAACTTGGCCTTCTCAAAACTAGGACTCGACTCTGCATTCTCCAAGTCTTTGTAAAACTTTTTTGCATTCTCCCCCCTCAAAATGGGAGTAGGCTCTATCGGCTTTGCCACTCAAAACACCAGCAACCATTCTAACAAAGAGACTATTTAACGCTTACGATTGCATGCGAAAAACACTCGAAAACCCTACTTTCTTCCAACAATTTCTTCCGAATTTTAAACTTGTCCAAAGCAATCCACCGCAAAATATGTAGTTGCAGAATATTTAAAAACTTAGCATTTTAATAAGTATTCATGAAAAATGCAACTCTCAGCCCTCTAGAGCAGAAGGTTTACTTTGCAGTGAGAAACGCGGGGGAGGGAGTAGTCTCGTTGGAGATAATTCGCTCTTTGAGGCTGGCTGATGACAGGACGCTTTTGTTCGTGCTTTCAAACATGGTAAAGAAAGGCTGGCTGACGCGGTTGAGGAGAGGAGTGTACTTAGTGGGCGAGCCTGGCGGCAGCGTTGTTAAAGACGCGTTCCTTATTGCAACGTATGTATTTCCTGGGTACGTGGCTTTTTCTTCCGCGTTGTACGTTCACAAGCTTGTGGACGTCATGCCGTTTGAAGTGCAGGTCGCAACGCGCAACGAAAGCATGGTAAAACGAATAGGGGAATACTCGTTCCGCGCTATCCCCATAGGGGAACGGCATTTTGGAAGCGAGCGGAAGGACGGAAGGACGATTTCAACAGTCGCAAAAACAATTTACGACTGCCTCACTCACGCTGAACTCGGAGGAGGCTACCCTCAAATCCTCAAAGCTATTTACGAAGCAAACTTATCCAAAACGCAATGGAAAGAATTGTTTTACTACGCTGAAAAATTCGAGTCAAACGCATTCTATCAACGCTTAGGCTACTTGCTGAGCATCATGCCAAAAAAAGACAAGCAGATTTTAATCGCGATAAAAAAATGCCGGAAAAAAACAGAGTCTAAAATTTACTTGTTCAAGAGAAGAAAAGGAAAATATATTTCGGAATGGAAGCTTGTTGACGATGTTGGAAGAGAAGAACTGCTTTCGTGGTGGTATTGATGAAAGAATTGGACGACGCGACGCTTAGAATGCTGACAGCCAAATCAGGATTGCCCATGCAATTTGTTTTCAAGCAAATCCAGCTGTTTGAAGTGCTCTCGAAAGTGCTGAAAGCAAGCAAAAACGCAGGGCTGAAGATAGTAATGAAGGGAGGAACTGCTTTAAACAATATTTACTTGACTGAAACACAGAGGTTTTCAGAAGACGCAGACTTCGACTTGTACTCGAAAAGCGAAGGGTTGAACAAAATAGTTTCAATTGAAGGGTTCGAAACGCAAGGGCCGTGGAAGAGGAGAAACACGTTAAGGTACCACTCGGTATACCCGTTCCTGGGGCAAAAAGACTGCGTACGGCTGGAATTTACTACTAACAAACTATTGAAAACAGCAGAACCCATTACCACAGGGACGATGATTTCAGAAATAACTGGAACAACGCTATACGACATTCCAGTTTACTCGTTCGACGACTTGGTTGCGAGAAAAATGAATGCATTAAGATCAAGAGCAGAAGGAAAAGACGTGTGGGACTGCTACCACGCAATCCCAAAAACCAAGAAACTAAAAAAAGCGATCACTGCAGCGCTAGAATCAGAAAAACTAGAGATTACCGCGGAAGAGTCAATCCAGCAAACGATTGAAAAACTGAAAAACGCGGACGCGAAAAACATGATGAGAATTACGAACCCTTACATTCCAACCCGCCTGCGTCCGAAAGACTGGAGAGAAACTGTAACAGACTTGATCCGCCAACTGGAATTATTGCTGAAAAAATAGCGAATTCTACTGTGCAATCTGCAATTTGTTCTTCCCGCGAGCTTCAGCAAGCATGTAAATAGAGCCGGTAACGAGAAGCAAATCCTTCCCTCCAGCCAAACGCTTGCCCAACTCAAAACTCTTCTTAACGTCTTCAACAATACGAACGTCAGAACAATACTTTCGCGCTTCAACAGCAACCTTTTCAGCTTCTTCAGCCCGCTCAACGCCAGGCTTGTTGATAATAATGGTTGAAACGCGGGAAGAAAAAGTCTTCAAGAAAGAAGAGTAATCCTTGTCGCGCATGAAGCCGACGAGGAGAATCAACTTGTCGAAAGAAAACAACGAGAGAGAATCAAATAATTTAAGGGCAGCTGAAGGATTGTGGGCAGCATCCATTACCACGAGAGGGGAACGGCTCCACACTTCAAGCCTGCCGGAAATACGCGCGAGCCTCAAGCCAACCTCAACTTCTTTCCTAACAATTCCAAGCGCTTCTGCAGCAGCAACAGCGCAACCAGCATTATCACACTGAAAACGCCCAAGCAAACGACGGGAAGAAAAATTGTAAGCGCCATGCAAACCGTGAACAATACAGCGAGTCTCCTCACTCGAACAAGAAACGCCGCTAATCTTCACGTCGCCATGCACGCGAATCAATTTAGAGTTGCACTGTTGAGTTTTCAAGCGAATTTCAGCAAGCGCTTCAGCATTTGTTTCAGCAGTGACGACAATAGAGTTAGGCTGGATAGTGCCGGATTTTTCGCGCGCAATCGCAGAAACAGTCTTGCCTAACTGCTCGGTGTGCTCGAGGGAAACGTTAGTAATAATTTGAATCGGGCGCTTGCTTCCGACGTTCGTGGCATCCAAGCGGCCGCCCAAACCCACTTCCAAAACAGCGTACTCAACGTTCTTCTCTGAAAAGTAAACGAGAGCCATTACAGTAATAATCTCGAAAAAACTGAGAGGATCTGAAGAAAAATTGTCCAAATGAGGAAGAATTTTCTCTTCAAAAATGCGCACTGCATCCTTCTCTGAAATCATTTCGCCGTCAACGCGAATGCGCTCGCGGAAATCATCCAAGTGAGGAGAATAATAACTGCCTGTAACAAAGCCGGAATTGCGCAGAATGCTCGCGAGCATCACGGTAGTAGAACCCTTGCCATTAGTACCGCCGACGTTAATAATGGGAAAATCATTTTCAGGACTGCCTGCGAGGGAAAGCAGCTTCCGCACGTTAGCCAAATCCCACTCTGGCTTCATCCAACGCAACTTGAACAACACAGAAAGAAGTTGAGAATAATTCATAAACAAAACCAATAAAAAAAAATAATTCACGTTCACAAAAAAAATTCACTTGCACGCCATAAAAAAACTGTCTCAACTCGATGGGAAAAAAATATCGATTTCCGAAAAAAATATTATCACTTGACTATTTCTTTTTCTCACTGTCGTCTTTAGCATGGTCGAGGAAAGACTGGAATTCCTTGTGCTTTTTCTTAGACTTGACTTTCTCTTTGCCCTCGCCTTTAGACTTCTCTTTTTCAAGCGCGCCAATCAAATCCATTATTTCCTTTTCACCCAATTTCTTCCCCTTCTCTTCAGCCTTTTTTGGAACAGCGCGCAAGCGCGCGCGGGGGCGAAGCTCAACGCGCTTTTTCACCTTCAACGCGACAAGCACGCGCTCGAAAAAGCCTGAAAACAAGCCAATACTACTGCGGGCAACAGAAACAACTTGAACCCCGAAAGAAGGCGGGCGCACTTTCTGCCCGAACGGATCGTCTGGAGGAGTAATGTAATCACGCTCTACAATCTTTCCAGGCTCTTGGCTGAACTCTGCGGGAGCAGTCTTTTCGTGAAGAGCGCAATTGTCGCACAACATCGAGCCTTTGCTGTAAATCTCTGCACCGTAAATAATCTCGCGGCACTTTTCACAACGAGGCTTCTTCTGCTCCATGCGCTCTTGGTAGCAGTAATTGCACAAGTTCCAGCTGTCGCACTGCTTCAACTCAAACCACGGGACGATAACTCCGCAACGCTGGCAAGGCTTGTGCCCCTCCTGGTAAATGTCATCATCAGACATGAATAGAATTAGGAAAGAAGAAGAATAAATAACATTCGACCGAAGGTATGTGTTTAGCTGCGTCGGAGCTCCGACGTGTGGTTTTTGACCGAAAAGTGGAAATTCTTTTTCGTCGAAAGCTGTTTGGCGATTAGAGATGAATGAAGTTGAAGAATTGAGGTTGAGGGTAGCCCAGCTTGAAGC
>JACRGF010000055.1 GCA_016212395.1 Microcaldota archaeon
GCTTCAAGCTGGGCTACCCTCAACCTCAATTCTTCAACTTCATTCATCTCTAATCGCCAAACAGCTTTCGACGAAAAAGAATTTCCACTTTTCGGTCAAAAACCACACGTCGGAGCTCCGACGCAGCTAAACACATACATTCAATGCAAGCATTTAAATACGAGTTAAGCGTAAATAATAGACTAGTTCTTCAAACAGCGTGAGGGGATTAAAAATGGCTGCTCGAACTACAAAACAACCTGCACAAGCAACAGGCGGAAACGCAGTTGCTTCAGCAATGATGGCACGATACGCTGCAAAAACAACTCCAGCTAAACCACAAGCTGCAGCAGATGCTAAAAAAACAGGCGCGAAGCCAACTGCTGCAAAACCACGCAAACCTACTGCTGCAAAAAAACCTGCTGCTGCAAAAGCAAAGCCAGAAAAAAAACCTCCAGCTGAAAAGCCTGAACCTGCTACTCCTCCAGTTGCAAAATCAGCCGGAAAACCCCGAGGAAAAGCAAAGAGAGATGCAGAACAACTTCCAGTAGAAGCGCCTGTTGCACCAGCTAGAAAACCAAGAGCAAGGCACGTTGCACCCCCAGCTGAACCTGCTGTTAGATCAAGTGCACCAGCTGTAACTGACCTGGATGTACTTCAAATGATTGAACATGCAAATAAAGGAAACGATTGCTTGCTCACGCGCACGCTTGCTTTTTATATTAGAGTTTCTAAAAGTACAAATTCCAGTTTGGCAGCAGACGCGAAACGCACTCTCGAAAACTTACAACGAGCAACTAAATACAATCCTGTTTTGCGCGAGGCAATTGCGAGAGTAGAAACAGGTGCGAGAGCGCTTGCGGTTCAGCAAGTGGCTGAAGAAAGAGCTACTGCAGAAACACAAGCACGCGCAGAACAAGCAAAAGCACAAGCAGAAGCAAAAGCAAGAGCAGAAAGTGCTCAAAGAGAAGACAGCGGAGTTTTATCCGGTCGATATTATGATAGCAACGATGATATGCCGGATAGTTGGTTTACAGAATTGCCGCCTGAATCTGCAGTTGGAAGAGTCGCACTGCCTGAGGGCACGCGAGCTGAACCTGAAGTAAGCGTTGCTCCGCTGATGCAAAGCACGCAAATTAAATCTCAAGCAACTGCAGTTCCGAATGCAGCAAGCAAGCCTGCTGCACCTCAAGCAGGCGGAGTCCTCGACCTTTCTTCAGTTGTAATAGAAGCTCCGCAAACGTGGAAGCAAAAACCGCGCAGAACCTGGAAGTTGAGCAGAAGCACGCTCAAGAATACGGTGTTCGGCGCTATTGGAGTGCTAGCTGTTACAGACGTGATTGGCGCTGTATTCATTTCACCGTTAGCGGCTGGAGCTGTTTCAGCAGGATTGCTTGCCAGTGCGTTGATTGCAAAAATAATAAGCGTGGCTGTTAAAAACGCGAGGCAAATTAAGGCAATTCGTTCAACCATTGTTGGCACTGTCCTTGAAGTAGTGAAAACAGATTTAGAACGAAAATCAGTTGCAGACGCATTGACCACCAGCAGTGAAGCGAATGCTTCCAGAGTAGGCAGCATGTACGCTAAGTACAGGAAAGAACTGCGCGTGATTGCGCAACAAACTATAGACGAATTGTCTACTGCAAACTGCCCCGCAGACATAACTGATGGCATATCAACTATCATACGCACGCGCAACCATACGCGTGCTAGCCCTGGCAATATCAAGGCATGGCAAGCATTCGCTGACGCGTTCAATGCCTTCGCGAGCAAAAACCCTGGAAAAATCGTTGAAGCATTCGACGCAGAGTTAATCAAGCTGTTTGAACAACGCACTGCTAAAGCGTAAACGTTCACTTTTCTTCTCTAAAGCGCGAAAGCGAGCGGTTTTAAAACTCGGCAGTTAAAACTATTTTCATCTATTTCGGTGGTTTTTGATGAGCGTTAAAATCGGGAAAGTTGAAAAACTCGCGTTGAAAAAAATTGAAGAGGAAGGCGTTGTTTTCTCTGTCTTAATAGACCCGAGTGACAAGGAGAAAGAGAAAGAGTACGCAAAGCTGGGAGTTGCTGCAGGGGAAGCAGGCGCGGATTTGGTAATGCTCGGAGGCTCTACTGGCGCGCAAGGAGAATTGCTTGATTCTGTCGCGAGCCAAATTAAAGACAAGACTGACGTTCCGCTCTTGCTGTTCCCTGGAAACATTGCAACGCTCTCGAAGCACGCGGACGCAGTGTTGTTCATGCGGTTGCTGAACTCGAGAAATGTTTACTGGCACTCGACGGCACAAATGCTTGGAGCTCCCATCGTCAAGCAAATGAAGCTTGAAGCAATCCCAACCGGCTATATTGTAGTAGAGCCAGGCGGCACTGTTGGCTGGGTGGGCGACGTTAACTTAGTGCTGCGCGACAAGCCGAAAACAGCTGCAGCACTCGCGCTCGGAGGCGAGTACAGCGGTTGCAGAGTAATCTACTTGGAAGCAGGAAGCGGAAGCAAGCTCGGGCCAATTCCAAGCGAAATGATTGCAGCAACGAAAAGCGTGTTAAGCGTTCCACTCATTGTAGGCGGAGGCATTCGTTCTGCAGAGCAAGCAAGCTTGGTAGTGAAAGCAGGAGCGGACTGGGTGAACGTAGGAACGGTTTTTGAAAACTCTGAGAACGCGAAAGAAAAAATAAGCGAACTCGCGAAAGCAGTGAAGGAAGAAGGAAGAAAGAAAAGCAAGTAAACTCAAAGCAAGCCAAAACGACTGTAAAACCAGCTAATGAACTTGCTGGCCTTCGCGTTTTGAGAGTTCTAAAAGCAAGCCTGCAGCCAATTTTTTTACGCGCGCATCAGGATGCTGCCTGACTGCATCTTCCAAAATCATGAACACAAGCAACGCATGCTCGGCGTGTTCAACTATCGCGCGCATTCTATCCAACGCGGGTTTCTGTGTTTTTTCATCAGGCAACAATCGGATTAACTCAGCTAATTCTTCAAGCAAGCGGGCTGCATCCGCACGCTGAAGCCTCTCGGAAAACTCTGCGTCAGGCTCGAACTCGACTTCCTTTTCTCCATCCTCATGAGTAAATTCAACCTCGCGGCCTTCTGCATGTGTTCGTTCACCACTCCCGCGCGTTTCGGCAAAGCGGGCAGTTAGTTCTTCCCTGCGTTTTGCCTGCCTTTCTCTTCCCTCCTCGCGCCTAGCATCCCTCCGCGCTCGTTTTTCTTCTGCTGTTCTTTCCATAGCTTGACGCGATTGTTCTCGTGCGCGCGCGCCTGCCTGCGCTCTCGCGTTTTCTCTTCTTGCTTGTGCTACTGCCCTGCGCGTTATCAATTCCTGCCTTATGCTTTCAAGCACTCGCTCCAGCCTAATGAGTTGTGAAGCTTGCCTGCCGCTAATTGTTTTAACGGCAATGAGTTCATCTATTGCTTGTTCAACAGCAAAAACAGATGTTTCACTGCACTTGACGAGCAATACTTTCGCAGCGTGCGCGTGCTTTTTTTCAACAAGCAATTCAGCCAACTGTGAAAACGCAAGCGTTCCAGCTTTCCTGAACGCTTCAACTATTTCTTCATTCCGCCCTTCTTCGCTCATTTCCACAAGCTTTTTCACTGCCTCCAACTCGCCTTTCCGCGTGCGTTCACAAAGAGAATTAGTAGTTTCAGTTTTTTTCGCAACGCGCTTTTCCCTCCACTCGTCCAACAATTTGCCTTCAAACAATTTGCGGACTGCAGAAGAAGCGCGCGCAAACGCTCGAGTGAAAAAATTTTGCGCGCCTTGGCTGGACGCTTGCGTTCTGCCCGCGTTTTCAATGCGTTGGCGCATGAACGAGTTACGCATTCCCTGCTTAAAAACATGCATTATAGCAAACCCGAAAAGTAATTCGACGAAACCAACGAACAAAACTCGCGGGCGGCTCGAGCCGCCAACGTCGCATGAAAAGAGTTTCGGCGTTCAAGCGAACGGGTTTGACGTGTAGAGTTATATTCTTTGTTTGCTA
>JACRGF010000057.1 GCA_016212395.1 Microcaldota archaeon
TCATGGGAACTCTCAGAAACCAGAAAGGAGCAGGAATCTACGAAGTGCTTGCATCAATGGTTGCGACTTGGAACTTGCAGGGAATCAACCCGCAGGTTGCGTTAATTGCTGCAATGCGAGGGAGCAGCTAAACACTTACGTGCCATTAACCATTCAAAATCTCTCCCTTGCCATCTTTTTGGCACGAAAATTAGTGTTGAGAAGTATAAAAATGTTTTGTTGCAGATGCACGTTTTTTGCTGTTGCTTGTTTTTTTGATTTGCTCGTTTTCAGTTATTGTTCACTTTGTTGCTTTTGTTTATTTTTTTGCTGTTGTTTACTTGTCGCAGTTGTCGTTTTGTTGCTTGCTTGTTTTTTGTTGTTCGTTTTATTGTTCAAATTCTGTCTCCTGCAAAGTCTAAAGCCAAGTGCGCGAGGTAGCCGAGAAAGCTTGAAACTGCAACGGGAATTGAATAGTTTGAAATGAAAAAGCAGATGACGCTGAACGCGAGCGCGGAGAAAGGCGAGTGAAGAATGCCTCGGTGGGATGGAATTGTTTTGTCTATGAATTTGTATGCGAGGAAAGCAAGCAATAGTGTTGCGAGGGGAAT
The DNA here is from genome assembly GCA_016212395.1 of Microcaldota archaeon. Classification (GTDB taxonomy): domain Archaea; phylum Micrarchaeota; class Micrarchaeia; order Burarchaeales; family JACRGF01; genus JACRGF01. The sequence goes on from JACRGF010000057.1 coordinate 591, forward strand.
GAAGAGAATGCACGAGTTTCCGAACGCAGTAGAACAGTATGGGAAAATGTTGTTGTAGTGGTTGTAGAGGAAGAGGATTGCAACCACCCCAAGTGCGAGTGCGAGGAGTTTTCTGAAAGTTTTTCTGGGAGTTGAGGAAGGGCAGTCAACGTCTGGGAGGATGGAGCCTGTGATGAAGGTAATAACGCAAATGGTTGAGGTTGTGAAGCTCGCGCTTCCGTTGAAAACAAGCAAGCCGATTATTGCAAGCACCAAGCCGAAGATAAAGTGTTCAGCAAAGCCTGTTTTCATGAAGTAGAGAGTTGAAGAGACCAGAATAATAAGTTTTCGTGAAAGTTGAAGGTGCTGGGGCTCGCGCGAACGTTTAATTGCGAGCGGTTGAAGAAGGTGGAATGGCGATCGTCGAAAATTGACGCGCGCGTGCAGAGTTTGTTTTGAAGCGTTGTTCGCAGGTGGAGAGAGCAGAATAATAAGTTTTCGCGCTTATTTGTTTGCTTGATGCTGTTCAAGGAATTGGCTGAAGCGTACGAGAAGATAGAGGCTACTGCAGGCAGGCTGGAAATGACTGCTATTCTGGCAGAGTTGTTTTCGAAAGCGAAAGCAAGCGACGTTGCAATTATTGTTTACTTGACGCAGGGTAGAGTCGCGCCTCCACACGAGGGAATAGAAGTCGGGATTGGGGAAAAGTTCGTGGAAAGGGCAATAGCAGGGACGACGGGTTATTCGTTGAAGGAAGTGGGGAAGAAATTCAAGGAGAAAGGCGACTTTGGTTTGGTTGCTGAAGAGCTTGCTGGGAAGAAGAAACAACAGTCTCTTGCAAGCGAAGAGTTGAGCGTTGAAAAAGTTTTCGAGAGCTTCATGAAAATCGCGAAGTCAAGCGGGGCTGGAAGCCAAGAGTTGAAAGTGAAATTATTAGGGGAATTGTTGAATTCAGCGAGCAGCGTTGAAGCAAGGTATATAGCGCGTTTTCCGCTCGACCAATTGCGCTTGGGAGTTGGGGACCCGACTATTCTCGACGCGTTTTCGCAGTTGAAGCGCGGGGACAAGAGCCTGCGCGAAGAGTTGGAAAGGGCGTATAATTTATGCAATGATTTAGGATTAGTGGCGCGAGTTTTGCTTGAGGAAGGAGAGGAAGGGATAAGAAGATTCAAAGTGCGGGCGTTTTCGCCTATTCGCCCGGCGTTGGCAGAAAGGCTTTCGAGTGCTGAAGAGATTATTGAAAAACTCGGGGAATGCGTTGTAGAGTCTAAGTATGACGGGTTCAGGTGCCAAGTGCACAAGAAAGGCGACAAGGTGAAGCTTTACTCGAGGAAATTGGAGGAGACTACGAAAATGTTTCCTGAAATAGTAGAGGCAGTGAAAAAGCAAGTGAAAGCGAATGAAGCGGTTTTCGAGGGAGAAGCACTAGCGTTCAACGAGGAGAGCGGAGAGTACCTTCCGTTTCAAGTGACTATCCAGAGAAAGCGGAAGCATGGAGTGAAGGAAATGGCTGAAGAGTTTCCGTTGAAATTGTTTGCTTTCGATTTGCTGTACGCAGACGGGAAGGATTATACTGTGGAAGTGTTTGAAGAGAGGAGAAAAAAGTTGGGCGAAATGATTGGGAAAGGCGGGGAAATAAAATTGAGCGAGGCAAAGCGCGTGAAAACAGCGAAAGAGCTGGAGGATTATTTTGAGGACCGCGTGAGCAAGGGTTTGGAGGGAATAGTTGCGAAAGACTTGAAGCAAAAGTATGTTGCTGGCGCTAGGAAATTCGCGTGGATTAAATTGAAGAGAAGCTATAAAGGGGAATTGGCGGACACGCTTGACGTTGTAGTGCTGGGGTATTATTTGGGAAAAGGAGCACGGACAGAGTTTGGGTTTGGGGGATTGCTTGCGGGAGTTTACGATGAAAAGAACTGCGAGTTCAAGACTATTGCGAAAATTGGAAGCGGGTTCACTGAAGAGCAGATGAAGGAATTGGAGAAAGAACTGGAGAAAATAAAAGTGAAAGCAAAGCCGAAGAACGTGAATTCTTTGCTCGAGCCTGATGTTTGGGTTGAAGCAAAATTTGTTGTTACTGTTTCTGCGGACGAGATTACGAGGTCGCCTGTGCACTCGTGCGGGAAGAAAGGAGAAGCGCAGGGGTATGCGCTCAGGTTTCCGAGAATGGTGGGCAGCGGGATCCGCAGCGACAAGGCGCCTCAAGATGCGACGAGCGAAAAAGAAGTAATCAAATTGTTTGGAATGCAGAAGAGAACGCAAAAAAGTGAATGAGAAAATGCTAAGCCTGAATGTTTGAAATGTGAAAGCACGCTGGAAAAAAAGCGAGAGTGAAGGCTGAAAAAAGAGTAATCGAATGCACGATGCGGAAACGCGAATGTATAATAAATTGTTAAAATCAAATTGTTATAGCAAACCCGAAAAGTAATTCGACGAAACCAACGAACAAAACTCACGGGCGGCTCGAGCCGCCAACGTCGCATGAAAAGAGTTTCGGCGTTCAAGCGAACAGGTTTGACGTGTAGAGTTATATTCTTTGTTTGCTATAAGTGAGAAATGTATTTTGGGATTGGTGTTTATGAGCAAATCGAGTTTGCTTTCGAATCCAGTGAAGGAAATGAAGTTGAGGAAGGGAATGACTGCACGCGAGATAGTGGAGCAGATGAAGGGAGCTGGCGGTTTCGGCGCGAAAAACTTGGCTGACGGCGTTGAAGTGTTAAGGGAAATGCTTGGCGAGAAAGAGTGCGTGAATTTTCTTTCTTTCCCAGCATGCATTGTCGCAACAGGAATGCGCGGGGCGCTCGCGCAAGTCGTGAAGGATTTTGATGTTATAATAACTACGTGCGGGACTTTAGACCATGACTTGGCGCGCGCATGGGGCGGAAAGTATTATGAGGGAAGTTTTGAGTTGGATGACTGGAAGCTTCACAAGCAGGGAGTGAACAGGCTTGGGAACGTGCTTGTGCCGAACGAGAGTTACGGCGAAGTTTTGGAGAAAGGAATGGAGCCTGTGCTGAAGGAATTAGTGAGAGTGAAGGAAGAGTGGGGCGGAAGGGAATTAATTCACGAGTTTGGAAAGAGGGTGAAAGACGAGGATTCTATTTTGTTTCAGGCTGCAAAGCACAACGTGCCAATTTATGTTCCGGGAATTACTGATGGCGCGTTCGGCACGAATTTGGCGTTGTTCGCGCAGGACAAAAAGTTTAAATTGAATGTGCTCAAAGATGAAAAAGAGTTGAGCGATGTAGTGTTCGATTCGAAGAAAACCGGGGCGTTGATGGTTGGAGGAGGCATTAGCAAGCACCATGTTATTTGGTGGAACCAATTCAAAGGCGGCTTGGATTATGCAGTGTACGTTACAACTGCAAGCCAGTATGACGGGAGCTTGAGTGGCGCGCGGTTGAAGGAAGCAGTGAGCTGGGGGAAAGTAAAGGAAAAAGCGAGGATGGTGACTGTGGACGGGGACGCAACGATTTTGCTGCCGTTGATGTTCGCAGCGCTTTGAAGGTGTTTGAATTGATTGACGCTTATCTTTACAAGAAGAGAAGTTCGACGGTGAAAAAGATTGGTGACATTGAGGAAATGGTTACGGAGTTGTACAACCCGAACTCGCAGATTTGGGTGAACTTTCACGACCCGACGGATGAAGAGCTTCATTCTCTTGAAACAAAGTTTGGCTTCCACCCTCTTGCTGTTGAAGACGTTTTTCACGGAAAGCAAAGGCCGAAAATGGAAACGTATGAAAAGTACGCGTTTATAGTAATAAGAACGCTGGATAGGGATAACTCGTGCTCGACGTGCCAGTTGAGTTTTTTTATCGGAGACAGTTTTATTGTTACGATAAACAAGAGGCCTATTCCTGCAGTGCAGAAAGTGATTGACAGGTGCATGAAAAACCCGCTTATTCTGAAGAGGGGCGTGGATTTTCTGCTCTATAATATTATGGACGCGGTTATTGACGACTTATTTCCAGTCATTTCGACTTTGGAGAACAAGATTGAGGAAGTTGAGAGAAAAGTTTTCATAAAGGCAACTCCAAGCTTGCTGAATGACTTGTTCAGGCTCAAGAGGCAGACGCTCATGATGAGGAAAGTCGTCTGGCCAGTGAGGGATATTTTCAACGTTTTAGCAAGAAGGGATACGGAATTCATCCGCGAGAGCAATGTTCCGTACTTTAGGGATATTTACGACCATGTTATAAGGCAGGCTGAGTTGATTGACTCTTCAAGGGAGTTGATTACTGGCGCAGTTGAAGGGTACTTGTCGATTGTCTCTAATGACTTGAACGTGGCAATGAAAAAACTCGCTGCAATAGCTGCAGTAATCATGGTGCCAACTCTCATTGCTGGAATTTACGGGATGAATTTCAAGGTTATGCCGGAGATTGCGTGGGAGTACGGGTACTATTTTTCGCTCGCGTTAATGGCAACAGCAGTTGTTGGGCTTTGCTGGTACTTCCGCAAAGTGAACTGGATATAGGCAGTAACTGGAGTTTTGAAATTTCGAGGTTTTGGAGTTTAGGAGTTTCGTAGTTTAGGAATTTTAGATTGTTTTGAGTTTTGTGGTGAATTGAGGGTATATGTTTTTAAAAACTGGCGGACAAAACGAGTAACTATTCTTTTGTGGTTTGAGGTGAATTGAAATGAACATTGGGGACTTAAAGGCTGGAACCGGCAACGTGAACGTTGAAGGCGAAGTAATTTCTGTAGAGGAAGCGAGAGACGTTGTCACGAAGTTCGGAAAAAAACTCCGCGTGTCAGACGCAGTGATTAAAGACGACACTGGCGAAATAAAATTGACGCTGTGGGGAGACGACAGCGGAAAAGCGTCCGTCGGAGACAAGATTAAAGTCGAAAACGGTTACGTGTCTGAATTCAAGGGAAACCCGCAGTTGTCTGCAGGGAAATACGGGAAAATAATTATTGCCGGAAAGAAGTAAACTGCGGAAAGAAAAGAGAGACGGTTTGAACGATTATGACTCTTTCAAACGAAGGAATAAAGCGAATGCTCGCGCGCAGGGAAATAACGATAACCCCTCAAGTGAGCGAAGAGCAAATCGGGCCTGCATCTATAGACTTGACGTTAAGCGATGAGTTCTGGGTGTTTAAGCAAAGCGAGCGCAAGCGGGAGCAAGACTTGAAGGAAACTGGTTTTGAAAAAATCACGCGCAAAATAAAAGCAAAGCAAATAACGCTTGCTCCGGGAGAGCTGGTGCTTGGGAAAACAGTGGAGAAGATTGCTTTGCCGAATAACGTGATTGGACGGCTTGAAGGCAGGAGCAGGTACGCGCGCATGGGATTGGCAGTGCACGTGACAAGCGCAGTAGTCCAGCCTGGAAGCAACAACCACCAAGTGCTCGAAATAGTCAACCTCGCGCCGTTTCCAATAGTACTGCACGCTGGAATGAGAGTATCGCAACTGCTTCTGCAGAAAATGGACAGCGCGACGAGCAAGCCTTACGCGAAATACGGGAAAATCGCGAGAAAACAGTAATTGTTGCTTACAGCAGTTTTTTTATAGTTTTTAGAAATTCTTCGGTGATCGCGAGCGCGCTTTCCGCTTCAACTTCTTTTACTTCGCTTCTTTTTTCTATTCCGTACATTAGCTCGTGCCTGTAATCGCGCAAAGAGTCGAGCTCGCTAAGAAACCGCTTCTCAATCTTGTCGCCGTATTTTTCGCTTATGAATAAGGACAATGCGTAGTGGCTTCGTTCTTTAAACCCGTCTTTGAAAAGCAACGCCCTTGCAGCATGAAACATTGCAGTGTAAGCAGACACGATGGCGCTTTCAAAAATGCTGGCTGCTTGTTCAGCATGCGCGATCTCCAGCTTGTGCTCCGCAGTTTCAATGGACGCTCGGGCTTTCTTTAAGTCTGGAAAAGCCTTCTTCAAGAGGCCGCTTGCAATGCATTCTTCGACGTTCATAAGACAACCGGCTTTCTTCCAAAAACCGCTATTGAATCGACGATAACGTTATCATAGAACACTTTTTCTTTGTTTGCCTTTTCCTTCCATTCAAACGGAGTTTGCACGAGAAGGTTGACTTCCCTTCCAAGTTTCGCTTCAATTCTGCTTAAAGAAAACTTGCTTTTTGAACGATCGATTACAAGCAAATCAACATCACTGTGCCCATCATTAGTGCCGTTCGCCATGCTGCCGTAAAGCACAATGGAAGAAATTCCACGAGACTCTTTCAACAAATGCCCAAACAACCCGGCGGCTTCGAGGGCTTGAACATTAAACAATATTTTCCACTGCCTCGCTAATGGATTCGCTAAATTGAAGGAGTACTGGTACGTTGCGCCAATTCGCTCCAACGCAACGAGCCCGCTTGCATTCATGCTGTCCAAACACGCTTTCGCACTGCTCGCACTCAAGCCTGCCTCGCGCGCTAACTCCCTCACTGAAAAGCGCTTGCGCGGGTCGTCTTGGACAGTTTTCAGCGCCTTGAAAAACGCGTAATTCTCCAGCATGTGCAAAGTATAGAACAAGCGTTCTTTTAAATATTTCTTTCTAAAAATCGTTCTTTATAAAGAACAAACGTTCTTTTAAAAAACATCACTTTGAAGCGTTCCTCCACATCCACTCGAAAACGTTTTTGTAGTGTTAATGATGAATTGAATTTTCAAGTGTTTGTTTAACACTACGGTTTTGGTTTGGTGAGCGTTCCAATCAACTGTGCGCGGGGGGTGTAAAGTGAAACGCTGTTTTTTCTTTCGTCGTTCGCCGTAGTGTTCGTGTTTATAAATTTTCTTCGGCATTTTTTGTGCATGTTTGAGGTTAGGTTTCACGGCAGGGGAGGACAGGGTGCTGTTACTGCTGCTGAACTGTTGGCTGTTGCTGTTGCTGTGGAGGGCAAGAGTTCCCAGTCGTTTCCGGTGTTTGGAGTGGAGCGCAGGGGCGCGCCTGTCGCAAGCTTTTGCAGGATTAACGACAAGCAGATTAGGATTCACCAGCAAGTTTACGCTCCAGATTTTGTAGTAGTGTTGGACGAGGGCTTGCTTGACGCTGTTGATGTTGCGAACGGCTTGAAGGAGAACGGAGTTATAATAGTGAACAGCAAGTGCGACGCGAGCGCGTTGAACGGAAAGCTGAAAATAAAGGAAGGAATGAAAGTGTTTGTTATAGACGCTACTGGAATAGCGTTGAAAAACTTGGGAAAGCCAATAGTGAACACTGCAATGCTCGGAGCATTCGCGAAAGCATCAGGGCTGGTTGGCTTGGAGAGCGTGAAAAAAGCAGTGAATGAAAGGTTTGAAGGAAAAATGGCTGAAAAAAACGTGAAGGCAGTGGAAGAATGCTATAATGAATTGAAGCAGTAAAAAAAAAAAGCGAGTTGGGGAATGAAGATTGTTGCGAGAATAAAAATAGCGAGTGAACGTTTTTGCGAGATTGAAAATGTTTTTTGTTTGCGTGTTCGAAGGCGCATATTGTTCGTGTTGAAAATGCTGTGATGATTATGAAGATTCCTTTTGCAAAGCCTGGGACTGCTATGGAGACGAAGACTGGCTCTTGGCGCACGTTCAGGCCGAGAGTGATAGAGGCAGGCTGCATAAAGTGCGGATTGTGCGTGCGTTACTGCCCTGAAGGGTGCATGGGTGAAGTTGGAAAAATTCCTGAAATTGATTTTGATTACTGCAAGGGATGCGGAATTTGTGCGAGAATCTGCCCGAAAAAAACAATCGTAATGGAAGAAGAAGGATGCAGCGTAAAGAAATGAGAGAAGAACAAAATGGTTCAAAACTTCTAAACTCCGAAACTGCAAAACCAACTAATGGATTGAGGTAAATTGTATGGTTGTTAAGACTGTTGAGGGTTCGTTTGCTGTTGCTGAGGCGATTAGAGAGTGCGAGCCAGACGTGGTGGCGTGTTACCCGATTACTCCTTCGACGCATATTGCTGAGGATTTGAATAGAATGTATGCGGACGGGGAGGTTAAAAAGTATATTGCTGTGGAGGCAGAGTTTAGTGCGATCAGCGCGTTGATTGGCGCGAGTGCTGCGGGGGGCAGGGCTGTGAGCACTACGAGTTCGCAGGGCTTGCTGTTGATGCACGAGGCGTTGTTCGCTGCTTCAGGAATGCGTTTGCCCATGGTGTTGGTAGTTGCTAACCGCGCTGTTTCAGCGCCTTTGAATATTTGGGGCGACCAGCAGGACTCGATTTCGCAGCGTGACAGTGGCTGGATTCAGTTGTACTGCGAAACGAACCAGGAGACGGTGGACAGCATTCCTATTGCGTTTAAAGTAAGCGAAGAAACGCGGTTGCCTGCCATGGTGTGCATGGACGGTTTTTACTTGACGCATTCTGTAGAGCAGATTGACGTGCCTGAAAAAAAGCTTGTTGAAAAGTTTCTTCCGAAATTCAATCCTGAAATAAAACTGGACAGTGAAAACCCGTTGAGCTTGGGCGTTTATGCAATGCCGTCTGATTACCAGAGTTTCAGGGAGGACTTGGAGCTCGACTTGCAGAAGGCGAAACAGTCGATAACGCGAGTGCAATCAGAGTGGAATAATTTGACTGGCAGGAATTACGGGATGATCGAACAGTACATGATGAAGGACGCTGAAAACGTTTTCGTGGCAATGGGGAGCGTGTGCGGAAACGCGAAGGAAGCGATAGACCAGCTGCGCGCGAACGGGGAGAAAGCAGGGTTGCTTCGAGTGCGCGCATTCAGGCCGTTCCCGTTCGGAGAAGTGGCGGGCGCGTTGAACGGAAAGAAAAACGTTGCAGTATTCGAGAAAGCAGTGAGCTTGGGAGGCGCGCCTCCGCTGTTCGGAGAAGTGTTGTGCGCGTTGAACGACTTGAGCAGAAAGCCTACAGTCTCGTCATTCATAGGAGGCTTGGGTGGGAAAGACGTTACAGTCAACAACGTGGCGAAAATAATCGTGAAAATAAAAGACGGAGAGAAGAGGTTCGAGTGGGTGTAGAAAAAAAAAGTTTTGGAGTTTTGTGTTTAGAAGTTTTGTAGTTGTGAGTAATTTCTCGAAACTCCGAAACTTCAAAACCTCGAAACTGTTAAGGTGAAGAGCGTATGGTGAAAAATCCGGATAATTTTACTCCAGGGCACACTGCTTGCGCAGGGTGCGGTTGCGCTATTGCAATGAGGCAGATAGTGAACGCGCTCGGGAAAGACATTATTATAGCGAACGCTACGGGGTGCATGGAAATAGTTAGTTCGTGTTATCCGCGAAGCGCGTGGAGCGTTCCTTACATTCACGTGTTGTTCGAGAACGTGCCTGCAGTAGCAAGCGGGATAGTGAACGCGTTGCGCGCTAAAGGAAACGACCACACGACAGTAGTGTGCATTGGCGGGGACGGTTCTACTTACGACATTGGGTTCGGCTCGCTGAGCGGAATGCTCGAGCGAAACGAGGATGTGCTCTACGTTTGCTACGACAACGAAGCGTACATGAACACTGGAATACAGCGGAGTTCTTCGACTCCGCTGCACGCGAGCACTACTACTTCGCAGGCAGGGAGCGTTGTTCACGGCAAGACGCAGTGGAAAAAGCCTATAGTTGAAATTGTTGCTGCGCACAGGATTCCTTACGCTGCAAGCACGAGCATTTCTTTTTTTGCTGATGTTGAAAAAAAACTGAAGAAAGCGCAAGCGATTAGAGGCTCGCGTTTTATTGCAATTCACGCGTCATGCGATACAGGGTGGCGCCATGAAACGGACTTGGCGTACGACGTTTGCAAGCTCGCAGTAGAAACAGGCATGTGGAAGTTGTGCGAGTACGAGAATGGAGAGTTTAAAATGAACTACAAGCCTGCAAAACTCAAGCCAGTAGAGGAATACTTGAAGTTGCAGGGAAGGTTCAAGCACTTGACGAAAGAGGAAATAGAAGAAATCCAAAAACACGTTGAAGAAGAATGGAAGAAACTCTAATCATTGGCCTATTTTTTCCAAGCGCCGGCGGTAGGAAGTCAAGTCGGCGCGAAACTCTGCGTTTAAAGCGTCTATGCCAACATTCGTGACGCTATCGATTTGTTTAAGCAACGATTCGAGAGTTACTCCAGAGATTCTCGCACGCTCGATGGCTGCCATTGCGTCTTCAACCAATCCCCTCATTCCCCCCGAACGAATTGCCCTTTCCTGGTCTCGGAAAACAGCAGTAACTATTTGCCTTAATTTTTTAGTATCAGGGCCGGTTACGAGGGCAGTTCGTTCTAGCCCTTCAAAAGCAGTTTCAAGCGAGGCAGCTGGGGAGGCATTTGTTTCAACAGCAATTGCTTGCACACTAGTTACTCTGCCAGCTCCAACTGGCTCTAGTTCAACGTCTATTTCAATTGGCTTGCTGACAGGCCGTGTGGGTTGAACATTAACAGGTCCAGAGGGAGGTCGATCGCGCATTTTTGTTGTGCGGAACTCTGGAGGCACGTCGAAAGTGCCAGTGTGGTGGTCTTGCATTGGTTGGGGTGTTACTCGCTGTTGCGGGAGTGTTATTGCGTCTCTCACTTCTTGCACAGTAGTTTGCAGCCCGTTCATTGACAGGTAGGTTGCAATCCATTCGAACAGCCTGTCGAATTCGTGCACGTCGTTTCTCGCGCGCACGTGCGCTGCCCTGGCGATTGTTGAAAGAAGGCTGCGTTTGTTTGTGTCGCCTGCGCGGAGAGAAGCGACTTGCACTGCAATCCATTTTACACTAGCGTCTGTTGTTTGCTCTACGCGCCTCTGGCGTTCAAAGTTGGCGAGCATGTCGTCTGTCTCGATCAGCATTTGCATGGCTAGTTTCACTGCTTTTTTTCCAGGCGCTTCCAACGATTTTAAAATAGCGCGGTAAATTTTTTCCTGCAAAGCAGGAGTTTCTTCTTCTGAAAGCAACAGATTGCGGAGTTGCTCTTCGTCTTTCGCGTAAACGTCTGCAGGCAACCGGTTTTCGCGCGTTAGACGCTGGAGGGTTTCCAAAAATTGTTGCGCGCGTTGCTTGCGGACGTGCTTGTTTTCCCGGCCCAAAAGTTTTTCCCGCTCGCGGCTTATCTTGTCGCACAATTCCCTGTCAGGGTAAATGAGTTCTTTGAAGAAGAACGTCAAGTGCTTGTAGAAAAACTTGTAGTCCGCAAATCGTTCTATTGATGCTTCCGCACTGCAGACGATTAGGAGTTCATGCACGAAATCAGTGAACGTTTTTTCTTTTTTCTCTACCTGCGCTAAACCGTTAGTGAAGGTATCTGTTTGCGTGAATTTTGCAATGGCAGCGCGGAGTCGTTCCTCGAAAGACAATTGGGCATGCTCAGCAAGAGGCTCGACAGCGTGCACTCCATGGGGTATAGCTGCTGAAGGTGCTTGCTGCGGTAGTGCAAGAGTTTGCGCGCGAGCAGGTTGAGCAGGTGATGCGACAATTATTACGTCTGGCGATTGTGCGGGTGGCGCTTGTTGTGCTGGCTGGCTGGAAGCTACACGGGTTGCGTCTGGAAATTTATCTAATACTGCTTGCGCAGGAAAGAGAGGAGGAATTTCTATTACAGGGGGCGGTTGTGCTGCGTGGGCTTGCGTGAATGGTGCTTGAGCAAGGGGGCGTTGTGTTTGTGCGCCTGGCGTTTGCGCGCGTGTTTGTTGCACTGGAGGGCGTTGTGCTTGCGCTGGAGGCGCACCTTTCGGTGATCTTTGGCTTGAAGTCATCGAGAAAACCTCTTAGTTTTCGAGATACTTCAACCGACGATTCGGTTGAAGGCGTTTTTGCTCCCACCACAAAAGTAGAATACGTTTATTAATTTCAGGCTATTTAAACCCTTCTTGTAGTGTGGAAGGTGAGTGGAATGGCGTTAGTTGCGGGCTTGACTGGCGAGAATTGTGCTGGGAAAGGCACTGTCGCAGATTATTTGCAGAAGAAAGGGTTTTACTACTTGTCTTTGTCTGATGTTATTCGAGAGGAGCTTGCAGCAGAGGGCAGGGATATTACGCGCGAGAATTTGATTGCGAAAGGCAACGAGTTGCGTGAAAAGTTCGGGCATGGAGTGCTTGGCGCGAAAACTGCAGCGAAACTGCAGTCTGACAAGAATTACGTTATAGACTCTATCAGGCATCCTGAAGAAGCGAAGGCGCTGGGTGCAGGCAGGAGTTTTGTTTTAGTGTGCGTTACCGCGCCTCCTGAAAAGCGTTTCGAGCGCATGAAGGCAAGAGGCAGGGAAAGCGATCCGAAAACGCTTCAAGCATTTTTGGAGATTGAAAAATTGGAGGCGAAAAACAAGGACAAGTATAAGCAACAGCTTGGCGAGACGATGAACACGGCTGGAAAGAAAGTGGTGAATGATGGCGACTTGAAGCAGTTGTTTAATGACGTTGACAAACTGCTTGCTGAAGTGAGCGAAGAGTTCAAGGCAGCGAGGCCGAGTTGGGACGCTTATTTTATGAACATTGCAAAGGAAGTTTCAAAGCGAAGCAACTGCATGAAGCGCCACGTTGCAGCGTTGATAGTGAAGGACAAGCGGATTGTTTCAACAGGCTATAACGGGACGCCGAGGGGGACGAAGAATTGTGATGAGGGAGGCTGCCCGAGGTGCAATAGTTTCGCTGAAAGCGGCACGAAGCTTGACGAGTGCTTGTGCTCGCATGCAGAGGAAAACGCGATAGTGCAGGCGGCGTACCACGGGATTTCAATCAAGGACTCGACTATTTACTCTACGTTCGCGCCGTGCTTGACGTGCTCGAAAATGATTATCAACGCTGGAATACTTGAGGTAGTGTACAACGTGGACTACCCGCTTAACGAGACGGTGTTCGGGCTGTTGAAGCAGGCGGGAGTGCACGTTAGGCAGTTTAAAGTAGAGTGAACGAAAAATTGCAACAAACTAGAAAAGCAACTCGGCAGGATAAACAAAATTCTCAGAAGGCTCGAGTCGCCGTTCGGCGTTTAAAGCCATGTTTTTTGTTTGCCGTAAGAAGATGGCGCGAAGGTTGGTTTTATGGAGTTCAACGTTCCAGTGAAGGAGAATTATTTGCTTGAAAAAATCAGGAAGAGGATTGGCGATAGCGTTCGGCTTCAAGCGTTCTGGCGCGTGAGCAACGTGAATTCCATTGAGAGGATGAAGTATAACGACCACGGGCCTGTGCACGTGAAGATTACTGCGAACATTGCGTTGAAAATGCTCAGGCTTTTGCACGAGAAGGGAATTCTGTCGAGCGTTGAAAAAGATTATTCTTATTCTTACGAAGACGCTGAAGTTGTCGTAGTGCTCGCGTCTGTATTGCATGACGTGGGGAACGCGTTCTGCAGGGAGGGGCACGAGGTTTACAGTTTGGGCATTGCGTCGGACTTGCTTGACGAGTTGCTTGAAGGGTACGGGGATTTGGAGAAGAGGACGGTTTTGAAGAGCGAGATTTTGCACGCTGTCTTGACTCACGAGGCTCCGCGCAAGCCGTTGACTTTAGAGGCTGGGATAGTGCGGATTGCGGACGCGTTGGACATGGCTGAAGGCAGGGCGAGATTGCCGTTCAAGGCAGGAAGGAGGAGCATTCACTCTATCTCGGCAATAGCAGTAAAGAGAATAGAATTGCGCGCTGGAGAGAAAAAGCCTGTTGAAGTCAGGATTTTCATGGACAACCCGTCGGGAGTTTTTCAAACCGAATTGTTGAGCGAGAGGATTAACGGAAGCGGGCTTGAAGCGTACATGCACGTAATCGCTGAAATAAATGACAACGGGGCTATAGAAGTGATGGAACTGCACTGAAAAAGAGGGGCGTGTGGTGGCTAGTCTGCGTGACTGTGCCTGAAGAAGACTTTTTTTCTGCAGAATGCTTTTTTTTATTTTCTGCGTGAAGTCAATGCGAATGAAGAGAAGAGCGTGAGCAATACTATTGAAATTGTTATTGGGCAGCCGAGTTGTTTGAGTGTTTTCTTCGCTTGCTCGAGCGGTGTGTTGGCGTCAGGCGAGCTCGAGCCTCCTTTTCCAGTTGGAGTGCCTGAAAGCACTTTCTTCGTGATGAGCTGCTCTCCTTCTTGCGCGATGCGCTTGTATTCCTGCTTCAAGCCTGCAATGCGCGAGCTGACTACAGGTTTTTTAGAAGACTTTTCAGCGTCAGTGTAGGAGTACATCAAATCGTCGAATTCCCCTCGCAAATCGTCGTTTTCAAGCAACAGCTCTCCAGCGCGGTCGAGCACGAGCTTGCAGTCTGCTTTTGCTTTAGCTAAAGAAGAAGACTCGTTGAGCAGGCGGGTCATTGAAGCGTTCAGCGCGCTTGACTTCGTGAAAAACCCTTGCTCGAGCGCGAACGCGTCCTGGAACCGCTTTCCGTTCCCGAGTATTGCAATGGTAGAGGAAGTGTTTTCGAGTTCAGTAAAGCCTGTTGAAATTGTGGAGTCGCTCACTTCTTTTTCGAAAGCAAGCTTTCTTCCCCTCAAGTCGTTCAAGGCAGTGTTCGTTTTGCCAGTGAGTTGTTGAAAGCGCTCGCCTCGCGTTTCAAGGTAATCCAATCGCGCTTGAAGCGCTTCCTTGAGAAGGCTCGTCCTGCTCTCGACTTCAGAGAGACCGCCGATGCCTGACTTGAGCGAGTTCAAGCCGTCGAGCACGCTGTTCAAGGCATTCGTGTTGTAGCCGATTGGCTTGCAGAAGTCGAAACAGTCCCCGCACGTGCCGAACAATTTGTTTGTCTTGACAGTGTTAACGCTGGACTTTATCGAGTTTATTCTCGAGATTTGCGCGTCTACTGAAGCTATGCTTCCAGCCATAGAGTCCGCGTCTGCATAAAAAGATTGGACGTTCGAGTTCATGGAGTTGAAAGAATCCACTATTGACTTCATTTCTTGCGTGAACTTTTGAGTGCTTAACGCTGAAGCGCAGATTGGCACGCTCCTGCACGCGAACAAGCACGAGTTGTGGTCAGTGCAAGGCCAGTTGTCCGTGCCAGTGTACTGCTTGCACAACGCCTCGTCTGCTTTCCTGCTCGCGTTGAACAAAGACAAGTTTGATTTCATTGATTCAACGCGCACAGTGTAATCCAAATTAGCGTAAAACTCTTCAGTGAAAACCTGCCTCATGGCGTCGGAGGAAGTGACGAGCTGCTGGCTGGACTCGTTGAACAACAGCAGTTCAGTGCCGTCGACGGTAACTAGAGTGAACGATCCTGACGCTATTTGAATCGATGAAGTTTCAACTTGCTCGCTCGGCTCGGTGTAAGCAGCCAGCGTCTCTTGCGAAACAGCGTTTGCAGAAAAAGCAAGCAAAAACAATTGGGTGAATGCGAGTAGGACTGGAAAATAAATTCGGCTCATGAAAAAGAGTATGCCTGATTAAAATTTTTAAATTAGAGGGTTGAAAAACGTGTTTATGATTACAGTAATCATTCCGACTTTGAACGAGGAAAAAAACATTGAAGCGTGCCTGCTCTCGCTTAAAAGCCAGAAGTATTCGGGAAAGTACGAGATTATTCTCGTCGACGGCCACAGCAGGGACAACACTCCGAAAATCGCGAGAAAGTATGTTTCGAAAGTTTTCTTCCACGCATCTAAGGGCCCTGCGCACGCGAGGAACTGTGGGGCGAAAGACTCGAAGTACGATATAGTGGCGTTCGTGGATGCTGACTGTGAAGCACAGCCTGACTGGCTTCAGAGGATAGAAGACAACTTCAAGGATGAAAAACTGGTTGGGTTGGGCGGAGTGCTGAAGCCGAAAAACCCTCGCTTTATAGACAAGGTGATGTTCTCGCTGTTTTCAGACTGGTGGGTGAAAGTGAGCTCTTGGCTTGGAGTATGGCAGTTGTACGGAAACAATTGCGCTTACAGAAAAAAAGAATTCCTGAAACTTGACGGGTTCAGCGCGAAAGTAAGCTTCTGGGAAGACACTGAACTCAGCATGCGAATGAAGAACGAGGGGAAACTTAACATCGACAGGGGCCTCGTGGTGAGGACGAGCACGCGCAGGTTCAGGCAGCAAGGCTACTTGAAAGTGTTCTGGATGAACTTGAAAGCATTCGTAAACTTCACGCTCGGAAGGCAGATAAAAACAAAATACTTCGAAGAAATACAGCACTGAAAAAAGAAAAAAAAGCAATCCAAAAAAAAGCGCGCGAGTGGAGAAACGCGTTTCGTGTTTGCGAGTTTAAAATTTTTTTGTTTCAAGTTCCTGCAATCAGGTATATGCTTGCGAGCGCGAGGAGAATGCCTATTCCTTTAGTGAGCGTTATTTGCTCTCCGAGGAATGCTGCTGCGAGCAGGATGGTTATGACTGTGCTCAAGGCGAATATTGGGATTACTACAGTGAGTTGCGCTTGAGGGTGGCTTGTTGCCAACAGCGAGAATACAAGCACGAGCAATCCGAAGAACGCTATTTCAGCGAGGTAAGCAAGCGAGTTGCCTGTGAGCTTCACTTCTTTTTGCGCGAAAACGTAATAGGCGGTAAGCACGAGGGCTCCGAAAGCAACCATGGGAATGAGCACGCGCCAGTCCTCGCCGTCAGCAAAAAACTTGCGCATCAAAAAATTGTACACGCCCAACGCAAACATTGTTATTACAGCAGCAATGCGCCAATCAAACAATCAAACCACCCTTTTTTCCAGCACGTGAAACGCACAGGAAAACCAAAAGAAACAATGCAGGAAAAACGAAAAAGAACGGGCACAACTTCCCGCCACCATTTGAGGGAGGTTTTGAAAGAGTGTTGTTTGAAGCGTTTCCATTAAGAGTGGAGTTTGCGGTTGTGTTGAGCGTAGCGTTCGTTGTTGCGTTTTGTGGCAGTTGCGAGCGTGCAGAGCACTTGCTGTTCGAGCACTCTTCTCCTTCAGCGCAATCAGAGTCTGAAGCGCAGCATTTTTCGCCTACTGCGTTGCGGGCGCAGCAGTATTTTTTCACTCCGCTCGCAGAGCCACGCTCGCAGTAGTGCGAAGCGCATTCAACGTCGTAAGAGCAAGAGCTGCCATCTGAGAGTTTTTTTTCAACGCATTGGAATTCAGGAGAGCAGACGAGGCCGGTTTCGCACGGGAAGCCTTCATCGCCTGGCTTTGGACAGCACGTTGCGCCGGCACAGCAGACGTTGTGGTCGCAGTGGCTTGAGGAACAATTCGCGTCGAAATCGCACGCGCTGCCTGTTGGAAGCTTGTTTGCTTCTGAAACTGTAAAGCCGCACAGAGTGTCGTTGTACGCGTACCACGCGTCTTGCCCGGTAGTGTAGCTTGACTGGAATCCTTCGCGGATTACGCTTGTCTTGGCGTAATCAATCAAGTCCTTCAAGTCTTTCGAAGTGAACGTGTTTTGAGGCGCGTTGAAAGAGGGGGAAGTGCAGTTTGTTGTCACTGAAAAGTTTTCAGGGCCAGCGAGAATTGCAGCGTCAATGTCCTGCTCGAATGCTTCGTGGCAAGCAGGGTTTTCGTTGATGACGTTGTTGAAAACGAATTTTATTTCAGCGTGGTAGAAAATGGATACTGCAAGGTAGCGCGCCTGCTCGCAGCATTTTTTGACTTTCGCGTCAGTGAACCACTTGGAGGCTTCCGGGATTGCAGGGCAGTGAAGCGAAGCAGTCTCGCACCACTTCGCATCGTGCGCAGGGCATAATTGGGAGGGCTGCAGGTCGCAGTGCTGCTTGAACGCTTCGCCGTAAGAGGAATTCACCGCGTCAACGCGCAGCTGCTGGACTGCGCCGTAATTGATTTCACTCTCGCAGCGAGGGTAGTAAGAAAGCAAAACTTTTTGTGCAACGTACTTCAGCGTTTCTTCACCCCACGCGTGCGAAAAAGAAGAGAATAGAAAGGAGAACATGAGGAAAGCAAGCAAAACGTTCAAGCGCATAAGCAAAACCTCTCGCAGAATTTGAAATCAAATTCAACCGAAGAGCGTGCTCGCTCATTCGGTCGAATACTCAGCAATTTAAACTGCTGATAAATACGGGCGTACAGAATTATAAAAGCTTTGCAGTGCAAAAGTTTTCTGCTTTAAAGAGTGTGGCGGGTTGTTTTATGGAAGTTGAGTTGCTTGCGTTTACTCCGAACCCTGACAGGATTTGCGCTGCAGCTGCGTTCACTTCGTGGAAAAAGCATTCCACGAAGGAATTGTTTGAAGAGTTGAGCGACAAGGAAGCGTTCGATTTTTTGAAGATGGTGATTGGCTTCGGCCACTTGTCAGTGACAGAGCACGCGAATTTCACTTTCGCGGTGAAGGGAATGTCGCGCGCGTGCTCGCACCAAGTGGTAAGGCACAGGATTGCAGCCTACACTCAGCAAAGCCAGAGGTACGTGGAGTTCGACAAGCAAGACCTTGAGGTAGTGACTCCTCACACGATAAGAAAAAACGAGGAGGCGAGCAGGAAGTTTGCGGAGTTGAACGAGAAAATCAAGGACGTTTACGTGGAGCTTGTGAAGCTGGGCATTCCGCCTGAGGATGCGCGCTACGTCTTGCCGAATGCCGCGGCGACGAACATGGCTATTACGATGAACGGAAGGGAGCTTCTTCACTTTTTCAAGCTCAGGTGCTGCCTGCGCGCCCAGTGGGAAATAAAGGAACTCGCGGACGAAATGCTGAAGAAAGCAAAGAAAGTCTCGCCGGTATTGTTCGCAAAAGCAGGCCCGTCGTGCGTCCAGCTCGGGTACTGCACTGAAGGAGAATTAACGTGCGGAAAAATAGTTGAAGTAAAAAAACAGTACGCGGAACTCTGATGAAAAAAAGATTGCGCGCGAATAGTTGAAGTGAAAAAAAAGATACGATGGGATTCTTTAGTGGGTTCCGTTCAGGTTTTTCAGCGTTTTTCCGCAGTCTCCGCACTTGAATCGCAAGTCCATTGCATCCTCGAATTTTACGCGCGTGTTGCATTTCGGGCACGCGAACAAGTTTTTCAGTTCTTCCTTGCCCACTACCGCGTCTGGAACGCTTGCTTCTAGGAGTTTCACGCACTTGTCTTTCTCTTGAATCAACGCTTGCAGTTCAGGCACTCTGAACGTCCACACGTAGTAGTACCAGCCAGTGTCGCCTCCGCGCACTTTCGCGTACTCGACTAGGCCTTGCGAGTGAAGCTTGTTGAGCACGACGCGCACTCCGCTTACTTTCAAGCCCATTGTTTTGGCTAGTTCTTCTGCTGAAGTCGGGTCTGCGATTCCCTCGACGACTTTCAACGCGTTCTCCCCGCCAACTTCAAGCAAAAGGCTTTTGGCTGCAATGTCCTTCAAAGACGACAAGACGTCCTCGCGGGTTGAAGCATGCTCGAATTTTGCAGCTTCTTTTATCGGCTCAAAGGAAGGCAGAAGCTGGGAATGAGTTTTCGCCTGCTTTATCTTCTGCGCCGTAACGGTTTTTCCAATAAGCTTGAATTTTTTAGCGCGCGGGTTGAACACGATTTTTTCAGGCTTTCTCACTTGAGGTTTTTTTGCGCGAACAGGCTTTCTCGCTTGAACTTTCTTTTTAGAAACAGTTGTTTTCAGCTTTAAAGCTCGCTTTGAATGCTTTTCGCACGCGTGTTTTACGCTAAGTTTCTTTTTTGTTTTAGCCACGAATTACACCTTGGACTTCCCACTAAAGGACTAGTAATAATATATGCCGTTCCCCCTATATAAACCCACTCATTTTAAGTAAGTGTTTAGCTGCTCCCTCGCATTGCAGCAATTAACGCAACCTGCGGGTTGATTCCCTGCAAGTTCCAAGTCGCAACCATTGATGCAAGCACTTCGTAGATTCCTGCTCCTTTCTGGTTTCTGAGAGTTCCCATGA
>JACRGF010000056.1 GCA_016212395.1 Microcaldota archaeon
TCAAGCTGGGCTACCCTCAACCTCAATTCTTCAACTTCATTCATCTCTAATCGCCAAACAGCTTTCGACGAAAAAGAATTTCCACTTTTCGGTCAAAAACCACACGTCGGAGCTCCGACGCAGCTAAACACATACCATTTTCTCTCGAGAGGGCACCCGGCGCACGAAGGCTTTGCCTTGCAAAAGTTTTTGCCCAACTCTACAATCAAAGCATGGAATTCCTTAAACAATTTTACATCAGGAGAAAGGTTGGATTGAAAGAAAAAACGAATTGTTTCATAATCATTTTCTTCCCTTACAGGCAGAGGAAAACGCTCTACTAATCGCTTGGTGTAAACGTCAACGACGAACACGGGCTGGTTGAACGCGTACAAGAGGATAGAGTCTGCAGTCTCGAAGCCAACTCCGTTCAATTCAAGCAATTGCTCGCGGGTTGGAGTAGAATTGTTTTTTTGAAAAAACTTTGCAACGTCGATTAATCGTTTTGTTTTCTGCTTGTAAAAGCCAGTGCAGCGAATTAGAGGGTGGAGAGTTGAAGGAGAAGCAGTTGCGAGCGCTTTCGCTGAAAGCAAATTTTTCTTCTTCAAGTTTTCAATTGCTTTCTCTACATTCTTCCAGCTTGTTTGCTGGGTGAGGATAGCGCCGGCTATTACTTCGAATTTTGTTTCAGCAGGCCACCAGTGCTGTTCTCCGAAGCGAGTGTAGAGTGAAGAGTACAATTTTTTGAGCAGAGCAGGCGTGCGCATGAAAGGGTTTTATTCGTTCGAAAGGTTAATAAAAGTCAAAAGAGTAGATTGAGCAATGCGAAGCATTGCGAAAGCAGTCGAACGTATCAACGTTCGACTCAAAAATTTGACGTTGTTGGGAGTTGAAGGAAATGGTTGAATTGACAGTTGGTTCTGCGAGGTTAAAGGAAGGGTTCGCTAAAATGCAGAAAGGCGGAGTGATTATGGACGTTACTACTGCAGAACAGGCGAAAATAGCAGAGGCTGCAGGCGCTGTTGCAGTAATGGCTTTGCACGCTGTTCCTTCAGACATTCGCGCGACAGGCGGAGTAGCGCGCATGGCTGACCCGGTGAAAGTGAAAGCAATCATTGATGCAGTAACAATTCCAGTAATGGCAAAGTGCAGGATTGGGCATTACGCTGAAGCGCAAATCCTCCAGGAACTCGGGGCGGACATGGTGGACGAGAGTGAAGTGCTCACTCCTGCAGACGAGGAAAACCACATTGACAAGAAAAAGTTTACAGTGCCGTTCGTGTGCGGAGCACGCGATTTGGGTGAAGCCTTGCGCAGGATAAACGAAGGCGCTGCAATGATTAGGACGAAAGGCGAGCCTGGCACAGGCAACATTATTGAAGCAGTAAGGCACATGAACAAAATGAACAGGGAAATACGCGACATTTCAAATCGAAAGCAAGACGAAAAGTACTTGCAGTTGAAAGCAGGAGACTACCGCGTTCCGCTCGAGCTGATAAAGAAAACAGCAGAACTGGGAAGGCTGCCGGTAGTGAATTTCGCTGCAGGCGGAATAGCAATTCCTGCAGACGCGTCGCTCATGATGCAAATGGGCTCTGACGGCGTGTTCGTTGGAAGCGGAATTTTCAAAAGCAACGAACCGGAAAAATTCGCGCGCGCCATCGTCGAAGCAACGAAACACTTTGACGACGCGAAAGCTTTGCTCGAAGCGTCAAAAGGCCTCGGCGAGCCAATGAAAGGCATTGACATTAGAAGCATGAAAGAAGAAGACAAAATGCAGACGAGAAGCAAGTAGAAAGTGTGATTAGTACAGAAAACCAGTAAGATAAAGCGGAATCATTTTTTCTTCAAATGAAATTTCTTCTTTTACTATAAAATCAGGGTTTTGGTGAAAGCTTTTGCCAGCCCCGCCTATTTCCAGTGCCTTGCCTTCAAAAAGAAAATCAGCTGTTTTCTCCCCGCGCTTTCCCTTCAAGTAGCAAACACTGCCAGCGTGGTTTACAAAGAATTCTTCCCTAAGCGAACCAGCGTCTGATTTTTTCAAAAAAAGCGAGTTCAAGAATTCCCTGAACGGAAACGCGAGAAAAAGCTTCGGCTCTTTCCTCACGCTGCTTTTCCCGCACGGCAGAACGCGCTTGACCAAGCCTATTTTAGCCAAGTCATTCACCACGCTTATGAGCGTCGGCTTGGAAACGGAAACTTTCGAAGACAGCGTGGAATAATTCACTTCACCGACAGGCGAAGACGCTATCCATTCAAGCACTTTATAGACTACATTTTCTATCCTGGAATCCATTGCCCGCAAGTGCTCCAAGTCGTTGTGAATGATTTTCTCAAGAGTGCTCTCCAACGCTTTGTAATAATAAGCAGTATCATCGCTTGGGTAAAGCAATCCGCCAACGTTGAAATACTCGTGAAGAAAGCCAGCGTACTTTGAAGTTTCCACCACTCTCGCCTTTCTCTTCCCTGCATCAAAAAGTTCAGATGCAGTTACAGGCTGCACTTCGCCAAGCCCTTTTTTTATCGACAAGTATTCCCTGAAAGAAAGAGGCTGGAGGTGAAACACGAGCGCCCTCCTCGAAAGGTCTGCGCCTTTCCGTATCTCCAAAGCAGTAGAGCCAGAGAAAAAAACCCGCGCCACGCCCTCATCGTAAATCGTCTTCAAATCCTGCTGCCAATTGCTTGCGCAATGCACTTCGTCAACAAATATCGTTTTATGCCCTTTCGCTGCAGCAAAGCGAATAACGCCGTACAAGCTTTCCCCTCGAAGGTAAGACGCATCCGCAGACAAATACAACGAGTCCTTGAATTCATTCGCAAGCTGCAGCAAAAGGACGGTCTTGCCAATCCCGCGAAGGCCGCACACGCCCACGAAATACCCTTTAGGAGCATTCCTCAACTTTTCGTAAACGTACCGCTTCCGCTCGTGCGCATGCGCCTCCTTCTTCTTCTCCTCGCTATTGACAACCAAAAGGGAAAACAGACGCTCGTCCATGCAAACGTTTAAAACACCCGAATTTATAAATATTGCATTTTGTCAAGCAAACTTTACAAAATGCAAGCAATACGTAAAGTTTACTTTACAATATGCAGAAAAAGTCCTGTGATGTATGAAAGCATCGTTTTCTCTATGATAACTCACTTTTGCATTTTGTCAAGCAAAGTTTACAAAATGCAAGCGTATTGTAAAGTGTGCTTTACAAATTGCTTGAAGGCTTGTTGGAGCGAATCAAAACAAATAAAACAGCCAACAGCCTATTTATTAGCAGTGGTGGTAGCGTGAAAGTGGGAGTGGTTGGAGTTCAAGGCGCAGTAAGCGAACACTTGGAAATGCTAGCGAAAGCAAACGCAGAAGGAGTGTGGGTGAGGAAGAAAGAACAATTAAACTCAATTGACGGGCTAGTTATACCCGGAGGGGAAAGCACTGCCATCAGCAAGCTAATGAGTGAAAGCAACTTGTTCGAGAAAGTGAAAGAAATGGGCACGAGCGGAACGCCTGTATTCGGAACGTGCGCTGGCTTGATAATGCTCGCGAAGAAAGGGGACGCGCAAGTGGAAAAGACTGGAACTAGACTGCTTGAACTGATGGACGTTGAAGTGAACAGGAACGCGTTCGGACGACAACGAGAAAGCTTCGAGGCTGAACTGGAAGTGGACGGAGTAGGAAAATTTCCATGCGTGTTCATACGCGCGCCGGCAATAACAAAAGCATTCGGAGAATGCAAACAGCTTGCAACCTATAATAAATATATAGTAGCAGCACAAGAACGAAACCTGCTCGCAACAGCATTCCACCCAGAACTCACGCAAGACACGAGAATGCACAAACTGTTCCTGGGAATGTGCAAGCGCTGAATTTGCAAGCTGAAAAAATTACTTAAAAATTCTCTTCGACGGTTTTGTTTCCATCAGCGTGTATTTTTCGTTGAGCGTTAACAGCCCGAGGCGCAAAGCTTCGGTTTTTGTTTTCACGAGGCCTTGCTTTATCGCTTCCGCGATAATTTTTTCCATCACGCCGGTAAATTTCACGTTCATGTTCATTTTTGACACCTCTAAACGGTTTTTAGCATGAATATTATGCTATTAGATGCATAAAAACTTTTCGGGCGCAAGTTTAAATAGAGTTTTCACTGCAATAGTATTATGTTCAACGGGAGGCACGTTGCATTTGTCGCATTGCTTTTCTTCGTCGTGAGCACTGCTTGTTTTGCTGTTGCTGAAAAAAACACTCGATTGGTTTTGTCAACTGAAGGGAACTATGCTGTCGCCAAACTTTACGCAGAAGTAACTGATACGGGCGTGGTTAATGGGACTGTTGAAGACGACCCGGCGCGTGACTTGATTGGCGAGCTTCCGCGCACTGAAACTCCCACTGGCGACATGTACTCGTTCCAGCTTCTTGAAAACGAGCCCGTAACGTTTGAAAAAATAATTACAGATAGGACTACCGGCGCTGTTTCCAGGGAAATGGTTTTCGGATGCGTTAACAAGAGGACTGGAAGCAGGTTGTACGAGGATTTGGGCACTGTGAAATGCGACGTGAGCACAGTCGCGTCTTCAATTCCAGGCATGGGAATGAATTGCGTTCAAGTAATCGCAGTTTACGATGGAAGCGTAATTATAGGTAGAGAATACAATCCGGCTGAAAGCAACGTGATAAGCAAGTGCAGTGGCGCAGTCGCGAGCCCGCTTGCAAACATTCTTGACAATGAAGACGAAGTCAAGCAATGCCTTCCGCTCTTTATACTAATGGGCTTGCTCATTGGAGCAATGTACGTGCAGGGGAGAAACCCGCTCGCGTTGTTCGACATTACCACTCCAAAGCTTCCGAAAGCGAAAAAATACCAGTTCCAAAAACTACGAAGGCAACTCGGCTGGAGCCAAGCGTACTACACGTTCATGCACGCTGGAGTAAGCAGAAGCGCGCAACTCGC
The DNA here is from genome assembly GCA_016212395.1 of Microcaldota archaeon. Taxonomy (GTDB): domain Archaea; phylum Micrarchaeota; class Micrarchaeia; order Burarchaeales; family JACRGF01; genus JACRGF01. Next base: position 4,914 of record JACRGF010000056.1, read on the forward strand.
GAAAGGAATGAGCGCGTTGACAGGCAAAATGGAGAAAGCAGGAATAGACTCTGACAAGATAAACGAGATTAAAAGGTCGAACGCGCCTACTCACGAGAAAATCACTCGCTTGAGGGACTTGTTCGAGCAATACGAACGCGGAGCAACGCGGAACGTTTACGCAGTCAGCGACATTGGAAAGTCTTTGAACGCAATGGAAAACTTCGACCAAATTTCAAGAGTTCACGCTCAAACGCAGAAAGAAATGGCTGCAACAGTGGGAATGTCTGCAGGGTTTTACCAACCAGTTACAGCAGTTGGCAGAAAACTTGGCAGTTGGGCAGGCATTCAAAGAAAGCCGAGTGACTCTATTGGCGCGAAAATGGTGAACATGGCAATAGGCACTGCAGACTACGGAATGCGGTCTGTAATCGCAGGGCCAGTAGAAGGACTCGTTAGCGCAGTCAGAGTAGCTCGAGTTGGAGGCGGTGCGGTTGCAAGCGCTGGCGCGAGCGGAGTGCTCGCAGTAGCCAAGAGAGTATCGCCAGGCATTGCAGCAACAGCACTGGGAAGAGGGCTTAAAAAAATGTCCGGAGTGTTCGCTCGGCTCCCGGGCCAGACTGTATTGAACACTAACAACGAGCTGAAAAGATGGAACGATACGCTCGTGAGAGAACTGAAAGCATGGGCAGTCGCGGAACTCGAAGCTAAAGCAGGAAGAAACAACGCAATGGGAGCAGAACTCCTCGCGCAAATGAGGGATGAACTGCTGAAAAACAGGAAAGCAAACTACGACGAGAGAAAAGCAATAATAGAAAGGTACTTGAGAATTACAGGCAGGTTCAACACTCCGGAAGTGCAGAGAATAAGACACGCGTACGACAGAGTAAGCAAGAGAGAAAAAGAAATTGCTGAAAGCCTCGCGCGCGGAGGAAGCATGTCAAGCGCAGAAAACCAGAAAAGGCACGTTGAACTAGTAAACTTGGTTAGAGACTATAAAGTGCTCACTCGCCCGAAGACAGTGCAAGAAGCAATCAACAGAATGGTAGAACGCAGGCTCCTCGACGTCGCGTACAGACAGCGAGTAATCTCAGAAGTGAAAGTCGACCCGATAACAGGAACAACAGAAATAAAGTTTAAAGAAGGGCCAGTATTCATGGGGGCATACAACAGCGCGGAAAACGTTTACGAATTGAGGGAACAAGTGGCTACTGCAGTAGCAGCTGAATTCGGGTTGAAATCAGACAAGGGAGTAGTGACAACTCAAATGGTTAAAGGAGTAGACATGGCTATCCCTGGAGAACTTGCGGAACACTTGTCTGGCTTTGAAGGGAACGAGAGAGTAGCGTTAGTGCGTTTGGAAGAATGGCAGCGCGTGTACTCAGACATTGTTTACAAGAAAGAGTTGCACGTGCAGTTGGAAGACAAGGGCGTTGCAGACAAGCTTGACTCTACAGACCAGCATGACATTGACTTGATTGCTGAAGCTAGAAGGACTGCTGGAGACGTTGCGAGCGTTCAGTCCAACGAGCTTTCAGCTATTCTGGCTAGAGAAGCGAACACTGAGAATAAAGTAGTGCTTGCCAGGCAAATGGTGATGAATGAAGGCCCGACTGCGGATCCTGACACGAGAGTTGCGAACGCGTTGAAAGACTGGGCTGAAGAATCAACTATCGAGAGAATAGAAACGAGAATGGCGCAAATGGGCTTGCACTCAATACAAGAAAGCTTGGACAATTACCAGAACAGCAACGCTTGCGCTGGAGAACTGGACAGAGTAATGGCTGAATTCAATGCCACGAAAGGAACTGCTTTAGTGGACACTGCGGAAAAAGTGTTGGGTGAAGACTTCCAAAAACTGCAAGACCAGATTACAGACTATAATAACGCAGACGAGGCAGGCAAGAGAACAATAATGGATGGAGGACTGCGCGACGAGTTGAACGCGCTGACTTTGAGAGTAGCAAACGCGGATGAAAGCAGGCGCGCGGAAATAATACGATTAGCTTACGAGAAAGGAGTAAGGAGAGAAGTAGTCGTAGAAGCACGCGACAGGAACGGCAACATTCTTACAAACGCGGACGGAACACCGCAGCTTGAAGACATGCACATGAGAAGCACTAGAGACTTGGTAGACTCGCTGAAGCTGTTGGGCTACGAACAAGAAGTGAAAGACTTGAACTTGAGAAACGGAGACGTGGAACTCGACAAGAAAGGCTTGATGAGGCAAGGCGGAGAAGTATCATACGAAATGACGCAGACAACAGCATGGGTCGCAAAACCAGAAGGAGTATGGATGCCCATACCACTAAGAGACCCGCACGCGCTCGCGAACGTGAAAATGGGTAACGCAGACGCGCCAATCAACGCAGAATTGTACGTTGTAAGAAGAAGCAGGGATGGGACAGTAGAGCGTTTGGAAAAGTACGCTCCTGAAGACAGTGACCAAGCAAATTATTTGCAGAGCATTCCAGTTGCAGAGTTGAACGAAAGAGGTTTGCCTACTGGAAGAGTTATTAATGCAGTTGAAGGAGGAGTGGTTCCGTCGAATGTTGAAGAGGTTATACGCGGAGCTGAAGCACCTATTGGAACAGGAGTAGTAGCTGAAAAAGATGAAGAAGGAAGGCGCACTGGAAGAGCGGTTTCTGCAAGCGGAAACTTAAAGTGGCGCGAGTTGCTTGCTGCGAAGTATTTAGTGTTCAGGCAGAAGAACAAGGATTTTGTTGATGCTGAACTGCGGGGCAAGCCTGTGCGTGAAGAGAGCAATAAAGTGTTCAACGCGTGGGCAAAGGGAGAGCACGCGTTGCTCAGGCCAGTGCAACGTGGTTTCGAAGCAGGGTTGTACGCGAGCGCTGAAAGATACATGAGGCCTGCTTTGAACTTTAAAGCAACACTCGAACAAAGCGCTGAAACAATGAGGGAATTCGACACTCAACTCGAAGCAGGAAAGTACAGCGCGAGAATGAGCGAACTAAACATAGACAGTAACAGGGGAGCGTATGTTAAGGCAGTGGACGCGTGGCTTGCTGCGAAGAATGAGGAGAGGGAAGCAAAGCGCATGAGGAATACTGCCGGGCTTGTTGCGGCTAAGGATAAAACAGATGAAGCGCGCGAGAAAATGAGGGAACTTTCAGAAGAGAGGGGAGCAGACGGGATTAGAAAATTGGGTTGCAGGACGAAGTACTCGGCGTTAGTTGAAATGAGGTACAAGGTTGAGAATGAGTTGAAGCAGTTGAAGGCTGAACAGTATCATTTCGAGAAACAAGCAAAGGAAGCGCAGAAACAGCTTGATAGGATAAACGCCAAGTTGGCAGTGCCAAGCAGGCTGACTGAAGTTGAAGAGGACAAGCTTAAAGCAGAAACGCAGAGGCTTGAAAGAGAGAGAGACGGAGCGATAGCGAACATGGACAGCATTGACGCAAAAATCAAGGGGTTGGAAGTTCGGCGCGATTTCAAGAGGGAGATAGAGAGGGAGTTGAAGGTTGCGAAGGGAGAGATGGACTCGTTTGTTGCTTCTACGAAGGCTGATGCTAAAGAGTTTGATTTTGTTTTGGCTGACGCGCAAACGTGGATGCATAACGTTGCAGACTTGAGGTTTCCGTTGAGCTTCAAACTGCTTAACGCTGCCACTACAGAGTATGGTGGTGGGAGGTACGTTCCAGGCCCGTACCCAATGGGCCCGCACATGTATATGAACCCGTTCGACGCGTTGAGAGGCAAAATGGCGTTCGGCGCGCTATGGGGGGGAATGCTCGCGCCAGAGCACAGGTTCGGCCAAGACTTTCTGCGCATGGTGCGCGCTCCAATCATGCACATGCAGGGAGTTCCAATGCCTTACGAGCCAATGACTGGATTCAAGCAAGACAGGGGCTTGACGAAAATGATCAAGTCATACATTAGAACTGCTTTGCCTTACAAGTGGGGCGGAGTAATGCCTGGGCAGGAGTACACTCCAAAATACTCTGTCAGGAAGAGTGTGGAGTACGCGCAACACGCAATGCGAGCTGGAACTCCAACTGGAAGAAGCGTGTTCGCGTTCGGAGAACTTGGAAGCAGGTACGGAGGCTTGCAAGTCGTGTCGAAAGCTTTGCATGACACGAGAAGCATTATAGACGAAACGCTTCAAGACCAGTCGCTCGTGGACTCTGTAGTCGGGCTTACTCCAGAGCAAAACAGGGACATGAACTTAAGGCACAAGGGAGGCTACTCGCCTGCAAACAGGTACGCAATGTGGGCTACAACGCGTTCTCCAATGGGCTGGGCGCCTGGTTCAACGTCTTGGAGGATTGGCACGCAAGCAGCAGCGCACTTGGTGAAGTTGCATCCTCACTTGGCGAATGAAATGACGAGGGAATCAGCTGGAATGGACACTTACTACAGGAACAAGAGCATTGCTGAAAAAACAGCGGAATTAGAGTCTTCGTACAAGATTCTCAGGCCTTGGGAAACTCCAGGATTCGTGCCAGTACTGCCTCCAGTAATGCTTATTGCGGGGAGACGATGGATTAAAGGGCAGTTCCGCGAATCAAGCGAAGAACGCAGGAGAAAAAAACGCGAGCGAGAAACAGGAAGAACAGTGAGAGGACTCGTCTACATGAGGCCTGAATGGGAAAGAAACAGGGTTTTGACGGCAACTATGAACGACGCGTACGGACTGGCAACCAGGCCACTCGCACTCGCAGGAGCATTCGCAGCAGGCCCGTTCACAGCATTAGGCATAGTGCAAACTCCTGACTTGATGGACAAGATGCGCACTGCAAGAACAATAACAGGCAGGCGCAAAAAAAGCAACTTGTACTCGCAAGTAAAATACTGCTCTGCTTCAGGCAAAACGTACGACAGCCACGTGGCAGGAGCCTGCTGCCCGCACTGCAAAATACAGCACTAGAATAAGAAGTTTCGCAGTTTAGAAGTTTAGGAGTTTTGCAGTTCAAAAGTTTAAGAGTTTAGAAGTTTTGAAGTTTCCAGCAGTTTACAATTTAAGGAGTTTCGTAAAACAAGCCGAAGCAACTAAACTTTAAAACTCTGAAACGCGTAAGGTGAAATTATTGGTTGAAAAGAAAACAAAAGCATTTCTTCTAGCAGCAACGATTTCATTATTTTTTCTCTTCGCGTGCATTGCAAGCATGAATGAACAAGCATGGAGGGCAGGCCAACCGGAACAGGGAGTGGACTTGGTTCCTGAAGACGTACAACCTGACACTGGACCGTGCTTGTGCTCGAAATGCATTGGAGGAACAGCAGAACACACTATTTTCAACTTGATAGATTTTGGCGACCCGACTTTGCGCAACGCGCAATGCAGTTTCATCGCGTGCGATTTTAAAAGCAGGGATGAAGAAAAAACAGATGACGGAATCACGCCAGTATTCGCTTCAGGAGTAGACCCGGCAACTTATATGATTACAACCCCGCTGGGAAGCATGATTGAAACAGTGCCTGTAACAAGCGTTGAAAGCCTGCTGGCAGACGAGGATGCAGTAAAACTGCCGTTTATGATCGGCCAAGGCGGGACGTTCGCTGAATTCGAAAAAGCTCAAGCCTGGTGCCCAGGCCAGTACAAGCTCGCAGTAAAATGGCTTGAAGGCGGGCAAACAACGCTAGGCAGTGGAGCAACAGCAACAGTCGCACCGCCCCAGCCGTACAAGAAACAAGCAGAATGCCTGCTTGACGCGAACATTATTCCAGTCTATATTTGGTACACGCGGGGAACAAACTTGAACTACGACAAATCCCAGAATCATGAGTACGCAGCCAAACTCAACGGAGTCGGGCCGGCGATAGTAACTCCTGAAGCAATGTACGACTCTAGCGATGGCAGTGTAGTAACAAAAGTAAAGAACCAGTTGAAGGGAATAAACGAAGACTGCCCAAACTGCTTAGTAATGCTCGTGCCCAGAGAAGCAACAGGCGAAGCGTACATTCAATCAATAGAAAAAGTGATTCCGAAAGTGCAGTTCGGCGTTTCACCGAGCGCAGACGTTGACTTGATTGGCAGGATAGTGGCAGTGGATGAAACGTATGACTGCGACTTCGACAAAGCTCTAACAGCAGCAGCTGACGACGCGAAGGAAACAATGAAAAACTTCCGCAAGCCCACCATGCTCTTGCTTTACATGCCGTACGACGGAGTAACGTGCACTAAAGCACCGCCCTCGGGAGGAACAGTAGGAGAAACAGTAACTTTCGACGTTGGGTACGCAGCGAACAAGTACGAGTTGCTCGCTGAAAACACTCACAGCATGCTTTTGCCGAACGGAATAATCGCAGTAGCGCCAATGCAAATGCAGGACAGAAAACCAACTCCTGACGACGTTTACGGAAACAAGTACGGGTTCATGAAACTGACGGTATATGAAAACTACGGAGCGAAAAACCCTGCGTTAAAAGCATGGTTCGACAAGTGCACGTTGTACTACACGCAAGACGACAGTGCAACAGTCCCAAGTATAAACAAAGGGTACTGGCAGTCGCTGATGATAACTTCATACCAAGGAAAAACAGGGCAGTACTGCGAAGCGCACAACAACGTTGCAGTCCAAGCAGCAAACCCTGGCTTGTACAACTTTGACAGGTACAAAGAAACAACAACGCCTTACACCAGCAACACTGTTCCAACAACAACAAGCAAGATAGAACAATGCATTTTGAAAGAAGAGTACGCGCCAAGAACAGGAAAGATAACTTCAGACTGGGGAATGCTTGCACTCTCCATAAAATACGGAGTGACGCTGCCATTCGGAGGCAGTTACGTTCCAGAGTCAAACTACAAGCTTGCAGTAGCAGCAGCATCAGAAAAATGCGACATTGACAAGAGCCTGCTACGCGCGATACTCTCTGAAAGCAGCCAGTTGACAACAAGCGCGCTCGACCCCGGAGATGCGAACTATAAAGTGGGAAAAATATGCGCGTACTGGCAGCAAGAACTCGACTTGATAACGAAAGTAGAAGGAGAAGGCGGAGCAGGGTTCAAGGTAGTGACAGACGAAGCGCTCATGAGGAGAATAAAACAAAAAGCAGCATTCTTCACTGCACTAGACTATGATGAAAACGAGAGAGGCCACGCGCCATTCATAACAAGCGCTCAACTGACTGCACTCAGGTTCGACTCTAAATTCTACGAGAAAATATGCATGCCTCCAGCACCACCGCCTCCAGCAGACGGCTCGACACCGCCAACACCAACAATACCAGTAGGACTAGGAATAACGTTCCCCTGCGAAATAGTGGACGCATACGTAAGTGTTTAGCTGCTCCCTCGCATTGCAGCAATTAACGCAACCTGCGGGTTGATTCCCTGCAAGTTCCAAGTCGCAACCATTGATGCAAGCACTTCGTAGATTCCTGCTCCTTTCTGGTTTCTGAGAGTTCCCATGA
>JACRGF010000059.1 GCA_016212395.1 Microcaldota archaeon
AGAGTTTGTTGTTTCAGCTTTTGTTGGCAGTGTTGTTGGCAACGCTTCTGTTTCAGTGTTGGCTAGCGCGCCTGCTTCCGTCGTTGTTTCTTTGTCTAATGCATCAATTGTTGCTGGCGAGTCAGTTGATTTTGATGCTGTAGCGTTCGACGAGTTTGGGAATGTTGTTTCTGGCGCGTTGGTTGCGTGGAGTGCTTCTGGTGGTAGCGTGAACGGTTCGGGTTCGTTCTCTTCCAATTCTGCTGGCAGTTTTGTTGTTACTGCGAGTGTTGCTGGCGTGAGTGATGTTGCTTTTGTTCGTGTTGTTCCGAGTGTTGTTGCGAGTTACGTTATTTCGCCTTCCGAGGTTTCTTCTACTGTTGGTGGCGCGCGCCAGTTGCGTGTTGACTCTTTTGATTCTTTCGGCAACTTGGTTGGCGTAGTTAATTCTTCCAACCTTTCGTGGATTGTGTTTGACGGTTTGGGTTTTGTTGACGAGTCGAACGTGCTTTACACTAACGGTGCTGGCAGGAGCAAGGTTACTGTCCAGAACAAGTTGAACTCGAGCTTGTTTGACGAAGCGGGTTTGGTTGTGGTTGTTCCTGATTCTACTGGCAGCAGTTTCAGCAGTGGAGGCGGTGGTGGCGGTGGCGTTAGCGTGCCTTCGAAGTCTCGTTTGGGCGAGCCTTGCAGGACTATTGATGATTGTTCTGAAGGCCAGTGTATTGACGGGTTCTGTGCTCTTCCAACTGCAGCTCTGCCTGTTGAAATAGTTCCTCCGGTGTCTTTAGAACAGTCTCCGTCGGCTAACGCGAGTGTTCCAGTTGTTCCCGCAACGCCTGCGAGTCTGCTTGCGAGCGTGAGCGTTCCTTCCAGCGTCCAGCCTGGCTCTGATGTAGTTATTGAAGTGTTCAACGCTGATGGCGCGCCTCTTGGTGGCGCGTCTGTGTTGGTAACGCGTCCTGACAATGGTGTTTTCACTGTCGCAACGTTGGCGAACGGAAGGGCGCGCTTTAACCCAGTGCTTGAAGGCGTTTATTCTTTCAAGGTTGAAGGCTTCGAGTTGTCTGCTCCTTCGTTCTTGAACGTTTCCAGAATTTCAGCGCCTGTCGCTGCTTTGTTGAACGCGACTGTCGCCAATGCTACGGTTTCAGGCACTGATTTTGGCTCGTTGATTGCGGCTACGGCGAGTTCAAGCGTTTCAGGGGTAAAGTCTTTTATTGACTCTATGCCCACGTGGGTTTTGGGCGCTCTCTTGATTTTGCTTGTTGTAGTTGCAGTAGTGGTTTACACGCTGTTCTTCGGCAGGGATGAAGGCGTGCAGGAAGACGTTGAGGGTGGAGAGGGAGTTTCTTCAGAGTTGCTTGAGCGTGAAGAGCAGGAAGAGAAAGACGTTGTTGGTTCCAGCAGTGTTTCTTTGGATAAAGAAGGAATTGAAAAAACAGGGCTTGATTCTGCTGTTCCGGTTGAAGCGAGTGTAAAGCCTTTAAAGCGCGGGAAGGGGAAAACAGTTGAAAAACCCGCACTTCCGGCGAGCGTTGAAGAAGAGGCTGAAGACTTGATGAAAACTCTTGAAATGCAGTTGGAGCGTTTGAAGAAAAAACGCGAACAACGCAGGCAGTGAAAGTAGTAATGCTTTTTTCGCAGTGTGTTGGGTTCACTCTCTGGCGCGTTTTGGAAGGGGTTTATTAATTTTCTTGAATTAATTTTACTTCATAAACGAGTTGATTTGTTATGGCTAAGGAAATGATTTCCACTCCGCAAAGCATGACTGGAATAATGAGTTTCGGCAACGCCACGCTCGGCGGCCCTACTCTAGACCCGCGCGCGGTAATAGTTTTTTCAGTCGCTTTCATTGCAGTAGTAAAAATAATCACGATAGTAATGAACGTAGTCTAAAATCGAATTCAGCTATTCTTTTCTTCTCTGCTTCTTCATGCTCTTCAATCAATTCTTCAGCTCTCGCTTTTATTCCTTTATCTTTCGAGTTTTCTTTGAGAATGTTCAACAGCTTAAAATTGCTTCTGTCTATTTCTTCTATTTGTTCTCCAAGCACTCGCAAAGCATCTTCTGCTCTCGCTGATTTTTGCAGCCACAAGAATCCGAGTGCTGCGTGTTCCTTGTTTGCTACGAGCTTGTCAAAGTTTCTCTCGAAATATGCTTGAATGGCTTTCTCCACTGGTTTAGGAAACGCTTCCCATTGGTGTAAATACGCATACCCTTTGTGCGTGTCCCATAATTCAAACATTTTTGCAAGCGCGTATTCAGCTACTCTCGGAAGTGCGTGCTTGCTTCTCGCCAAGCTGCGCAAGCCTGCGTCTCCAATTTGTTCTCCTCTCTTCATTCTCTCTCGAGTTATTTTCACGCTCTCGTCTATTGCTTCGATTGCAGTGTCTTCAAACTTTGAGTTGCGCATGCTTTGAACAAGGCAATACCTTTTGTTTCCTGGATTATCCACTCTGCCGTCTACTATTGCTTTGATTGCTTGTTCTCTTACTTTCTTTTCAGGGTGTACTGCTGCTATTGCTGGAAGAATAAAACGCGCGTGCGCTCTTGCTATTCTCTCAATCTTGTTTCCAAACGTTATTATCGCGTCTTCCGGGATTCCGTGAGGTCGCCTGTTCGTTTCCCAGTCTATAGCCAGCCACTCGTCGTGTTCAACAAGCAAGTCGATTAACTTTCTTGACAGTTCAACTTCCGCGGTTTTCTCGCCTTCAGTTGTTCTTCGCTTGAATGGCCACAAGCTTCTGCTTTCTCGCTTGGTTCTTGCTATGCCGTCTGCTTGCAGTTGTATAAATAACACGTATCCTGCCAGTTCCGTCGAGTTTTCTTCCAGCGCTATTCTCGCTACGAGTTCGTGGAATACGTACATTTTTCTGAAAACAACGTTCGCGTTAGTTTCATGCGGCTGGATTATGTCCGCTTCACCCTCAAATATTTTTTTGTGTCGTTGTTCAACTGCCCAGTTGCTTACACTAATTTCACCATAGCTTGCAAATCCTGCGAGCGCGCGTACTGCTTGTTCTCTTTCCGCTTCCCTCATTCCAACAATCAAAACTAACCCTAAAGTGCATCGTTCGTTCGCCAGCACTTCTACTGCTTGGCACAAGTCTTCAGCTGAACGAATGTCTTCATAAATAGTCACATCCTTTATTCGCTTGGTTGTTTCTCCTATCTCTGCTTTCCTCATTTTCTCGAGCATTGCTTTTCCTACTACTCTCCTCCATGCTTCTGTTGATTGCGCGAATTCCTTCCACTTTTCCGCTGGAGTTGTAGTTTCAGCTCTCCTCGTTGTGCTACTGCTGGTGTTGTTCCTGCTTGACGTCTATCATCAGTTCTCGTAGTAGTAGTTGCCATGTTGCTTCCTCCTTTGTTTATTTAGCGTTCGTCGGTATTTAAATTTATTGTATTAAGCTTGCGAGAATTCGTTCTGCTTGTTTTCTTGTTTTTTCTGTTTTTTCTTTCGGGCTTGCGATGATGACTGTCAAGCGTTTTTGTTCTGCTGTTTCTAGGGAGCGTATTATTTCCGATGCTTGTTCTAATTCCATTTGTTTTCCGTTTTTCATTATTCGTGTTTTCGTTCCCCCGCTCGTCCAGTATCCTTTCGAGTAGTCCAGGAGTGCGTTGCATTCGCTTTGTTCGCTTATTTCAAGCTCTAGTTTTCTTCTTTTCTCGGGGTTTTCCATTGTTTTTTTTCCTTCTTCCAAGAGTTTTTCGAACTCGAATTCCGTTGCTCTCTTGTACAATTTTCTTTCTTCTATTCTCTCTACTAGTTCTTTCGCTTGCTTGTTTTGCTTTAGCTTCTCGCTCATTTGCGCGTCGTCAAGCTCGTGCGCTTCAGTTGCTTGAATTGTTCCGTCTTCTATTGCTGATTCAACTGCTTTTCTGAGCATTGACGACACTATTCTCACTGTGTGGTGGAGGTATACTGCCGAGAACATGAGGAAGCGCGCGATTAGGAGTGATTCTGCTGCTTCAAGCGCTCCTTCTTCCAGCACTATTTTTTTTCTGTTCAAGTTCATTGTCTGGATTAGCCTTCCCTCGTCTATCACTCCGTATGCTACTCCCGTGTAGTGCGCGTCTCTCTGGAGGTAGTCCATCCTGTCCGCGCCTATTTGGGAGGAGATGACGTCTGCGAATCCTTTTCCTTGAAGCGTTTGCGCTATTTCTTTCGCAGAGCACCCGTTTTCTTCTATTATTCTCTTCAACTCTCCTGCTTCTATTTTCATTCTTCCTGTTTGCTCGTGCGTTTTTCCAGTCAGGCTCGTTATCGTTTCTTCAATGTCATGCGAGAACGCGGAGTGCCCCACGTCGTGCAATAGTGCTGCTGCTCTTATTGCTTGTTTTTCTTCTTTTGCCAGCTTGTTTTTTTCGCTTATTTTTCCCGCCAAGTGCATTGTTCCCAGGCAGTGTTCGAAGCGCGAGTGGTTTGCCCCGGGGTAGATGAGGTTTGTTGCCGCGAGTTGTTTTACTCTCCTCAGCCTCTGCATTTCAGGCGAGTCTATCAACTCTGCTTCTAGTTCTGTGAGCGTTATTTCCCCGTGCACCGCGTCTTTTATTACAATCATTCAAAACTCTCCTTTTCCTTCATGCAGTGTAGAACATGTTTTTTTGTTTTTCTATTGCTTCTCCTTCTTCCTTCATTATTTCAAGCATTGTTCTCGCTAGTGTTTCGGTTATTTTCAGCGTTTCCGCGACTTGGCTCGGCGTTCCGCCTTTTTCTATTGCTTTCCTCGCTTTTTCCAATAACGCGTCGTACGTTTTTTTCTTCATTATGTAGAAAGTCCTGTCGAACCCGCGCGTTCCGATTATTTCTCCTGCTTTTTTTTGTTCTTCAAGCTTGAAGGCGATTGTTTTCATTTTTTCTTCCTCGTTCACTGTCATATACCCGTTTTCTTCAAGGAATTTGAGGAGTTCGTCCGGGTTGCTTGGCGTTTCTATTTCTTTGCATGCTTGTTTTTTTCTTAGTTCTGCGTACACTTGCCTTGGAATGTTGTAAACTCCTGTCTTCGCGTATTTTTTTTCCCTGTACACCGTCACTAATCGTTTTTTTATTAGCCCTTCAAGCGTTTTTCTCTCAGCTACTGTCAAGCCCTTGTTCACGAGGTTGGGTATTCTCTGGTCGAATTTTATGCTTTCAAGTTTTTTCAAGAGCGCGAGTTCCTTTTCGCTTGCGTTCTCGTGGCGTTCTTCAGCGCAGTTTTTTTGCTGCATTAGGCATTCGATTGCCTGCTGGGCGTCTTTCCTCATAACCACCCACACTCCCGGCGTTGCTTCACTCAATTCAAGCTCGTCTTCTTCTTTCAGCGCGAGCGCGCTTGCAAAGTGCGGTGGCAGGAGCGCGAGGAGTTCGCGGGTTATTTTGATTGTTGTTCTAGAGTTTTCCATGTTTAACTAACCTTCAACTTGTTTTCGAGTTTAGAAGTTTTCAGTTTTGAAGTTTTGGCTTTGTTGAATGTTTCGTGTGCAGTGTTTGCGTGTTTTCGTTGTTTGTGCCAAGTTGTTTTTCTATTGTGTTTGGCTGTTTTTTCGAGTGTTTGTTCGTGTTTAGTTGTTGTTTTGTTTTTCTCTTTTACTTTTCTTTCGCGAGTTTTTTTTCTGTTATTTCCCCGTTGGGCTGTTTTTCAGTGAATATTCTTGCTTGGAACGAGTATACTTTCGTGTTTTTGTCTCTCCAGCATTCCATTGGGAGTCCGGCTTTGTCGCACGTGTGGCAGAGGAATTCTTCTTCGTTCCAGCCCCATTCTACTGGCACTTGAGGCAGCAATAGCCCGGAGTAAATGTCTTTTTCTATTAACAGCCCGTCTCTTCCGACTTTTATTGCTTTCGCGTATTCTTCAGGCTTTTTTGTTGTTATGAGCGCGGGTTTGGTGAGCACGCTTACTTCTATTGTTACTGTTTCGAGTTCGTATAGCCTCATTGGCTCGAAGCGCGGGTCTCCGACTGCTGCTGCAATGGCGCATTCCGCGACTGCTTGGCCGAGTTCTTTCACTGGCAGCGGGTATCCAATGCATCCTCTAAGCGTTTTTTTTGGGTATGCTTGAATGGTTACGAACGCACCGAGTTTTTGAGTTGCTATTTTTGGCGGGTTGTCGGGCTTGATTATTTTTTTTTCCTTCAAGTACGCTGCAATAGCGTCTCTAGCGAGTTTTACGAGGTACGTTCCTGTTTCGTCGTCAGCCATTCCCACCACCCTTGTTTTAGGCTTCTCAACCAACATTTAAAATTTGTTTGCACCCCTAATCTTGTCTTGTTTTGCGGATGCGTGCGGGTGAACATTTTGAATTTGGTTGACGAGTTGACTAACGTTTCAGAGTTGCGCGCCAGCCTTGCTTCGTGCGCTGACGCGCGCAGTGAAATAATCGATTTTTTTCACTTGCTTGGCGTAAAGCTTGGTTTTAACAGCGTGAAAATGCCTTGTGCTTCTTTCCGCGGAGTTCCCCTCGGCACTGTCGCGCTCTCGTGGCTTGACAAGGACGGTTCGCTTGCAGTGGCGTTCGAGGTCGAGTTGCAGCGCGAGGAGAAAATCGCTTTCTCTTTATGCAAGCTTTCAGACGTTTCTCCAAAAATTGCTGTTGTCGTAGTGCGTTCTACTCTTGAACAGCCTAATTTGCTTGAAAAGTTCCGCAATTACTTGTTCAACTCGAGGCTGTTTCAGTCAATTGGCCAGAATTACCTTCTTTTAGACGTTTCGAATGGCACGTTTTCGTTTGTCGAGAAGAAATTGCAGGCGCCTCAGCATCATGGCTTCGAGCGCAAGAAAAAGATTTTCGGGTCTCGCGGAGAGCACAAAGAACAAGACTAAAGCTAAAGTTTTTTGTTTTCTTCTTTAGTTTTTTTGAGCTTCTTCTGCCAGTTTTTTTCTGTTTTTTGCTTTTGTTCGTTTCGTTTCTGTTTTCTTCTTCTATTTTTTTTGCGCTTTTGTTATTCCTTTTCCAGTTTCTTTTTTTCTTCTTCTATTTTTTTCTTCCATTCGCTCGCTTCTTTTTCAGTGTAAAATTCGAATCGTTTTGCTCTTTCGAGTATTTCTTCTGCCATTTGCAGGTAGCTTTTCGCCAGGTGCGCGTCTTTTCTTTCTCTCATCATGCGTGCTTTTCCAACGTCGAGCTGGAGGAATTGGCTGTACACTGTTTCGATTATTTTTTTCGTTTTTTCGCTCGGCTCTGGCTTTTGTTTTCCTGCTTTTTCCGCGTATTCTTCCGCGCTTTCAGCCATTTCCGCCACTCCTGCGAGCGTCCACGAGAATTTTTCGTCCTTCCATTCTTCAGCGAATTGTTCAGCGCGTTCCATTATCTTTTCAGAGATTAGCGAGTATATTCTGCTTGTTTTTTCCTTGAATTGTTTTTCAAATTGTTTTTTTTCTTTTTCGTCCAGCTCTTCAAATTCTTTTTCTGCTGTTTGCAGGTATGCTTCTGCGGCGAACGGGTTTCCTTCCTCCAGCCTTTTGAAGGCGCGTTCTAAGTTTTCGTTCGCTGATTGTACTCCCATTCAACCAACCAGTTCCGCGAGTTTTTCCAAGAGTTGGATTACTCCCTTGCTTTCTTTTTCCGTTGCTTTCACCACTGTTTTGTCGTCGAGTTCGTTCCACTCGCGTATTCCAATCACTTTCTTTTTTTCTCGTGCTTTTTCCAATAGTTTTTGCGTCGTGTTTGAAGGCACGAGCGCATAATCCGAGTTTAGGATGAGTGCGACGTCGTTCATGCTGTCTGCGATTCCAACGAGTTTCGCGTTTCCGCTTATTTTCTTAAAGCCTTCGTACTTGTTGTATCCTTTTGGTATAACGTCCACTGCCACGCTTGAGTAAATAACGTCCACTGCTTGCGCGAACCCGTTTTTCTTCACTAACTCTTCTACTTCTACTGCGTGTTTCGCTGGCTCGTTCGTGAACAGTGAAATTGTTGTGAGGCGTCTCCTGTGCGCGTCTGTCACCCACTCGTACTCTTGTTCAAGGCACGTTTTGTAGAGTTTTTTGATTGCTTCCCTTTCTTTTTCAGTGGTAAGGATTTCTTCAGTCTTCCAGTCCAGGCTGGCAGTGCATCCTGTTTCAAGGACTGCGCCGTCGAGCAAGTCTGTTAACTGCTCTATTTTTTGTTTAGTGAAGTACAAGTCGTTGCCAGTGCAAGCGTAAACGTTCGCAAAGCGTTTTGCTTTGGTTAACGCGTTCCGCAAGCCTTGAACGTCCTCTTGCTCGAGCTCTTCCTGCTTGTTCAACAGCGTTCCGTGCAAGTCAATGCCTATGCTGTACTGCTTGTCCATTTCCCACACACTAGACTTTCTTTTAATCTCGTTAAATTTATATTCTGGTTCGTTTCGCTTGTTTTTTTGCTCGTTCCGCGTTTTTACAGCTGGTTTTTTAAACCCGCGAATGAATATCTTTTGTTCATGTCTGGTGCTGTGCGTGTTCGTGGTGGGCGTTAGGCTGCCTGCTGACGCTGGAAACATTCCTTTATTATGCCGGTTTTTGGGTGACGCTACTCTCGTAAGTTCAGAGAGTTTCATGCGCAAGGCGATACAATGGGAGTTGGACAAAGAGCCGAAAACAGCTGGCAGGGAAGCCCCGCAAACTATAACTCGCTCGTACGTTGTCGAGCAGGCGTTGTACGCTTTATCGAAAACTCACCACGATGAAGTGGTGGCGCAAGCGGTCAAGGTTTACAATTCCGCTTCGTCCAACCTTGTGCGCGAAGCTGCTTTAAGATTATTGGCTGTTGTGCACGAAAAATATTTGCGCACTACGCCCCACCACCCTCCTGAAAACAAGTTTCCCAACAAAAACTGGGGCACTGAATCTTTCACTATCCTCAATTCTGGAATGGGTTGGACTGAAATGGAGTTCAAGCCACGCGTTCCTCTTGATGCAAAAGACGTTCCTAACACTGATTCAGAGTGGGGTGAAAAGTTGCATCACATTATTGAAGAAGCCGGCGTGTTTTATTTCTGCCCTTGCACTTCTTTTCACATGCACACGAAAAAACAAGTTGGGATAGACGTTGTTTCAGGGACGATAAAAATCGTTTTCGGCCACGACAAGCAGGAAGTTGTTTTGACTAACGCTGATTCTCCTTTCCATATTCCTGCTGGAGTTCCGCACCAAATTCTCAACATTGGCGACGAGGTTGCAGTAGTTCACGAGGTTGAAACGCCTGCGCACAAGAACAACATTCTCCGCTTTTCGTCTCCTTACTCCGGCTCGTTGAAAATAGAAGGTTACTGAGTTGTTTACATTCTTTCTGCTGCCGGTTGCTTGGGCAGTCCGGGCATCAAGTTTATTTCCCCTAAAGTTGCGAGGATGAAGCCTGCTCCTGCGAGTATTTTTACTTCCTGCACTGTTATTTTGAAGTTTGTGGGCGCTCCGAGTTTTTCAGCGTCGTCGCTCAAGCTCATTTGGGTTTTCGCCATGCAGATTGGAAGTTTTGAATAGCCGAGCTTGCTTATTCTCTTTATTTCTTCTCCTGCTTGCTTCGAGTAATTTACTTTCCCTGCTCCGTACATTTCTCTCGCAATAATTTCTATTTTTTGTTTTATTGGCTGTTCTAGTTGGTAGCGTGGAGTTAAAGTTTGTTTTTCGCTTTTGCTTGTTGGTTTTGTTTGTTGGGCGCGTGTGTTTTTGTTTGGAGTTTTTCGAGGTTTTTGTTGTGGTTGTTTTGTTTCGTTATTTCTTTTTTCCGCTTCTTCGCTTGCTTGAATCACTAGTTTTGCTAGTTCTATTGCTCCTCTTCCTCCCTCGCTGTAGCACTTTGATATTGCTGTGCGTATTGCTTTCTTCTCGCATTCTTTTTTCACTTCCTCCAGTTTTTTCTCGTCGTCTTCGTTGAATTTGTTTAATGCAATGATTGGCGTCAAGCCCAGTTTTTCTATGTTTTCAGCGTGCTTCCACAAGTTTTCAAGCCCGTCTTCCAGTTTTCCGTTTCCTTGCCTTTCTATTGCTTTGACTGTTGCAATAATTACTCCTATTCTTGGCTTTAATCCCTTCATTCTGCTTACAATGTCAATGAATTTTTCTGCTCCGAGTTCGCTTCCGAACCCGCTTTCTATTACCACGAACCCGTTTTCTCCTGCGAGTTTGAGCGCCATTCTTGTTGCGAGAATAGAGTTTGTCCCGTGCGCGACGTTTGCGAACGGGCCTCCGTGCACGAACGCCGGCGTTTCCTCTGTTGTCTGCACGAGGTTGGGCTTGAGCGCGTGCTTGAGGAGCAGCATCATTGCTCCGTCTGCTTTCAATTCTCTTGCTGTTACTGGCTTTCCTTTCTTGTTGTACGCAACGATTATTTTCGCTATTCTTTCTTTCAACTCTTTTTCGTTTTCGCTTAGGCAGAGTATTGCCATTAGTTCGCTTGCTGCAGTGATTACGAATTTTTCTTCTCTTTTTGTCTCGCGTGCTTTTTTTCCCCATTTTCCCACTTGCACTTCGCGGAGCGCGCGGTCGTTCATGTCGAGTGCTCTCGGCCAAACGATTTTTTTCTTGTCTATCTCGAGCTCGTTTCCGTGGAACAAATGGTTGTCGAGCATTGCCGAGAGCAGGTTGTGCGCAGAAGTTATCGCGTGCAAGTCTCCGGTGAAGTGCAAGTCTATTTCTTGGCTTGGTTCTACCTTGCATTTTCCTCCCCCGCTTGCTCCTCCTTTCACTCCGAAGAACGGGCCGAGCGAGGGTTCGCGCAGGCAAACGATTGTTTTTCTTTCAAGCTGGTTGAGCGCTTCGCTCAACCCGATTGAAGTAGTAGTTTTTCCTTCTCCTGTTTTCGTTGGCGTCATTGCAGTAACGGGAATTAGCTTTCCATCCTTCTTGTTTTTCAGCCTGTCCAATAAGTTCAAGCTTACTTTCGCTATGAACTGTCCGTGTTGTTCTATTTCTGTTTCGAGAATTCCTGTTTTTTCCGCTATGTTTTTGATGTTTTTCATTGAAGACATGTATTCAAACATTTTTTTAAATAGTGCCGTTCAACGATTACTTTGTGGTGGCGAAGTTTTTTGCATTTTCCGTGTTATCCTTGCTGTTTGTTTTCTCTATCTTGTTATCTGGTTGCGCGAGCGAGCCTGATTTTTCTGTTCCTGAAGAAAAGCGGAACGTGTCTGCCCCGCCTGGCACGAAATACGAGTTTTACAATTGCAGCGCGCCTTTCGAGTGCTGGGATTTGCTTGGAAGGGATTATTCGTGTTATAATTTTCCTGACTGGCAGGGTTACAGCGGGGTTGCCAAGTGCGGGCGTAGGCTGGAAGGCAATTGTTCTTTTGATTCGGAATGCGGTGCGACTGAAGCGTGTTTGAAGGGCTTGTGCTGGAAGATAAACTCTTTGGAAATTCCGAAGAACGTGAGTTTGGGCATGAACGCTTCGCAGGAAGAACCGCCGATAATGCTTTCCTGCGAGTCTGATTCTGACTGTCCTGGCTGGCAGTACGTTCGGTATCGTTGCAGGGAGTTGTTCAAGTACGGGAAAGTGTGCGTTGCGAACCGCGCTGGCGGGATTTCCGGCAAGACTCCGGGTTGCACGAACGACGCGAGCCGCGATTTGAGCGAGAACGCCGTGTGCGTTCCTGAAGACAAAGAGTTTTGCGTCAACGGCCAACCGTACATTACGACTTGCCCGTCTGAAGACTGGTGCGTTGACAAAACTTACTGCGTTAGAAAAAGATGATTTTTTTGTTGGAGTAATGTATGTGTGCGTGTATATGCGCGTGAATGATTTGTGCTTGAACAGAATTTTTGTTGGGCGTGGTTGGATATGTGCGTGAATGGTTTGTGCTTGGACAGAAAACTAGTGTTGTTTGCAGTCATAATCTCTGTGCTAGCTGTTGTCTTCGGCTGTACCACTTCCTCTTCTCCGGTTGCTAACGAGACTAGTTCTTCGAACAAAACCAGTTTGTTGAATGAAACGAGCGCGTCGTGCGGTGGCGTTGCTGGCATTCCTTGCCCTGAAGGTTTTGTTTGTTCTTACGATGATGATTCTGGGATTGTTGATGATGTTGGAACGTGCGTGAAGGTTGAAGTTCAAGAGTGCGGAGGTCTTTTAGACGTTTCTTGCCCTGTTGGTTTTGAGTGCGCGTTCAACGCGACTGGCGGTGAAACTGTTTACGCTGATGCTTTCGGCGAGTGCGTGCCTGTTTTGCTTTCTTCGAACGTTTCAGGCAAGTGCAACGTAAGCCAAGCGTATGACACGCGTTCTTCTCGTGACGTTGGTTGTGTTTGTCCTGCTGGTTTTGGCTTCAAGGACGTTACGCTCGGTTTTTTCCGCACTGGCAATATTGAAGCGCGCATTCCCGGCGTAGAGTGCGTTCGCGTGAAATAGTTTTGTGAACGCATTTTTGTCGAATTGTTTTTTTTTGATTTTTTTTTGCAAGCGTTGTTTTTCTGTTGTTTGTGTGCGTGAATTGTTTTTTTTTGCAGGTGTTGTTTTTTTTGTTTTTTTGCGTGTGGGGAATGGTTTTTTAAATTGTTTTTGCGAGTGTTGTTATCGTGTTCGTGTTGCGTTCTCGCATTCAAGCGTTTTTCGTTTTTTGCTTATTTTTTTCTTTCTTTGTTTCCGCCGAGGTTCCTGAGCATAATCCTGGTTTGGATTCGCAGTGCCCGCCTGGTTTTCAGTGGTCGCGTGGGACTGTTGCGTGCGAGCAGGCTAATTGTCCTGCTGGCGCTGGCCGTACTTATACTTACGAGTGCAGTTGTTGGGTGAGCGAGTGGGGTGGGAACCCTAAAGTTACTTGTTACGAGAACGGCTTGGCTGTAAAGTGCTTGCCTGGCGGTTCGAAGTGTGAAGATACTCCTACTGGTTTTGACCCTGTTTCAGGCAATTGCAAGAGTGGTTTCGAGTCTGTTGAGGATGCCGGTTGTCTTTCGATTCCGCCTACTCCTGAAGAGCAGGAGTGCAAGCGTGTTCGCAATGCCGAGTGGAGTGCTTCTGAAGGCGAGTGCATTTGTCCTGAAGGCACTGAGTTGGACGAGTCTGGGCTTGCGTGCACGAAGCCGTTGCCTGAGCTTGTTTTTACTCAATTCCAGCAGTGCACTAAGGAAAGCATGGACTCGGCGAACAGTGTTTACAAAGAGATTGACGCTAAAGTGAGTGGCGCTGCTGCGAGCGCGGACGTTTCTGCTCTTCGTTCTGCTGCTGTTGACAACATTCGTTCAGGCACTCTTCCGAGCGAGCTTTCCGGTATTGCTTACAAGGCTAAAGCGAGCGAGTCGTTCATGTCTTCAAGCGGCGTTTCTTCGAGTGACTTTAATTTGGATGCTGACGCGCGTGCTCACATTCAAAACACTATCAAGCAAGTTGACGCTGGCAATAACCCTGCATGGTTGAGTAATGTTAAGGAGCATGCGGGTTTTTTCAAGAGTTTTACGAAGAATTTAATGGATAATGCTCCTGACAGCGTGAAGAACGGGAATGATTGCGTGAAGGCAAAGTATGTTTTTGCGATGGGCTTGCCTTTGCTTGATAAAGTGTATGGCTACAGGCAAGTGGACGGGAGTACTGCTCTTGGAGTTTGCAATGTTGCAACTGACAGGCGTTCTTTCGTGCGCGTTGTGGATTCGACGATGCTTGCTGGTTTTGATTTTCTTGCAGAGCAGATTAACAAGTTGAAGGGCAGGAAGCATTACCCCATGCGTTTTTCTCCTCAAGACGTTTTGCGTACTACAAAGCACGGAACGTGCGGAGAGTGGGCTTACTCGTTGAATGAAATGATGCAGGCTGCCGGGGTTAGCAGTGACGTTATTGTTTCTTACAAGAAGAATTACGGGACTGTCGTGAACCACGCTGCTGCAGAGGTGGAGTGCAAGGTTAACGGCAATGTTCAGAAGCTCGTGTGCGACGCGTGGTACTTGGGTCACGACAACCAGAAGCGCGACTTGGTGTTTTCTTACGGCCATTTTGACAATGCTCTTGATTCAAGGTATAACTGTATGCCCCTGGAGGATTGGATGCTCATGCAGAAGAACAACGGGCAAGCGAATTTCTACAATCCTGATTATACTGACATTCATGACAACGAGTTCGTTTCCGACCGTGACATGGCGCTCGATCAGTTCAGGGCTGGCATTAAGGAGCGCATTCCTGCTTACTTGAAGAAAGGCGCGACTGCTGCTCAAGTACGGTCTGTTTTAAGCAAGTATTACGGCGGCTTGTACGCTGATGAGGGCGGCGTTATTGCTGCTGGCTTGCTGCGCGAGTACGCTGCTACTGCAAGCGCTGGCGACAAGGCAACTATTGAAGCGTGGGCGCAGGAAATCGAAAAAGGTGGAGGCAAGTGAAAAACTCTATTATCGCATTGTTTGCTGTCTTCGTTTCTCTAGCATTGCTTTCAGGCTGTTGCTGCAGCATTCCCACTGGCATTCCTGGCTTGAACGAGAGTGGGCTCGGAGGTTTTGGTGGCGAGGCTAAGCCTGCGCCTATCCAGGCAATAGAAACTCTTGATGAAGCTAAAGACGTTTTGAAGGCTTCTCTAGAGAATAAGGAAATAACTGATTTTGAAGTGTTCGCTTCCCCTGATGAAGTCGTCGTCGAGTATTTCGACGTTAAGGAAATGTATGAGACTGATGAGCGCGCGCAGTTGGCGTTCGTGTTGGCTGCTACTGCTGTTGCTTATTCTTACCCTGAAACGATTACTGCCCACCGTTATATTGATAAAACTCCGAAGAGGAAAGCGTCCGCAAAAACTGAAGACGTTCTTTCGATGGTTGCAGGCAACACTACTTTCAGCAAATTCGTTTATGAGACGATGAGTTATTCCGAACTCTCCGAGAGCGATGCTATCATGCCGAAACTAGTGAAGGAAACGCTTGAACAAACTCAAGAAAACTTTGGCGAGTAGCGCGTGTGCGTATATTAAAAAAGTTGTTTTCCTTATTATTACTCGTGGGGTGTTTTTCTTGTCTTCATTGTCTAAAACCGATCCTGAGGTTGCGCGCATTGTTTCTTCTGAAGTAAAGCGCCAGCAGACGCAGTTGGGAATGATTGCGAGTGAAAACTATTGTTCTCTTGCTGTTCTCGAAGCTAACGGAAGCGTTTTGCAGAACAAGTATTCTGAAGGCTACCCTGGAAAGCGTTATTATGCAGGCAACAAGTTTATCGACGAAGTTGAGTCTTTATGCATCGAGCGCGCTAAAAAGTTGTTTGGAGTAGAGCATGCGAACGTTCAGCCTAATGCTGGTTCTGCTGCAAACATGGCTGCTTACATGGCGTTGCTTGAGTTGGGCGACAAGTTCATGGGTTTGAGCCTCTCGCTGGGGGGCCACCTTACTCACGGTTCTCCTTACAATTTTTCAGGCAAGTGGTACAAAGTCTCTCCTTATGCTCTTGACGAGAAGACTGAGACTCTTGATTACGATGCTATCCGCAAGCTTGCAATTCAAGAAAAGCCTAAGTTGATAGAGTGCGGTTATACTGCTTACCCGCGCGTTATTGACTTTAAAGCTTTCAGAGAGATTTGCGACGAGGTAGGCGCGTTTTTGATGGCTGATATTGCTCACATTGCAGGCTTGGTTGCTGGTGGCGCGCACCCTTCTCCTGTTCCTTTTGCCGACGTTGTTACTACTACTACTCACAAGACTTTGCGAGGCCCGCGCAGTGCAATCATCATGTGCAGGGAAGTTCACGCGAAGGCAGTTGACAAAGCTGTTTTCCCTGGCTTGCAGGGCGGTCCTCTCGAGCATTCTATTGCTGCTAAAGCTGTTTGTTTCCACGAGGCTCTGCAGCCTAGTTTCAAGGATTACGCGAAGCAAGTTGTAAAAAATTGCAAGGTGCTTGCTGGCGAGTTAATGTCTCTCGGGTGCAAGCTTGTTTCAGACGGCACTGACAACCATCTTTTGTTGATTGATTTGACTGGCAGGACTATTACTGGCAAGGACGCGCAGGACAGGCTTGAGAGCGTTGGCATTGTTTGCAACAAGAACACTGTTCCTAAGGAAACGCGTTCTCCTTTCATTGCTTCTGGAGTGCGCTTGGGTTCAGCTTGCTTGACTACTCGCGGAATGCGCGAGAGTGAAATGAAGGAAGTCGCTCGCTTGATTGTAGATACTATAGATAAATTCGACGAGACTAAAGCTAAAACTAGTGCTCGCGTGCTCGAGTTAGCTAAACAATTTCCAGTCTATCCAGAGTTGAAATAGAAATAGTAATTTTGAATTGGTTGTTTTGTTCGCGTGGTTTTGAATTTTTTGTTGGTGGTTTGAAATGGTTGCTCGATTGATTGATGGAAAGCAGGTTGCTTTGCAGGTTACTGAAGAAGTGAAGAGGGAAGTTGCTGGCTTGAAGGTAAAGCCTTGCCTTGACGTTGTTTTAGTTGGCGATAATCCTGCTTCGCAGACTTACGTGCGCATGAAGACGAAGAAGGCTGAAGAGTTGGGCATCGTTTCTCATTCTCACGTTCTTCCTTCCACTACCACTCAACAAGAGCTTGAGCAGTTGATTAAGAAACTGAATTCTTCTCGTGACGTGCACGGCATTCTCGTTCAGTTGCCTCTTCCGAAGCATTTGAACGAGCAGAAGATTATTTCTCTCATTTCTCCTGAAAAGGATGTTGACGGTTTTCACCCTGTTAATATGGGCAAGTTGTTGCGCGGGGAGAAGGGTTTGCTTCCTTGCACTCCTAATGGAGTGATGAGTTTGCTTGACTCTACTGGAGTTAGTTTGGAGGGCAAGCATGCTGTTGTTATCGGGCGTTCTAACATTGTGGGCAAGCCTACTGCAGTCTTGTTGCTTTCTAAAAATTGTACTGTTACTGTTTGCCATTCCAAGAGCAAGCTGGAAGAGCATTGCCCGCGTGCTGACATTCTCGTCGCAGCGATCGGCAAGGCGAAAATGATTGGCGCCAGCTTGATAAAGCAAGGCGCTATCGTCATTGATGTTGGCACTAACAAGGGTGCTGATGGAAAATTGGTTGGCGACGTTGATTTTGATGCTGTGAAAAGTAAAGCTTCGTTTATTACTCCTGTTCCTGGAGGCGTTGGGCCTATGACTGTCGCGTTTTTGATGAGGAATACGCTTGAAGCGTGCAAAGCGCAGCTTGCGAAGTAGTCTATCGACAAGTCAGCAGACTTGTCGAGTATTCGACCGAATGACGAGAAACCCACGCCTTTAGGCGTGGGCGACCAACAAAAACCACGAGTTTTTGTGGTCCATTCATTCGTATCGACGAATGAATTGGAGTCTTCGGTCGTAAGTGTTTAGCTGCTCCCTCGCATTGCAGCAATTAACGCAACCTGCGGGTTGATTCCCTGCAAGTTCCAAGTCGCAACCATTGATGCAAGCACTTCGTAGATTCCTGCTCCTTTCTGGTTTCTGAGAGTTCCCATGA
>JACRGF010000060.1 GCA_016212395.1 Microcaldota archaeon
CATGGGAACTCTCAGAAACCAGAAAGGAGCAGGAATCTACGAAGTGCTTGCATCAATGGTTGCGACTTGGAACTTGCAGGGAATCAACCCGCAGGTTGCGTTAATTGCTGCAATGCGAGGGAGCAGCTAAACACTTACGTTAAATAGAGACACGCGCCATTTCCTCTTTTTCATTGAATTGGAATTTCTTCGAAATTCTAATGCTGAAAAAGTCTTACGACTTTTTCATGAATTCGTCTATTTTGTCTATTGCTTCGTTTAACAGTTCGGGTTGTGGCAGGAATACTATTCTGAAGTGCTTGTTCTTCAGCGTTTTCGAGAATCCGCTTCCGTGGACTACGAGCACGCCTGTTTGTTCGAGCAAGTCGTAGACGAATTCTTTGTCTGTCTTCCATTTTCCTTCTACTTTCGGGAACGCGTAGAATGCCCCGCGCGGTTTTGCGCACTGCATTCCAGGGATTTCGTTGAAGCGTTTGAATACAATGTCTCTTCTTTCCTTCAGTTTTCTCACTGTTTCCTTCCTGTGAGGCTGTTGTCCTTCGAATAGCGGAAGCACTGCTTTCTGGAGTGGCGTGTTCATTGAAAGCCTGAACCTGCACAAGCCTACTGCCGCGTCGCGCACTTTCCCGCACTCTCCGTGGAATGCCATGTAGCCAATGCGGTAGCCTGTGCACAAGTCTATTTTTGAAAACCCGTTCAACGCTATCACTGGAACGTCTTTAGAAATTTTCGCAGGCTCTATTGTTTCCTCATCGTATTCTATTCCTTTGTAGATTTCGTCTGAAATTATCGGTATTTTGTGCTCGCCTGCAATGTCAATAATTTCCTTCACGAGTTTCTTCGGGTAAACCGCACCTGTGGGGTTGTTCGGGTTAATGAGCGCGATTGCTTTTGTTTTCGCGTTTATTTTTTTTCTGAACTCGCTTGCTTCAGGAACCCATTCTTCGTTTGCTTCGTAATAGTTTTCCGTCCCTCCACAGATTTTGCTTATCGTGTAATACTGAGGGTAGAAAGGGGAGGGAATAAGCACGTTTTCTCCTTGGTTCAGCAAGCTCATGAACGTGAAGTAGAGTCCTTCGCTCACTCCAGCAGTCACCAGCACGTTCTCTGCGCTTACTCCTTCTTTTTTTGCTATTGCTTCACGGAGTTCAGGTAATCCTTCCGAGCTCGCGTAACCGTAATCGCTGCGTATTGCTTGCGCGTACGCTTGCATGACGTTCTCTGGAGGCTTGAAGTCGAACTTGTTCGGGTCCCCGATGTTAAGCGGGTAGATTTTCTTGCCTTTCTTGCGCAACTCGTCTGCTTTTGCTAGAACGTCTCGAATCGGGTTTTCCATTCCTTTCATTCTATCCGCTATTTCCATTGTTTCCACCTCTTTCTTTTCACTCACTCCAGCTTGTTCTTCAAAATTCCTATTCCCTCTATTTCCACTTCTACTTCGTCGCCTCGCTTGAGCGGCCCGACGCCTTCAGGAGTTCCAGTTGCAATAACGTCTCCCGGGAAAAGCGTCATTATTCTCGAAACCCACGCGACTATTTCGAACGCGTTGAAAGTCATTTTGCTCGTGTTCGAATCCTGCTTCGTCTCGCCGTTCACCATGCTTGTAACGCGCGCGTCTAGCGGGTTGAACTCGCTCGCGTCTGTAATCCAAGGGCCGATGGGCGCGAACGAGTCGTAGCTTTTCGCGCGCGTCCACTGCACGTCTGCTTTCTGGACGTTCCTCGCCGTAACATCATTGAAGCAAGTATAACCTGCAACGTATTTATGCGCGTCTTCAACACTCACGTTTTTCGCTTTCTCGCGAATCACTACCGCCATTTCGCCTTCATAATCCACTCGCTCTACGTCCTTGTCTTCAGGCCAAACTATTGGCTGCCTGCTTCCAACCATTGCCGAAGGAGGCTTTAAGAAAATAGTCGGCTTGTCCGGAGAGTCCGCAATCATCTTGTAGCTTTTCAACTCGCGCGCGTGCTCTGAATAGTTTTTTCCCAAGCAAACTATTTTCTGCGGAATGCACGGTGGAAGGAAAGAGAATTTGCCTGGCGCGATTTTTCTTCCGTCAACTATCGCTTTATCGCCTTCGAAAAACGCATTTTTCTCTCTGCCTTCAAGCAGCACTCGCCCAAACTTCATTCTATTCAACCCATTTTTTTTAACACGAAAACAATATTAAATTCGTCGCTGAATTCCACGTTATGGCATCGTTGAAAGAATTGGAAGCAAAGTTAAAGAGAATTGAAGAGCGAAACAAGAAAGTAGAAAGCGACAAAGCATGGGAGACCAGTTTAACACGGCGGTTGCTTTTATTCGCTTTCACTTACCTCGCTGTAGGCTTTTACTTGCAGGCAATAAACATCAGCCAGCCTTGGCTGAACGCCATCGTGCCTGCTTTGGGCTTCATGCTCTCGACGCTCACGCTGCCTTTCTTCAAGAAAAAATGGCTTGAGCTTGCATGTTGATGAAAAACACGCTGTTAACACCCATTATAGTCGCAAAAAAGCCTGAAAAAGCATGAAATTGGTCGGAAACGCGACTATTTTAAATGTTCGCGTCTATATTCTTTGCATGGACGACGGCATTATCGAAGAGCTTCGGTTGGTTTCGCTTTCATTGCTGAACAGCATAGCATTGCTCAAAGAAAGGCGGATCGTCGGCGTTTTGCTTGGCTGCTTGAAGGAAAAGCCGAGAATAAAACTTTTGAAAGGCTTCAGGGGCGTTGGAAAAACTACTGCGCTATTGCAGGTTTTCGGGAAGGGCAGCACAACATCTTTTTACTTTTCAGCAGATAGCTTGATAATCAAGAGCAATGGAATATACGCCGTAGGGAGGGAGTGCATCAAGCGTGGGCATTCTGCCTTGTTGATAGATGAAGTGCATACTTACCCTGGCTGGCGGAGCGAAATAAAAGCGTTGCACGACGAGTTTCCAAATGCAGTGATTATCGCGAGTGGCAGCGCTCCGCTTGCATTTAATCCTGAACGAAGAGAAGAAACGATTGACTTGCGTGAAATGGCTTTCGACGAATACTTTTACTTGAAGAACAACGTGAAACTGGCTGCTGCGAGTGAAGGCGAATGGAGTGATAAAAACAAGGCGTTAAGCTTCATTGCCTCGAATGAGAAGCTTGAAGGCGAATTTTATAATTACGTGAAAACCGGCGGTTTTCCGCTTTCTCTCGACTTGAGCGAAGAAAAATCGTTGAACGCCATATACAATTCAGTCAGGAAATCTGTTCATGAAGACGCAGTTTGTTTCTTGAAAATGTCTAAAGAAAAAGTTTTTGCAATGGAAAGGCTGCTCGTGTTTCTCGCGACTTCGCCTCCAGGAGAACTCAGCGTAACGTCGCTTTCCTCAAACTTGATGGTTTCAAAGACAATAGTTTACGAAATAATTAATGCGCTTGAGGCAATGCAGATAATCCGGATGATAAGGCCATTCAAGAGGGGAATGGCGCTTGCCAGGGCAGAGCCTAAACTGCTTTTCTACCATCCAAACTTGCGACATGCAGTATGCCGTCAGCTTGGAAAAACAGCAGACGCTGGCGCAGTGAGGGAAGAGTTGGCCGTTTTTGCTTTTTCTGAGAGAAACTGGAACGTGCACACTATCAAAGGAATGAAAAAATCTCCTGACTACATCTTGGAAAAGCCAAGTGGTGAAACGATAGTCGTTGAAATAGGCGGGGAAAAAAAGAAAAGAGCGCAACTAAAAGGGTTCGAGAAAGGAGTTGTAATAACAGAATACCAGTTAATCCCCTTGCTTATAGTCGCAAAAAAGCCTGAAAAAGCATGAAATTGGTCGGAAACGCGACTAACAACTTGAAACACTGCAGGCTGTCCAGCGCCCACTTGCACGCTCTTCGGAGTAATGGTAAGTGTTTAGCTGCTCCCTCGCATTGCAGCAATTAACGCAACCTGCGGGTTGATTCCCTGCAAGTTCCAAGTCGCAACCATTGATGCAAGCACTTCGTAGATTCCTGCTCCTTTCTGGTTTCTGAGAGTTCCCA
>JACRGF010000008.1 GCA_016212395.1 Microcaldota archaeon
TGTTATGCTCTCTGGCAACTTTGTAAACGCTCTTCCTGCCAGCGAGCAAGTCATCAATTATTTCCAGTATTTGATAAGGTTTTAGTTTGTACATATACGTAATTCGAGCTAACGAGAGAAAGTTATTTCGGGATAAGACATAATAAGAAAGAATACTAACGGTTAAATAGGGGAAAAACGGTAAATAAACAACATGAAAACGCAAACAAGAACAGTTGAAACTCGGCCAAACGCAAGAACTGCTCCAGCTCAACTAAGGATACTTAGAACATTCGGAATGCCTTTATTGGCAGCTGCCTTGGCATTAAGCGCTCCTGCATGCGGAGCATGCGATGGGAACGCGGCAACACAACAGCCTGCAAAACAGGAAGCGACAGCGCAGCCTAGAGAGATTGAAAAACCTCAAGCTCCAAAGCCTGAAACTGCAAGGAGAAAAGCGCAAGAAAAACCGAAAGAAGCAGCAGAAGAAGCACCTCAAACTGAAAGTGAAGAGCCTCATGCTCCTGAAACTAGGAGAATTAAAGCGAAAAAACAAAAGAAAATAAAAGCAAAAAGCGAAGCAATTTGGAGAGATGAGAATGCGGGAGTAAAGTGGGGCGATGAAAAAAAAGAAGAAAAAGGCAGGAAAGGAAAAAAGAAAGTAGGCAAAAACAAGGGAAGAATACGAGGCACTGCAGAATTTGTTGGTGACGACGCGACAGTAGAATGGCAGTAAAAGTCAGTTTAAGGCAAAATACGCTTCAAAAGCATTATTAAAAAAAATGCAGGCGGAAATGAATAACATGCAGAAAACAATCCTGGACACGAACTTTCTCGTGCTCGCCACAAAGCTGAAAATAGACGTGAAAAGCGAGCTTGCGCAACTAATCGGAAAAACAGAGCTGGTGACAAGCAACATGGCAATGGGAGAACTTGAGAGAATAGCTGAAAGCAGGACGAAAAACGCTCTTTACGCGAGAATAGCGCTCGCGCAAATAAAACAAAAACAACTCGAAGTGAAAATAGTTGAAAGCGAAACGCATGTGGACGACTGGATAGCGCAGGAAGCAGCAAAAGACGACGTAGTGTGCACGAACGACAGAAAACTGATTTTGAGAGTAAAAGCAAAACTTGTAAGAGTAGTATGCATTAAAGGAAAACAAAAAGTTGGGTTCTGCTGAAAAAAAGCGTCTATTGAAAATGCTTATTCTGCTGAAACAAAACTGCGTTTATTGAAAACGTTTAAATTTTTTCTTTTTTCTTCGAGGATTAGAATTGTGCAAGTAAAAAGATTTGCGAATTGTTTGTGGCAAGCTATATTAATAATTGTTGCAGTTTTTCTCGGCGCGGGGTTTTTAAAACTTTTTTTTCAAATGAGTTGCCTGTTGCCAGTTCGCAAGACTGAAAATTGGGAACTGAAAACTTTTTAGTGCGGGGTGTGTTGAATGGTTGCAGAAGCTATTGCGATTCCGGAAGCGCTTGTTTTAGGATTTTTAAAGCCGTTGGACACTGTTTTTGTCATAAGCTTGATTGCTTTAGGCGTTGCAGGGTACTTGGCGTGGTTTGTGCTGAAGCAGGATAGTGGAAGCGCGAAAATGCAGGAAATCGCCGGCGCGATTAAAGAGGGCGCTGAAGCTTTCATTAAAAGGCAGTACACGACGATTGCTTTCCTCGCCATCGCGCTCGCGCTGTTGATAAGCGGAGTGTATTGGTATGTTGGCCAGCCGAAAATAGCTGTCGACACTGGAGTTTCATTCTTGTTCGGCGCGTTTTGCTCTGCTCTTGCAGGCGTTGTGGGAATGCATATTGCAGTGCGCACTAACTTGAAGAGCGCAGCAGCAGTGATAAAGTCTCCTGGGAAAGCTTTGGAAATCGCTTTGAGGGGAGGCGCTGTTTCTGGATTGATTATTGTCGCGATGAGCTTGCTTGGAGTAGCGCTTACTTACTACGCGCTTGGAGCGAACCCGCAGGAAACTCCTTTCCTGATAGTAGGCTTTGGGTTCGGCGCGAGCTTTGTCGCGTTGTTCGCGCAACTCGGAGGAGGCATTTACACTAAAGGCGCTGACGTTGGCGCAGACTTGGTTGGAAAAGTAGAGGCTGGAATTCCTGAAGACGACGAGCGAAACCCAGCAGTCATCGCGGACTTGGTTGGAGACAATGTGGGCGACTGTGCCGGGAGAGGCGCGGACTTGTTCGAGTCAACTGCAGCTGAAAACATTGGAGCAATGATTTTAGGAGTAGCCTTGTTCCCGCAGTTCGGAGTGAACGGAATTTTATTTCCGCTAGTCGCGAGAGCATTCGGGTTGATAGCGTCAATAATCGGAATATTTTCAGTAAAAGCAGGCGATAAGGAAGACCCCATGAAAGCATTGAACAGGGGTTATTACGTAACATCAATAATTGCAGCAGTATTGTTTTTGGGCGCTGCGAACTTGATGCTGAACTCACCCCAATACCCTGAAGCTTGGAAGTACTTCGGGTTGGCGGGCTTGGTTGGAATAGCGTTGTCAATAGCGTTCGTTTACATTACGCAGTATTATACAGAGGCAAAGTACAGGCCAGTGCAGGAAATCGCGAAGGCAAGCGTTACTGGGCCTGCGACGAACATTATAACAGGGTTTTCAGTAGCACTCGAGTGCACGGCATTGCCGATAATCGCAATTTCAATTGCATTGCTTGTAACGTTCCACTTAGGGCAGTTGAGCGGAATTCCGAACGGAGGCTTTTACGGAACGGCAATAGCGACGATGGGAATGCTTGCAACGTGCGCTTACATTCTCGCAATGGACACGTTCGGCCCGATAGTCGACAACGCGGGAGGAATAGTCGAGATGAGCAAAGTGCCGAAAGAATTCCGCGTGAAAGCGGAAAAGCTCGACGCTGCAGGAAACACTACGAAAGCGCTCACGAAAGGATACGCGATTGGAAGCGCTGCACTCGCTGCATTCCTCTTGTTCACAGCATACATGGATGAAGTGACGAAGATTACAGGAAAAGCGTTTGAAGTCGTTGACATTGCGAAAGTAGAAGTGTTCGTTGGAGCAATGCTTGGCGCGATGCTCGTGTTCCTGTTCTCCGCGCTCGCCATAAGGGCAGTAAGCGAGACAGCGCAGTACGTCATACAAGAAGTGCGCAGGCAATTCAAAGACAAGAGGATACTTGAAGGAACTCTAAAGCCTGACTACGCGCGATGCGTAGACATTACAACGGTCGGCGCTTTGAAAAACATGGTGCTGCCTGGAATAGTCGCAGTCGCATTCCCAGTAATAGTAGGGTTCCTGCTGAAGTACGAAGCAATGGCCGCGTTCCTCATGGTCGGGACAATATCAGGCATTCTCCTCGCGACAGTACTGAACAACGGGGGAGGCGCGTGGGACAATGCCAAAAAACACATTGAAACAGGCGCGCACGGAGGCAAAGGAAGCGAAACGCACAAGTCAGGAGTAGTAGGAGACACTGTCGGAGACCCGTTCAAAGACACTGCCGGGCCGTCTCTGCACGTGCTCATAAAACTCATGGCGACACTAACGCTCGTGCTCGCGCCATTGTTCATTTAAAAACAGCAGGCAACAACACGCTGTTGCGGGAAATAATACTCGTTTATAAATGTTTAACGAGAAAAGAAATTGGCGAGCGAGACGAGCAGTTCGCATTGATTTTTTTGTATTTTTTAAGTGTTAATCTGAAAGGTGGTTTGATTGTATAGAGTCTTGTCAGTTAAAGACGTAGTGAGGATTCCCCCGAACTTGTTTTCAGTGGACTTGGAGAAAGCAGTCGTAAGCATTCTCAGGGAAAAATACGAGAGGAAAGTGGACAAGGACTACGGGCTCGTGCTCTCAATCTGGAACGTGCGCGACGTGGGAAACGGAAAAATAATTCAAGGCGACGGAGCGTCCTACCACGAGTGCGTGTTCGACGCGCTCGCATACGTGCCTGAAATAAACGAAGTGTTTGAAGGCGAAGTGACTGAAGTAGTCGAGTTCGGCGCGTTCGTAAAAATGGGCCCGCTCGACGGGCTGGTGCACTTGTCGCAGATTACTAACGACTTTTTGCACTACGACAAGAAAATGCCTGCATTCGTGGGAAAAGAAAGCAAGAAAACACTCAAAAAAGGCGACATGGTGAGAGCAAAAATTTCCACTGTAAGCCTAAAGCCAAGCATTCTCGAAACAAAATGCGGCTTGACAATGAGGCCTGAAGGACTTGGAAAACTCGAGTGGCTCGAAGAAAGCGAAAAGAAAAAGAAAGCAAAAGCCGACGAAAAAGAAGTAAAGAAAGAAGAGAAAAAAGAAAAGAAAGAAAAAAAGAAAGAGTAAAGGGAAAGAAGCTTGAAAATGAGAAAAAGAATAGAGAAAAAATGTTGAAGAAGAGAAAAGAAAGAGTAACGAAAAAGAAGCTTGAGAAAAAGGAAAAGAAAGAGTGTAACGAAAACGGTTGAAGAAAAGAAAGAATAACGTGAATTAGAGTTGGTTTGAATGGTTGAAAAAGCATGCAAAAACTGCAGGTTCATAACAGAGGAAAGCACGTGCAAAAACTGCGGCGGGACAGAACTCACCGAAAAATGGAATTCCTACGTGCTCGTGTTCGACGCTAAAAATAGCGAACTCGCGAAAAAACTAGACGCGAAAATGCCAGGAAAATACGCGATAAAAATAAAACTCTGAAAAAAAACGCAGGCTACTTCTTGATTTTAACTGCAGCACTGCGAGAACTGCTTTCGAATGCAGTTTTCCCTCCTCTTTCCATCATAGCCTTGTGGAGCGGCTCGCGCTCGTCCAGCCTCTTGCTGCGAGTGGCTCTTGTTCCATCGCGTTTGCGTCCAAAGTACGCATTCCTTTCACGAATGGCTTTCGCTCTATTTCGCCTTGAAACCCCGAAAACAGTTAAAACAAAATCGAAATCCTTATTCGTCACGTTTGGGTCGCGAAAGTTCATTTCAAAAATTGCGTCCACCGGAAGCGGGTGAACTGCATCCATAAATTCTCCATCCACCATAACCACCTCGTGTATGCATGTGGCTTGCACAGAATAAAAGGATTTGTAGTACTTTAAAAATACTACAATGTTTAAATGCTTTCTAGTGCGTATAGAGTGCATGGCGAGCGTTGAAGACGTTTTGGCGAGGGCAGGCTTGCCAGCCAGGGGAATAAAAACGTACTTGGTTTTGAATGAGATGTCTTATCCCGAAATAACTTTCTCTCGTTAGCTCGAATTACGTATATGTACAAACTAAAACCTTATCAAATACTGGAAATAATTGATGACTTGCTCGCTGGCAGGAAGAGCGTTTACAAAGTTGCCAGAGAGCATAACA
>JACRGF010000064.1 GCA_016212395.1 Microcaldota archaeon
CATGGGAACTCTCAGAAACCAGAAAGGAGCAGGAATCTACGAAGTGCTTGCATCAATGGTTGCGACTTGGAACTTGCAGGGAATCAACCCGCAGGTTGCGTTAATTGCTGCAATGCGAGGGAGCAGCTAAACACTTACGCTGTCACCATACATTTATATAAGCAAGTTCAGCCATAACTACTTTTGGTGGTTTTAGTGTTCGTATTGTTTCAGGCACAGGTAAACCTACAGTTTGCAGGACTTTCCAAAGAAGAAAAACAACGGGCAGTTTTGCTGATGTTCAGCAGAGAAAACTTGACAGCTGTTCGTTCTGGGAATGTTAGCGCACAAATGCTCGAGGGCATAGCTTCTCTTCTTACAACGCCATTGCGAAAAGAAGTGGAAGGCTTAGTGAGAGAACTTGACAAAACAAATCCAGGCATTCTTGTTGTTTACAAAGCTATTGCCTCAAACCCTGGAGTTGCAACAGTTGTAGACCAAAAAAACGCAGAGCTTGAAAGAGCTGCAGACCAAGCTCCGACGAGTGGTTGGGAGTACGCAGCATGGGCAGCAGCAGGAGCAGCATTGGCAGCAGCAGGATTCATGCTGATAAGAAAAGGGAAACAAAAGGGTTGGTTTAAACCATTAGGAAGAGCGTTGAGGAGATTAAGAGCAGGCACACAGAGGGGGGTTGCAAGAGCAGAAGAAGCAGTTGCAGGAAGGCTTAGGATAACTCCAACTGAACTGCCTGAACAGCCGGCAATCAGGAAGGGGATAAGCGACGCGTTTGCAGCAGACGTGATTGCAGTTGGCCAGGCGCAGGCAAGAAAGCGCCTTGCAAAAATGGGGGAAGAAATGGCTGGACGAGGGTACCAAGTAATGGATTCAGCAGGCCAGTTGAGGAGAGTAAAAGGCTTGAAGCTTGAAAAAGAAAAGATAGTAGTAGTGTTAGAGTCAGAGGCAGTGCAAGTTGAAAGCGCGGTTGCAACTATCGCGAAAAAAGCGAAAAGCACAGTTGCATTGGAAGACGCAGTGTTTCACGAACCGCTCACAGTTGCTCAAGGCATGAGGGGAAGAACTGGAACAAGGTTGGCTGAAGGCGCTCAAAGAGCAAGAAAAGGAGCAGAAGAGACAGTGGCTAAAGTTGAGGACGAGGCAGTTGCATCTGGCAGAGTTGTAGATATTTTGGGAAGCAGGACAAGAATAAGGTGGAAAGGACCAGTGGTAGCAGCAGGCGCAGGTGCATTGGCAGCTGCAGGCGCGAAGCTTGCTGCGGAATTGGCTGAAGGAGAAGCAAGAGGAAGAGTAGTTGGGAGAGACACTACGCGCGCTATTTGGTTGACAGAAGAGGAACAACGCCTGCAGGGAATGGAGTTGAAAGCGTATCTCGAGGATTTATTGGCTAAAGCAAAGAAGGGAGTTGCCAGTGGAAACAGAGAAATGAATTGGGGGCTTGTCAGAGATTGTGTAGAGTGGCTTTTGGCGAACGTTGACTTTACGAAGCTGGATGAAGGCGCGTTGAAAAAGTTTGAGAAAGCATGCATAGCGCGGACTTCGCTGATGTATGTGGCGGCGTTAATGAATTACGTGACAGTGGCAGAGGATAGAAAGTTTTTGTTGCCTGATGAAGAGAGAATGGCAAAAGGCAAGTACGGCTCGATGCAAAAAATGAATGAAGTTGAAGCAAAGCTTGCAGGGAGAGTTGAAGAAGCGCTTGGGCAGCAGCAATGAGTGGGAGTGCATGGAACACTGCGAGGCAGGCACGAACGCTTTCTGCTTATAGCCAGATGGGTTTTCAGCAGGTTTGTTTGCACGCAGGCGGGTTTTTCTTGCTTGTTTTCGAGTTGAAGGAAAAGTATTTAAATTTCTGTTGGTTGAAACAGTGTGCAAAGGTGATCGTTCATGGGAAAATTTGTAATCGCCAAGCAGCTAGCAGGGAAAAGGCTCATCACTAACGACGGTGAAGAGATCGGAAAGCTTCTCGACGTCATTTTGAACGAAGTGACTGGAAAGCTTGAACTGCTCGTAGTAGAGCCCAACCCTGACAATGCAACGGCGCGCAGGTTGAAAAAGGAAGACGGCTACAACGTAGTTCCGTACGCGGCAGTGCTTGCTATTGCGGACCACGTTATAGTGGACAAGAAAGGATTGTAAGAAATCGATTCTGTTTCTTTTCAATTTTTTTTTTTATTTTCTAATTCTCTTTTTTTCTTGTTTCGTAGTGCGAGCTCGAGAGAGCTGAAAGGGCTGTTGAGTGGTTTTTTTTAATGTTACACGTTCAAGATGTAAGCTATGCTTATTGCAGGCATTGACGAGGCTGGGAAAGGGTGCGTGTTCGGGCCGTTAGTGATTGGAATTGCTATTGTTGACGAGGTGCGGGCGCGCGTGCTGGCGGATATTGGAGTGCGGGACTCGAAAGTGTTGAGCCATAAGTCGCGCGAGGAGAAATCAGGGAAGCTTCGGAAGGCGCTTGACGGCTTCGTGCTGCTGAAGATTACGGCAAAGGATTTGAGCGAGCAAATGCGCAGGAAAATAAGCTTGAACGACATTGAAGCAAAAAAGATAGGCGAAGCGCTTCACGCAGTGAAAGCAGGCGTTGTATACGTTGATGCTGTTGATGTTGATGAAAAGAGGTACGAGGAGAGGATTAGGAAGCATTATGCTGGGAAAGCAAGGCTCGTGTGCGAGCACAAGGCTGATGTAAAGTACCCCATTGTTTCTGCAGCGTCTATTCTCGCGAAAGTAGAGCGGGACGACGAGTTGCACAAGATAAAAAAGGAGTTGGGCGAAGATTTTGGAAGCGGGTATTCGAGTGACGAGAGGACGATAGAGTTTTTGAGAAAGAATTTGGACAACGAGAAAGTCTTGAAGTACGTGCGCACAGAGTGGGCGACTCTCGACAGGCTCAAGCAGAGAAAACTAGGCGATTTTTGAAAGTTATTCTTCCAGCAGCCACTTCCATAAAGGAATAAAGTGCACGCCATTTTCTTTTTTCTCTGTTTCTTTTGTTATGAGCGTAAGTTTTCTGGTTTTCTTGAATTTCTGCTTGAACTCAAGCAGCCCCTTCAACTCGCGTTCATCCACGTCGTCAGAGAACGTAACGTTTATTGCGTTCAAGGTTCCGTCCGCGCCTTTGACTGCAAAATCCACTTCGTTTTTTCCAAGCCAGTAGTAAACCTCGCGCTGGCTTCTCCTCAGCTTGTTGAAGACGATGTTTTCGGCAATCCTTCCTAAATCTTTCGAAA
Source organism: Microcaldota archaeon (assembly GCA_016212395.1). Classification (GTDB taxonomy): domain Archaea; phylum Micrarchaeota; class Micrarchaeia; order Burarchaeales; family JACRGF01; genus JACRGF01. The sequence continues at coordinate 3,225 of JACRGF010000064.1, forward strand.
ATGTAAACGCTACGGCATTGCGCATCCCAGTGTCAACGCAGTAAACCTTGCGGGGGTTGACAATTTGCTCTTTTTCGGAATAGGAAAATTTTTTTATAAAGTGCAGTAGGCAAACGTTCGAAAAATAGTGGGAAAACCGCTCGACAGTATCCAAGCTCAACCCAAGCAACTTATGTATTTTGTTGAAAGACTGGAGAGTTGAAATGTTTGCAAGATAGTATTTCGCTAGCTCTTCGAGCTTTCCGGCTTCTTTCACGCTATACCGCGAAACGATGTCTTTTATTACAATATCTCGAAAGTATGTTGCCAGCAAATCCCTTTTCTCTATTTCCCCCTTGGTCAGGACGACTTTCGGGAACCCGCCCCATGCAAAGTATTGCGGGACGAGCCGCTTTATCTTGCGCCTTCCGGCAACTGCATCCAACCCGCTTGTTATGAAGACACTGTTGAATTCGAGAAATTCCCTGAACGAGAGAGGGTGCACTTCCATGTCAACGTGCCTGCCGGCCAATGCAGTGGAATACTCTGAACTGAGCAGTTTTGAACTCGAGCCAGTCACGAAAACTCTCGCTTTCTTCGTCTCGTGCAGAAACCTGGCAAACTTTTCCCATCCTTCAACCAATTGGACCTCATCCAAAACAACGTAATGCGTTTCACGCGGGTTCAACTCGGTCAAGTAAACTTCATAAATTTTATTCAACAGACCCAAATCCAGATTTTTTAATCGCGGGTCCTCGAGGTTTACTATGAGTGTATCCTCCCTGCGCACCCCGGAACTTATCAAACGCTTGAGAAAATGAAGCAGCAACGTTGATTTCCCGCTCCTCCTCACTCCCTTAACCACGGTTATTTCGCCTATTTTTGAAAGCCGTTCAAGCACGCTTAGCTGGCTTGCCCGAGGCATGCCTGCATCCAATTCATGCTTCCAGAAATTAGTGTCCGCCAAAACCTGCAAAATTTCAAAGTCCTGCATGCGAGAGTATTGCTGATGAACATTTATAAAGTTATAGTGTTCATCGGCAGCTTTATAGTGAAAGTTGCCGATAGCATCGGCAACTTTGAAGGCTGGTTTTCAGATGCCTGCATGAAACCTCACGAGCGCTTCTTCCTCGGTAAAGTGAAGCTTGCCTGGAAGGATTATGATGAAAGGAGGTTTTCCGAGAGGAGAGGAAAGAAGTTTTCCTATTTCGGCGAAAGTTATTTTTTGCTCGCCAGAGCCTATTCTGCTGGCGACAACTAGTTTTGTTTTTTCAGTGAACAGTTTTTTGCCTTCGATTTTTTCTATTTCGAGCAAGAGCTTTATTGCATCAAGCGCGCCCATGCACGCTTGTTTCAAGTCGAGGAAGATTATCGAGTGGAGAGAGCGCGAGTTGTTTTCGAGAATGAATTTGTATGTTGAAGTTGGCTTGTAGTTTTCAGTCCAGAATGCGAGCGTGCAAGGGCGTCCGAACTTGTACACGTGCAAGCCTGTTTCTCCGATGAGCGCAGTGAGAATAGAGGAAGCGTGGATTATGTTTGTTTGAATTCCCTGCTTTTCAGCAGAAAACTGGAGCGAAACGTGCGTGGTTGATATCATGGGGTCGCCTGAAATGAGCAGGACGGTGTTGAATGTTTTGGCGCTTTCTAGAATCTGTTTTTCGCCTTCCACTTGCTCGCGCGAAAGCATTGTTATTTTTTTTCCGCTGAGCTGCTCAAGCTCTGAAAACAAACTGACGTCGAGCCTGCTCGTATAGTTTTCAGCGAACGCAACATCGCATTGCTTGAGCGCCTCGAGCCCGCGCACGCTGATGTCCTTCGCGCTCCAAACTCCAGTGCCGACGAAAGTCAAACTCATTGTTACCATCTTGAAAAATGCGTGAATTATTTAATGTGAACTGGTTAAAAAAAGCGTATGTTCGCTGAAGAGAAGAAGATTGCAGAGAAAGCGTGCGTTGAGGCTGGAAGCATTCTGCGTGAAAAATTCGGGAAAGCGAAAGCGCGCGTGAAAGGCTTGCGCGATATTGTCACTGAAGCGGATTACGCGTCCGAGCAGGAGATTATCAGGATTATCAAGAACGCGTTCCCGGAGCACGGCGTTTACTCCGAGGAAGCAGGCAGTGCGACGGATGCTGAATTCTTGTGGGTAGTTGACCCGTTGGACGGCACGAACAATTACGCGTACGGAATTCCGCTTTACGGAGTGAGCATTGCGCTTGCAGTGAAAGGGGAAGTGAAGCTCGGCGCAATCTATTACCCTGAAACGAGCGGAATGCTTTGCGCGGAGAAAGGGAAAGGCGCGACGCTGGATGGAAAGGAAATAAGCGTTACTAAGCGCGAGAAGCTTGAAGACTCTGTAATTCTGATGGACACGAAATTGTGGAAAATGCCGCGCGAGGGCGCGGAAGCAGTTGAGTTGAGCGGGAAAATTTTCGGAATGAGAATGCTCGGGGCTGCAGTGTACAATTTCGGGTTCGTCGCGCTGGGGAAAGCGGACGCGTGCGTTGAAATGAATTTGAAGAACGTTGACTTTGCAGCAGGAGCGCTCATAGTGGAGGAAGCAGGAGGGAAAGTGACTGGCTTGCGCGGGGAAAAATGGAGCCTGGACACGACGAGCTTGATTGCAAGCAACGGAAAAATACACGCGAAAATAATTGAAGAACTGAAAGCAACAAAATAACGGAAGAAATGATGGAAAAGAAAAAATCAACGCACGAAGAAACACGGAAAAAAGCAATAGAAAAAAACTCAGAACTGAAAACTGTAAACTGTTAAACTCCAGCGAGCAGGCGCAGGGCGTCGCGCACTCCAGGCGCCAATCCGAAGATTACGAGCAGGAGAAGCAAGTAGTTTTTCTTGTCGTCGTTGAACGCTTTTTCCTTCTTCAGCGCCTTCTCGAAATCGCTTCTTGCAGCGTGCTTTTCAGCGAGTTTTTTCTCGTCAGGCTTTTCGTCGTTCAAAACAGCTACTGCAGCTGACGCGAAAGAAATTTTCAACACGAAGAAAAACAAGTAGCCGTAATCCGCTCCGAACAAGCCGCCTATCGCGCGCGAAAGCACGTGCTGCTCGAAGTACTGCTTGCCTTCAACGAATTTCGGGAGAATGTTGATGACAGTGAACGTTGCAGCGCCGTCGAGAGCGTGCGAGAAAACAAGAAGCCACGCGAGAGGCATTTGAACGCTGAAGCGCTTAAACGCGAAAACGCACGCAATCGTGCCAAGCGACGCGAGAGCGATTGCGAGGAAAAAGAAAGAATAGAATTGAAAGAGCGGAACAAGCAGGAAAAAGTGGAAAAGAAACAAGAGAGTGCCTGGGATGAACAGCAAATCCATTCTGCGCAAGCGGTGGAAAACAAGAATGCACGCGAGCGTGACAGCTGCAGTCACTACGTAAATTCCAGGGGTTACTGTAAAGTAGCCGTAATCGTAAACGTGCGTTGAGAGAATGAAGAAATAAATTTGGGAGAAAACGCTTTGGTTTGACGCAACGTATTGCTGCATTGCGTTCGTGTCTATAGAGTCAGATACAACGCGCATTGCAGAGCCGAATAGAATGAACGGGATTATTGAGAGAATGAATTCGGAGCCGATTTTTATTTTCAGCGAGCGCAGGAGGAAGAACAAGGCGTACGCGGAAGCAAGCGCGATTGCAACGTAAGTGACAGTGTTTATCGCGTTGTAGCCTTCGTGCTCCCAGAGAGGGCTTAAAAAATACTGTTGGAGAAAGTCAGGCATGCAACAGTTTTTTCAGTGGAAAACTATTTTAAACATGGGAGTTCATAATTAATAACAAGGTAGTGGGGTTATGGGGAAAAACGCTTTGTGCATTGAAGTGCTGACTTCCGAGAACTGCCCTCATTCTCCTCGGGCTTTGAATGTGGCGAAGAAAGTCGCGAAAAAGAAATTCAGCATGAAAGTGGAGTTGTTTGAAGTCAGCATTGAAACTGAAGCAGGCCAGACGAAGGCGCATGATTACTCGATAGAAGCGACTCCCACTATCACGATTAACGGGCGGGTTGCTTACGTTGGAGTTCCAAGCGAAGAACTCATGACGAAAGCAGTGAAAAAAGCAGTTGAAAGAGAACAGTACTCTAATTCCTATTTTTTCTAGAAAAGCCAGAACGAAGCAAAACTTCTAAACTACTAAACCCAAAACTCCGAAACTGCAAAACTCCTAAACTTCTTACGACGTGTTTGCTGGAGTTTGGACGATTATTTTTGTTGCGAGCATTGGCGGGCGCAGGTTGAACGCGTGCGCGACGAGCGTCGCGTCCGCGCTGCACAGGAAGTTTATCGCGCTTAACGCGACTTCAGCTATTTGCGGGTCGAGCGCGCGGTTTTTCTTGAACTGCTCGATTGCTTTCAATGCGTATGCCTTGTCTTCTTTCATGAACAGGCTTCCTTGAAGCAGGATGGATGCAACGTCTTTCTCGTATTCTACAGTGTAAACGAATTTGATTTGAAGCAAGCCTTCAGTGAGCAGAAGTTCGTCCAGGTCTATGATAGTGCGAATGCCTTCGAGCGGGCCTTCCTTGCTTCTCTTTGCTTTTACCAAATCTATTCGGCTAGAGTGAATCATTCAACACGCCTTCTGTTTGCAGTGCTTTTTTTATGCTGTCAACATTTTTAACCAAGATTGTTTTCACTCCTGCAGACGCGCCTGCTTCCAAATCCACGTCCATGTCGCCGAAAAACAACGCTGAGCTTGCAGGAGTTGCAAGCTTCTCGAGAGCCAAAAGAATCGGCTCGGGGCTTGGCTTGGGGTTTGCAACGTCGTCGGCGGTTATCACAACGTCGAAAACTCCTTGAAACCCGAATAGTTTGATTGCTTCGTGCGTTGAATCGCGCCTGTTTGTTACAAGCGCGAGGCAGTGCGACTGCTTCAGTTGCTTTAACAGCTCGAGAATGCCTTCCATTGGCTTCAATTGCTTTAGCATTTCGTGGGAAAGCTCGCGCGTGCGCGCGAACATCTGCTGTTTCAATTCTTCATTGCCCTTTTCGTAAACAGGCAGGAACTCGCTGAGCGTGGCACGGCTTCCTCTTGGAGAAAAAGTGAGCAGTTCCTTCTCCGATGGCGGGGCGAAGCCGAATTCCTGGAACACGCGCTGGAACAAGCGCACGTTCGCGTCGACAGAATCAAGCACGACGCCATCCATGTCAAACAAAATCGCCTTCACCAAAACAATCCACGCCCCAGGAAAAACATTCAAGCAAACAACAAAGCCATGCACGCAACGCAAAAAAATAAATTATAAACGCACACAAACAAAATCCAGCACGCGAACAAAAAACAAACACGCGACATAAACAATCTGCGTGTGGAAAAAAAACAAATGCAGTTCAAACTGTCACTGAAAATTTTTTCTGTGGCAAGTGGATGTTTTCTTTTTATGGTATTTAAACGTGAGTTAATGCCTGCGCGAAGCGCGGCGCGACGGCTTTTCTTCAGCGCTTATCTTGTAGTTGACGTAGTGAAGAACTATCCACGTGAACGCGTAGCTTAAGAGCGCGTGCGTAGTCGTCCAGCCGCCAGTGTAGTAGAACACGTTGTTTTTTATCATGAGCCACTCTCCGAACGCGCCGAACAACGCGAAGAGCGAAACATCCAAGAAAGAGAATCGCGCGTCGAATTTCCTGGGGAGGTAAAGCGCCCAGGCAATGCCTCCGAAGAAAGTTACCACCATCACTTCAATGGGGACAGCACCAAGGATTAGGAGCGCGTTGCGCGGGCCCCACAAGCCGAATAACGCACCGCTTGTCTCGAACAAAAAGTCGAACGCGAGGAGAAACGCGCCCATGAGCACTGCCTTCTTCATTCGCGCGTTGAACGAGCCAAGCCAGTTCAAATGAATTTCGAGAGCGAAAAATGCGAGAGCTGAAACTGCGAGAATTTGCCACGTCTGGCCAGCGAGATCCATTTGGTAGAAGAGGATTGCGAGCGCAGTGAAAAAAAGCATGAGCACGAGGTACATCGAGCGCGGCTGCCTTAAAGATTCGGCGAAAGTTTCGTGCGAGCGGGAAACTTTCTCGCGCGCTTGCGAAATGTGCGCGTGAGAAATTCTCGCTTTCGCGTGAACATGCTTCTTCAGTGCGTGGATTATTCTCTTCATTCAAACCAACTTGCTTATCATTCTCTTTCCAGCGGTTTTCTCGTCGCGCGCGAGCAACGCCACCCTGCTAACGTTGTTTGAATCGACGGGTATATAACCGTTTTCTTCAGCGACTTTCCCTGCGAATTCCATTATCTCTTCGTAGCGAGGCATGTTCGAGTGGTCGAAGCGCTTGGTGGAAAAGCCTACGCACATGTAGCTCTTCAATTCAACGAACATTGGATTCGCTTTCGCTATCAGCTTCGCGTACTTTTCAGGAGAATGCAGGTTTTCGCCTTTCACGAGCGTCATGCGCAGAGTAGTGCGCTGTTTTTCCATTCCACGCATTAATTCCAGCGAATCATTCAACTTCCCCCAAGCATTTGGAATTGAAGGCGCGCACAATTTCTTGTGCGTTTCTTCATCAGGCGCGCACAATGAAACATAGAGTTGAGTGGGCTTGACGCGCGCGAGCATTTCAGGGTTCGCACCGTTTGAAACGAGGAAAGATGTCATGTTGTTTTTTCTTATCAGTTCAATGAATTCAGGGAGCTGGGAGTAGAGCGTGGGCTCTCCTGAAAGGGAAATGGCGACTTGGGAAGGTTTTCGCGCTTCTTCAAGCAATCCTGGAGCGGGCTGTTCTTTTATTCCTCCGAAACCGCTCAAGAGGGAACGCTGGGCGTCGAGCATTCCCTGGAAAATTTTTTCAGGCTCGTCCTCCTTCTCGAGCTTTGAAGTAAAATCGCTCGCGCGCCAGCAGAACAAGCAATTCTGCGTGCACGTTGAAACGCACGGAGTCATTTGCACGCAACGATGGGAAGGAATGCCGTAAAACTGCTGCTTGTAGCAAAAGCCTTCACCCTTCAAAGCACGCTTTGCCCACAAGCACAATTTCACTGCCGCATTCTCGCCAACAAGCTTGTAATGCTGGCGGCGCAAAATCTTTTTCGTCTCTTCATCAAGCATGAAAGAAAATTAGCGGAGAAGAAGTATTAAGCAGTTTCCATCACTGCCAAAACCCCTAAACTCCTAAACTGCAAAACTTCGAAACTACAAAACCACAGTTGCTTATGCCGCAAGCTGTTGTTGCAGTTGTTCCGGCGCGTGGGGCATTGGGACTTGAAGCGCATCACGGAATTCTTCGACAGGCTGGATGAATGCTGTAGCCCAGCAAGGCTTTCCTCCGAAGTAAAACACCGCGTGGAAGATAAACTCATCGTTCACTGGAACTGCAAAGGAAACGGTCAACTGCAAGTCTTCGTGCTTGTCGTGCAATCGCACTACGGGCAAGCAAGCTGAAAAATCAGCCTCGCCACTTTACACGAAAAAAAAAGAGGCATGACCTCAATGAAAACGCTTACGGTTCGCGCGAGTTTGCACAAATGTTTTTTCGTTTGCACGCGCGTTTTTTCGGAGAGTTAACCAGAAAATTACTTTTGCTTTGCAACGCAAGTCGAGCCCATTATCGGGCTTTCCGCGCCAGTGCTGAAATTATAGTCATAGCCGAGGATGCTGGAATCGAACTTGAAGCCTTTCGGGCACGCGCACTCCCTCCTCTTCGAAGCGCTTTCCTCGTACAGCTTGCCTAGAACGCACAAAGTTGTAGAAGCATTTCCCAACGGAACGCATTCTGCAAACGTTTCCAGCTCTTCGTACTCCTGCCCTTTCGCGTTCGCCTTGTACGAGAGCACGGTAGAATAGTCAAACTCGAAACTTTCAGGGCAAACGCAGGAAAGATCGTCAATCAAATAAGAGGAACCTGTTTTGCAGAATGAAGTTTTTGTTTCGTTTGTTTTGTTTGCCTGAATCGTTTTTGAATCGTTTTGAACAGAAAGCTTAACGCATGCTCCAAACGAGTCGGAAGTATAGTCCCCTTCTTCCCGCGCGACTTCGCACGAGTAGCCTTCAGGGCAAGGAATCCCCTGGACTCCGCCGCACGGCTGGCCGGTAAAGTCAATAGAACCAGGAGAAATTCCTGGCGTTATGCAACCGAACAGAAAAATGGCGAAAGCGAAAAATAAATAGAAAAAAAATGTTTTCATTTTCAACACGCTTTTTATTTTTCTTCAAGCAAAGCGTCGAGGTTTTCCTCCCATCCCCACTGCTCCTCGCTGCCTGCACTTTCCTCGCCTTCAGCCTTGCCTTTCTTTCCCCCGAAAGCGCCAGTCAAGCGCGAGAAAAGCCCTGGCTGCTGCCTCGGCTCTGACTTTATCTCCTGAGGCTGCGAACGCCTAATGCCCACCTTGCTCACGTTCTTGCACTTCGTGCACGAAAAGCTGATTACGACGACTTCAGGAGTTTTTCTGACTAAAGCAAGAAAACTGGAGCCATTGCATTTCCCGCAAACGACTTTCTTTTCAGACTCTTCAGACGACGCGTCACCAGCCATTAAAATCACCCGTTATAATGCGTAAGAGTCGCCCATTAAGAATATTTAATACTTTTGCTCGCACGCTGAAACGCTCTCGCAAGAGGAAAAAAACAATCACGCGACCAAAACATCAAAACTACTCGAAACCACTAAACTCCGAAACTTCAAAACCACTCAACAAAACAACCGCTAAACCAAACGCTTTAATTCTAATTCGTCCAAAACAATTTCCACTAACGGGGGAATGGGCTAGCTTGGCTATGCTACCTGGTTTGGGACCAGGTGACCTGAGTAAACTTTTTTCTTTTCTTTTGCTCGATGCAAAAGAAAAGAAAAAACTTTAATGACCAACAAAAATCTCCGAGATTTTTGTGGTGTCGAGCTACGCTCGACAACTGTAAAACGCCGAAGCGTTTTACATGGTCCACAAAAACGCAAAGCGTTTTTGTTGGAAAAAAGAAAAGAACTTTGTTCATTAATCTGTTTTCAGGAATTCAAATTGTTTTCGAGGCTTGAAGACTCAAGACTGAAGACTCGAGAATCTCAGTTCCCCCATTTTCTTTTTTTGTTTTGGAGTTTAGGAGTTTTGCAGTTTTGGCTGGTTTTGTTTCGTTGGTTTTGAAGTTTTGGTGTTTAGAGGTTTTGAGTAGTTTGCTTCGTTGGTTTTGGGGAATGGTTTAAAAACGTGCGAGAAGAAAAGTTGAATGGGTTGAATAAAATGTTTAACGTGTTCGTGTTCTTCAAGGCGCTCGTGCTGTTTGTTGCAGCAGCGTTGATAGGGTTCGGAGTTTACGCCATTGCTGTTCCCGGCGCGAGCATGCTGACGATAATTCCTTTGCTCGCACTTGCAGTCGGGTTGTCGCTCGTAGCGCCGTTCGCTTACCCGCACTTGCGCGGAGTAAAGAAAGGCGACGCAGTGATTATTGTTTTCGACGCGCAAATCCCGTTCACTTCATTCAAGATTAGAAGCGGAGTCGCAAAGACAAGCGGAAGGAAAGGCGATTTAATTAGAGTAGTTTTGAACGAAGGAAATGAGATTCAAGCGCGCGTGACAGACTATTCGGGCATTTTGACTCCGGCGCGCACGAGAGTAAGCGAGAAAGAAATAGAAGTGGAAGTAAGGTGAAAGAAGCATCGAATTGCACTAGAGAAAAAGATAAGTTGAAAGAAGGATAGAAGCACGAGCGGGAATTAAAGGAGTTTTGTTTTTGTTTCATTTAGGTTGGGTTGGTTTGCGGTGGAGATGGAAGAAGCAAAGGAAATGATTGTGAGCATGCTCGTCATTGCTTTCGCGATAGCAATAGCTCAAGTTGGAGTAGCCCGGCTTCTGAATTTTCCAGTAGCGCAACTGCTGTTCTACCTCGGAATCGTAGTGGTGACTGTAGGCAGCGGGTTTATTTTGCACGAGCTGGCGCACAGGTTTGTCGCGCGAAAGTTCGGCGCTTACGCGGTTTACAAAATGTGGCCTGCAGGGCTCGTGATTGCCCTCGTGTTCGCGCTCATGGGCTTCCTTTTCGCAGCGCCAGGCGCAGTTTACATTTTCGCTCCTTACTTGACGAGGAGGCAGAACGGGTTGATTTCCATAGCCGGCCCGCTTACAAACGTCGCGCTTGCATTGCTGTTCTTTGCCGCCATGGCGTTCACTGCGCAGGAGGGGATTGCAAGCGACGTGTTCAGCATGGGAATGCGGGTTAACTTGTTCCTCGCGTTCTTCAACATGATTCCCATTTTTCCTCTTGACGGAAGCAAAGTGCTCGCGTGGAACGCGCTTATTTGGGGCGCGGTGACACTCCCGCTCGTCCTGGCGCTTCTTTCACTCGGAATGTTCTTCTGAAAAAACGGCAGTTTACAGGAAACCATCATTGTTTTTAAATTCCTAATTTCATAACTTGAGTTATGAGCATGTTCGCAGCACCGGAGCAGAAGAAAAAACCGCTTAGCCCTTTTGCTAACGAAGTTTTCAAGGAAAAACTAATGGAAGAAAAGCCTGCGTTCAAGGCAGACGAGCAAATCATCAAGGAAATCGGAGTAATAAGCCAAATTTTGAAGGACGGCGAGCAAATAGAGAAAAAAGCAAGAGCGGATTACGAAAAGGGAGTAAAGCTCGAGTTCGAGCGCTTGAAAAAAACAGGCGGAAAAAAGAAGGAAAAGAAAAGCGAGCGGAAGCTTGTGAAAAAACAAAGCGCGTGGGACAAAAAATTCAAGGAAGGCGGAAAGGAACAGTAGAACGAACTTATTTTCTTCTTGAGTAAATAAATGAGAAAAGAGCATCTAATTCTTCCCGCCAGTCGCCAAACTTATGGAGGTCTATTTTGGAAGCTCTCAAGTAAAACCATTTTGCAAACATTCCGAAAGAGAGGTTTAGTTCACTCACGAGGCGTAAGAGCAGAGCACGGTACTCATCAGTTTTATGTGAAGAATTCCAGTTCAACCACACATCTAAAGTCGTTGCTAAGTAGAGTTGGCATGCTTTGAACAATAGTTGTTTTGACAATAATTTTGAGCGTTTGGTTCTTGAAAGCTTGCGTGAAAAACGCAGAAGTTCATTAATGTCGATTTTCGCGACTTCGAAAAACACTATCCGCCCATCAGGCGCCAAGTGGTAATTCGCTTCAGGGTGCGGAACTGCAATGCAACGGGGAATGTTTGAAATCGCAGCGCCGAGAGAGCACGTCGTGTCGCGCTCTAACGCATCCCCGCGAGCGCGTAAAGCATCGTATGCCTTGTCGAACTCTGCGCCGAAAGTTGAAGCAAAGAGCTTGCGGAATTCTTCAATGCTTTTCGCCTTTCTTTCTATCGCACCATTAGAATCTTCAACCAAGTCGCTGTACATTAAAGCAAACCTGCCTTCAGGCTCGTCTGAAAAATGAAGAGAGCGCACGCGCATGAAACTGTCAGGAGCAAGCAAGAGCGCTATTTGAAGCGCGTAAAACGAAAACCAGTAGTAACGGTCTTGCAAAGGAGAAACAAGTATTCCCATGCGATCTTCAAAAACTAAAAGCTCTTTGTAAGTGCTAGGGTGGCTTGCAAGCCTCTGCCTGCGCTCGACGAGAGGCTCCCTGCGCCCCGGAAGCCAGACGCGCGAAACTGTAGCTTCCTCTCCGCGCGCGAGAAACTCTCGCCTTTCAACTCTAGGGGCAGGAAGAGATTTTGGTGAAATGCAACTTTTCTGCAGGACAGACATGAAAGAATAATGTGTGTTTTCTTGAATAAAAACCAGACAGTTTCGTGTTTTTAAAGAGTAGATGCACAAGTTTACTTAGCGTGGGTTGCAGGTGTTTGTTTTTGCTTTCTGAAAAAATTTTGAGGTTAATGGAGAGGCGGGGCTTTCGCGAGCTTACTGACATTCAGAAAAAAGCAGTGCCTCTGGTTGCTGAAGGAAAGAATTGCTTGGCTGTAGCACCCACAGGGTGGGGGAAGACAGAGGCGGCGTTGCTTCCGTTGCTTGACATGATAACGCAGGGGGAGAAAGGAGAAGGAAAAACTGCAGATGGAGAAACGCGAGCGAACGGCGAGCGCAAGGGAATTCGAGTTTTGTATATTACTCCTTTGCGCGCGTTGAACCGCGACGTGCTTGAGCGCATGTTTTGGTGGTGCGAGAATTTAGGCATTGAAGCAGGAGTGAGGCATGGGGACACGAGCCAAGCGGAAAGGGCGAAGCAGTTGAAGAACCCGCCCCAGTTGTTGATTACTACTCCTGAAACCCTGCAAGCATTATTGTGCGCTCCGAAAATGCGCGAAAACCTGAAAACAATAAAAGCAGTTGTTGTTGATGAAGTGCACGAGCTTTACGCTGACAAGCGAGGCGCGCAGTTGAGCATCGCGCTTGAAAGATTGGAAGAATTAGTGAAGGAAGGAAAAAAAGAGGAAATGAGCAGCGAAGGGTTGGGAAACAGCAGGTTGAAAACAGGCAGTAGCATTCCTTCTTTCTTTCAACGAATAGGCTTGAGCGCGACAGTAGGCGACGTGGAAGGAGTTGCAGGCTTTCTTGCAGGAGTGGGGCGCGAGTGCGTTGTCGCGCGCGTTGAAGCAAGCAAACAAATGGAGTTGCAGGTATTGTCGCCTACTGCAAGCGACGAGGACAAGGAGTTGGCGGAAAAAATGCATGTTGACTTAAGCGCTGCAGCGCGGTTGAAACTATTGCAGGAGTTGATGAAGGAAAAGCGGACGCTTGTTTTTACTAACACGAGGGCAGTAGCTGAAGTTTTGTGCTCGCGCTTGCTCGCGTTGGGCGCGAGCGTTGGAGTGCACCACGGCTCGCTGTCAAAGGAAGTGCGCGAAAACGTTGAAAAAAAATTCAAGCGCGGAGAGTTGAAGGGATTGATTGCAACAAGCTCGCTTGAGCTTGGAATAGACGTTGGGGATGTTGAGAAAGTAATTCAGTTCATGAGCCCGCGAGTTGCGCAACGCCTCGTGCAACGCGTTGGCAGGAGCGGGCATTCAGTGAAAGGAATAGCGCGCGGTGAAATAATTGCGAGCGATGCTGACGACGTGCTTGAAGCAATGGCAGTAGTGAGGCTGGCGCGCGAAGGAAAACTCGAGAAGGAAGGAATGGCAACGCACGCGTACAGCGTCGTAGCGCACCAAATAATCGGAGTGCTGGTAGAAAGGAGGGGAGTAAAGCAAGAGGCAGTGTTCACGCTCGTGAAAAGAGCAAAACCGTTCGAGAAACTTTCATTCGAAACGTTCCTGAGAATATGCGAGCAAATGCGCGCGCAAGGATTGCTGAGAATAGAAGAGAGGAATGGAGAGGTAAAAACACGAAGCGAAAATATTTCTAGTTCAGGCATTGAACATGATTTGGTTAAAACAGGAAATTCAAGGGATTACTATTATACGCACTTGAGCACTATTCCAAGCGAGAGAAAATTCAGGGTGCGCAACGCTGCAACTAATTCTATTGTCTCGAGCTTGGACGAAGCGTTCACGATGAGCCTGCAGAATGGGGAATTGTTCATCACGAAGGGAGTGCCGTGGAGAGTACTGGACGTGAACGACGAGGAAGTGATAGTCGAGCCTGCGCAAACGTTCGACGCTGCAGTGCCTGACTGGGAAGGAGAAGAAATTCCAGTTCCTCTTCAAGTCGCAAGGGAAATTGGAAGAATAAGAAGGGGAATTGCAGGGAGAAAAAATGAAGACGCACTCGGAAAACCGAACGCTGAAAAGAAAGCGAGAAACGAGGAAGGCTTTGCTGAAACAGGCTTGCTTGATTTTCATGCTGAAGAAAATGCAGTTGAGAAAGTGAATGGAGTTTTGAAAGAACAGGAAGTGCTTCCAACTGAAAAGAGAGTGTTCATCGAATGCTTTGAAGAATTGCTGGTAGTGCACGTGTGCGGAGGAACGCTTGCGAACGCCGCTATTGCGAAAGCGCTCTCGTTCATGCTGAACGCACGCTTCGGCTCAAGCGTGCGGGCTGAAAGCGACGCGAGCAGAGTGATGCTGAGACTGCCCCAGCCAATAGGCGCAGAGGAAGTAAAGAGAATGCTTCTTGAAATTAAGGATGTTGGAAGACTGCTTGAAGCTGAAGTAAAGAACACGCCTATTTACAGGTTCAAGTTCATTCACGCAGCGCGCGCGTTCGGAATGGTTGGAGAGCAAGCGCGAATTGGAAGGAAGCTGATCGAAAAACTGAGTGGAACGATTGCAGGAGAGGAAGCGTTGCGCGACGTGTTCAGGGATTACGTGAACGTCGAGGAAGCGAACGAACTTTTGAAGGAAATGAGGGAAGGGAAAATTGAAGTTGTTGCGAGAAACGTTGGCAGGCTTTCGCCCTTGGCGCAGTTGGCGTTGAACCGCGTGCACGCGTCGGAATTGATTGCGCCAGTAGAGCCGAACTCTGAAATTTTGAAGGCATTCAGGAAAGAAATAGAGGGGAAAAACGCGCGCTTCACGTGCGCGTACTGCTCGAGCATATTTTACTCGGTGATTGAAAAGTTGGGGAAGAAAATAGAGTGCGAAAAATGCGGCGGGAGAATGGTGGCGCTGGCAGAGAGAGAGCAGGACGCGATAGTGAAAAGCAAGGGGGCAAAAGGAAAAAGAAAAGAGTATTTGGAGTTGATGCGCAGTGCGAGCTTGATTGAAGCATACGGGAAGAGAGCAGTAGC
>JACRGF010000065.1 GCA_016212395.1 Microcaldota archaeon
TCATGGGAACTCTCAGAAACCAGAAAGGAGCAGGAATCTACGAAGTGCTTGCATCAATGGTTGCGACTTGGAACTTGCAGGGAATCAACCCGCAGGTTGCGTTAATTGCTGCAATGCGAGGGAGCAGCTAAACACTTACAATAAACCCACCTGTTTTTATACCACTTCCGCCAAAATACTATTATGGCTCACGTTCAAAGACCAGTGCCGCAAGCTCGCCAAGCGCCAGCGCAAGAAGCTCCACCTGCATTCATAAACCCTCATTTTGCGAAAGCGCACGAGATACTGGCTAAGGTTAGCAATTCCGCTCCAGAAACTCAGCCGTTTTCGCCTAATCGTTTTTTAAAAAGGTCGCGCGTGCTCGTCTTGTGCATTAATTCAGTAAATCCAAAATGCGTGGGTTCAGCCAGTGATTTAAACTCCCTGCTTTCACTCAAAGTCAATTTCGTAAGTTTGCATGCCCTGCCGTTTGATAAAACTCCTGAATACATTAGCTTCATCAAGGCGCAAAAAATAAATATAGTAATCCTATTCTGCGATTCTCCTGCTCAAGCACGCGAGTTCATCGCGCAAGCGAGAAAAGCGTCTCCTTCGACTCGCTTTGCCGTAGCGTGCCACTTTTCTGACGCTAACGCTTCCGAGTTTGCGCAAATTGCCGATTGCGTGATCGTTCCACCTTTCTACGTTTCTGCGTTGTACGCTCAACTAGACGGCATCCTTGCGCGCCCTCCGAAAACCGCGACACGCTGAAACCACTGCATATAAAACGTTTTTTTCGCTAATTATCCACATTGCCTCTGTAGCTCAGTGGTAGAGCGGCTGTTTTGTAACCTTTTTTTCTTTCTTTTCTCGTTGAAAAGAAAGAAAAAAACGTTAACGAAAAAAAGAAAGAAAAAGGAAAAAGCGTTAACGAGGCAGATAAACAGCAGGTCAGGAGTTCAATCCGCCCCTTTTCTTTCTTTTCCTCGCTGGAAAAGAAAGAAAAGGTGCAGGGTGCCCCAAAAGAAAGAAAAAACAGGTGCATCACACGGCGTGAAAACCTCCTCAGAGGCTTTTTTTTTGTTTTGAAGTTTAGGAGTTTTGTAGTTTAGAGGTTTAGGGGTTTTGAGTTTTGAATAGTTTCGACTGGTTTTGTTTCGGGGTTTCGACTTGTTTTGGTTTGTTTTGTCTATGTAGTTTGGTTTCGCGGTTTTTTTGTGGAACGTTTTTTAATGTTGCAGAGTGAATTCTTGCAAATCCTTTTTATGGAGGTTGTTTGTTTATGGCGGATGTTGGAGAAATCGTTTTCAATGCGAAGTACGGCAATTGGATCAGCGTCAAGAAAATGGCTATTGATTCCGAGGACAAGCCTGCCGAGGTTGTTTACAAGCTGAGTTCAATTAATGACGTGATTAACAGGAAGGGTTTCGAGTTTGCAGGCGTTAAAACCGACGTTATCGACGCGTTCGCTGCTGACTTGACGAAGGGAAAGCGCACTGGCTACGCGAACTTGGCTGAAGTGTTCGGCTCTCTAAAGCCTTCTGAGGTTGACGAGAAGCTGAAGCAGGCAGTAAGCGAGGAAATAATTCTTCCTCTCGCGCGTGCTTACTTCGTGCGCAGAATAGTTGAGTCGCTCGGCTACCCCGTCATTCCAAGCTGTGAACTGCTTCAAAAAATATATCCAGACTTAAAGTTTCCAAAGCCAAAAGGCAACTTCGGAGGAAAAAAGAAACAACAGTAATTTCTGTTCTGAAGACAGACAACTGGAAACTGTGAACGAGTGTTCTGCAAAACTTCAAAACTGGAAACTGCGAACGAAGAGCCTGTGAAACTTCAAAACTGGAAACAGTGAACGAGAGTGACGCGTTATGCACGAGTATGCTGTTGCGAGCAAGGTGCTCTCTGAATTGGTTGCTGAAGCTAGAAAGCACAAGGCAAAGAAGCTGGTTGGCGCTAAAATTCGCTTGGCGCGCGATTTAACAGACCATGTGTCCCCAGAAGCATTTCAATCATTACTCTCCCAGTTGCTGCTTGCGACAGACTCTTTCGTTAAAAACGCGAAGTTCAAGGTAGAAAAAGACGAAAAAGGCGAATTAAAGGAAGGGCAATTCTGCATTTTAGAAATAGACGTAGAATAGTCTTTTAATTATTAATCTGCGTTTTTATGCAAATAGTTTTTTCCAGCAAGCAGTCTAGATATAATTGTAACGTTCCTAGTCCTCACAATTTCTAACTTTCTCTTAGAATTTGTTTTTTAGTATTTTTGCTGGCACTCCTGCTGCGAACGCGTTTGCAGGCACGTCTTTGTTCACTAGCGAAAATGCTGCAACTGTTGCATTATCCCTTATTTTTACGCCTGGCAGGATTAGGCAGTTTGAGCCTATCAGCACATTTTTGCCTATCTGCACTCTTCCTTTTTTCCAAGATTTTATTAGAAATTCGTGTGTTAGTATTGTTGTGTTGTAGCCTATGAGGCTGTTGTCGCCTATTTCTATTAGTTCTGGGTAGAAAATGTCTAGTGTTGCTCCTAGGGCGATTGCAGTGTTTTTGCCTATTTTTGCTCCGACTAGTCTGTAGAGAAAGTTTTTCAGGTGGAGAGAGGGCAGGTAGCGTGCGAGGTATATTATTTTGAAGTTGATTATCGTGCGCAGTGGGTTTCTTATTCTTGCCCATTGCCAGAGCGAGTTTCTTTCTTTTGCCGGGTATTCTTGGAGTTCGCGCATACGCTTGTTTGCTTGGAGGGATTGAAAATAAAAAACGTTGGGTGGCGCGCAATTCCATTAAAAATGTTGGGTGGTTGAATTGAAGTTTAGAAGTTTTGGAAGTTTAGGAGTTTTGGTTAAGCAGTTTTGGAGTTTTGTAGTTGTTTTGACTCGTTTCGAGTTGGTTTTGGTTGCGTGTTTTTTGTTTGGCGTTTTGCATTTTTTTTTATGTTTTTGTTTGTTGTTCGTGTGCGTTTGGCAGGTGGGTTTGCATGAATGAAATTGTTTTTGCTCAAACTGTTGAGTTGGTTGCTATTGTTGCATCCATTCAGTTGTGCTTGTTCGTGTTTTGGCTATGGAAGCGTTTTGATGATTTCAAGAAACTCTTGGTGCCTGTTTTCTTGTTTTTCGTGTTCGGTGCTGCTGATGCGCTCGTTACTATTTCCAACAATGTTTTTTCTGTGCGCGAGGGCAATCCTTACGCGCGTGTTTTCATCGAGTGGGGTGGTTGGAAGGGCTATGTTTTTTTGACTGTATTGTGGGTTTGCTTGTGGGCTTTCGCTGCGCTCGCGTTGTTGGAGTTGCGCGCTCGTGAAAAGAATGGAAGCAAGAAGGCGTTTTTTCTTTTCGCGTGCTTGGCTGAATTTTACGCTTTAGCAGTTGGCCACGCGTGGGGTTTTCTCTCGTGGTTTGGAGTTTTCTTGTTTAGTGGCGGGTTGGGGGAAAAACTAGCTTGTTTTGTTTTTGCCGGCGCGCTTTTCGCGTTAGTCCATTCGGCAATAGTTTTTGCTTTAAAGCGCGCCAGGCATGTTTAGCGTTTGCCTTTCTTTTTCTTTTTTGCTGCGGGCTTTGCGCATGCTTTCGGCTCGCACTTATTGCACAAATGAGGATGCTTTTCGCTTCTCTTTACTCCGAACACGTGCTTGCAAATCATTGCCCTCAAGCCTTTCAACGGAACACCGCATTTTTGGCATTTCATAAACGACCACCTTGATAAACCAATTTGACGGGGGTATTAATAAGCTTTTTCTATTTGCTTCGACGAGAATTTCTTTTTTCACTTTTTTTCTTCGAGGTAGCTTACGATGTTTTCGTACACTTTCATTCCTTCGCCGTTTTCTGGGTTTGGTTTTCCTTCTCGCTTGTTTTTTTCTTTTATTTTCGCCCAGCACGGGTGGTTTTCGAATAGTTGGAATGCTTCAGTGTGCGTCATGTGGCCAAACACCCTGCCAGTTGCGTCGCTCAATCCCGCGATCGCGTCTATTGAGCCGTTGGGGTTGAACGGGAATTCCTGTGTTGGCTCTAGCGTTTTAGGATGCGCGTACTGCAATAGCACGTTGTTTTCTTCGTGCAGTCGCGCGAGTATTCCTCTTCCTTCTTCTCCGCTTTGCCCGTATTCTGATGTTACAACAAATTTTCCTTCCCCGTGCCTTACTGGCGCGTAAATGTGTTCTATTCCTTTGAATGCAATGCATTTTGTCTTGGGGTTTACTTTGTGCTGCACCCAGCGCACTTCGTACTTGTTCGAGTCGTTGAACGCGAGCGATGCGGATTGCTTGGAATAGTTGTCCCATCCCGGGAGCATCCCAAATTTCACCATTACTTGGAAACCGTTGCATATTCCGTAAACCACTCCGCCTTTGGCAATGAATTCCTGCATTGCTTCAAGGAATTTTTTTCCGCTTGTTTTTATTTTCGAGGAGCGGATGAGATTTGCGAGTGCTTGCGCGCTTCCAAGGTCGTCTCCAAACGAAAACCCGCCGGGGAAAGAAAAAACGTTATAGTCAAGCACGTTTACTTTTCCATTTATCACGTCGTTAATGTGGCGGATGGTGCTTTCAGCTCCAGCTCGCTCGAACGCCTTGCTCATTTCGCGCTCGCAGTTTATTCCGTAGCCTGTTATTACAAGTGATTTTACTTTATTCACTGCATTCAGCTCCTTTTTCAGGCAAGTCGAATTTGAACGTCGTGCAGTACGCTTTGCGCAGTTCTTCTATCTTTGTTTTGCTTTCCTGCCCGTTCAAGCCTATTATTGCAAATTCTTTTTCGTTTGTTATTGTCCCGATTTCGCTTATTTTCGTTTTCGTTTTTTGCGCGAGTTCTTCGAATTTTTTCTTGTTTTTCGCGCTTACCGTCACCGCGAACCTGTTCTGCGTTTCTGTGAACAGGAGGAAGTCGCTTCTCGTTACTTCTTCTGTCTTGCGCATTTTGTTTAAGTCTATTTTCATTCCCAAGTTTCCTGCTATTGCTTTGAGCGCAAGAGCTGTTGCGATTCCTCCTTTTGAAGCGTAGATGCTTGATGCGAAGAGTTCTTTTTCAATGCATTCGCTCACGAACTCGAATGTTTTTCTTGCTTCTTCAAAGCCTGCTTGCGGAGCGTTTTTTCCAACGAATTTTTCTCCGCGCAATTCGATTCCTTTAACTTCGTAGTATTGCGATGCGCCCAACTCTTTTTTCGCAGTTCCAATAACATACACGCCATCCCCCTCATTTTTCGCGTCTATTGTAACGCATTTCCTGTAATCTGGAATAGTGCATGTTGCTGTAATCAGTATCGTCGGAGGGACTGATATCCTCGTTTCTTTTCCATTCTCATCCTTAAACACTGCGTCGTTTTTCATGCTGTCTTTTCCTGAAGTGAGCGGCGTGTTGAATGCTATTGCATAATCGTGCACTGCTTTTGCTATTTGCACGAGTTGCGCGAGCTTGTATTTTCCGTCCGGGTTGCGTTCGGAGTATTCACTGTCTGGAGTGCAGAAGTTGTCGCACACTGACCAGTAGTGATTGTTGTCTTTCTTGAGTTGTGGCAGCCTGCCTCCGAGTGCTATTATTTTTCCTACTGCGTCGTTGAACGCGCTCGCGCCTGACGCGTAGGCGTCATTGTCTGCGTATTTAGGGAATGCTCCTTGCGCTACTGCGAGCGCTTCGTGCGTGTTGAGCTCAATTGGCTTTATTACTGTTGCTGGAGCGCACGCGCTTCCGTATACTCCGCAAAGCGGTTTTATTATCGTCCCGCCTTTTACTCCGTCGTCTTTCTGGCGGAGCGTCCATTCCTTGCTTGCAACGTCCGGAGCTGAAAGCACCTTGCATGTTTCTTTCGCCAAGTCTGCTGGCTCTTCGAATTCCGGTTCTTCGAATGAAGGCTTCCTCCATTCCGCGCTCATTTTCTTTTTTGGGACTCCGTAGTGGAGGAATTTCATTTCAAGCAGGCACACTTTTTTTTCGTTGTATTCCACGTCCAGGTACCCTGAGTTGTTGAATTCGCCTATTGCTGTTATTTCAACGTCGCGTTCGCTTGCGAGCTGCTGTAATTCCTGCAAGTGTTTTTTTTCTATTGCAAGGCTCATTCTTTCCTGTGATTCTGAAATGAATATTTCCCATGGCTTGAGCCCTGGGTATTTGAGCGGCACGCGTTCGAGTTGCACTTTCACTCCGTTGCTTTGCTGTGCCATTTCCCCGAGCGAAGACGACAAGCCGCCTGCTCCATTGTCTGTTATTGCTTTTATGAGCCCTTTGTCTCTTGCTTCGATTATGAAGTCGAGCATTATTTTTTGGGTTATGGGGTCGCCTATTTGGACTGCTGTTGCAGGAGTTCCTTCTTTTCTTTCTTCACTAGACATTGTTGCTCCGTGAATGCCGTCTTTCCCAACTCTCCCGCCTGCCATTACTGCCAAGTCTCCTGGCTCTATTGTTTTCGTGTACGACGGCTTGCCTGCAATTGTTTCAGGCATGAGCCCTCCTGTTCCGCAGTAGACGAGCGGTTTTCCCATGAACCTATCGTCGAACGTCATGCCTCCCAAGAGCGTTGGAATGCCGCACTTGTTTCCGCCGTCTTTCACTCCTGAAATTACTCCGTCGTGGATTATTCTCGGGTGGAGTGTTTTCGGAGGGAGTTTTCCTTTGTAGAACGGGTTTGCGAAGCAGTAGTAGAACGTGTTGAACCAGCATTCTGCACCTCCCATTCCAGTGCCTGCCGGGTCCCTGTTGTTCCCGACTATGCCTGTGAGCGCGCCTCCGTACGGGTCGAGTGCAGAAGGGGAATTGTGCGTTTCTACTTTCAGCGCGAACAGCAATTCTTTGTTGAAGCGCGTTACTCCTGCGTTGTCTTTGAACACGCTCACGAGCCAGTTGCATTCCGCGTCGTCGAGTTTTTCGGATATTTTTTTCGTCGCTCCTGAAATGAACGTTTTGAAAAGCCCGTCTATCACTATCGTCTCGTTTTTTTCAACGTCCGTGAACGCTATTTCCGCGTTGAATTCTTTGTGCTTGCAGTGTTCGCTCCACGTTTGCGCGAGCACTTCAATCTCGCAGTCCGTGGCGGCTGCAGGCAATCCTTCCGCGCTTCTCTTGTTTTTCGTTTCTTCGCTTTCAAAGTATTTTTTTATCGCCTTCATTTCGTTCAAGTTGAGCGCAAGCACTCTCTCCCTGCTCAACTGCATTAATTCCTCGTCGCTCATTTTCTGCAAGTTGAATTCTTTCACTTCTATCTTCTGTTCTCCTTCAACTTTCGGAACTCGTTTTCCAATAATTTTTCCTTTTTTTGCTTCTTCTGCAGTAATTACTTCAAATCTTTCGATGAGCGTGTTTCCGAGTATTCCGCAGATTTTTTCGATTTGTTCGCGCGTGAGCTTGTTTCCAGTGAATAAGTATTGTGTTGAAGTGTAAAATTTTTCTTCTTCAGCGAGTTTTCTTCCGAGCGTGAATTCTGCCTGCATTTTAGCGGTTTTTCCGACTGCGTCAGTCACTCCTGGCAGGAAGCTTTTTTCAATCAGAACGTCGAATTTTACTCTGTATTTTTGCGTGAACGGCTCGTTTATCGTAAAGTTTTCAAGCACTTTGTCGGTGAGCGCTTCTTCAGCTATTTTTTTGAGTTCGCTTTCGTTCAACTGTGCTGTTGCAGTGAATACTTTAATCGTTTGCACGCGCTCTGCTTCGATTGCGAGAAAGTTTTTTATCTTGTTTTTCAGCGCGTTTTCTTCCTGCACGCCTACTTCAATCCTGTTCACGTTCATGCCTTCCACTCTATAGCCCCTATTTTTTTTAAGCCTCGGGCGAGGATTGAACTCGCGGCCTCGTCCTTTCTGGTTGAATTTTGAAGGTATTGTTCGGTTTTCATGAAACCGTCCAGCAAGACTTTCAAAATTTGAAAATTTTCGAATACCAAGGACGCGCTCTACCACTGAGCTACCGAGGCTTTGCATTTTTAAGTGGTTTTGATTTGTTCTGACTCGTCTTGACTTGTTTTGACTCGTTTTGGCTGTTCTTGGCTTTTGTCTTTTGGTTGAAGAGATTTTTAATGTTACAGTTTTGCTCATTTTTTGCGTGCGATTACCAAGAGCGTGCGTGCGAGTGTTGGAAACATTTTTCCAAGGCGCGGCGACTGTTTTCCTTTGCATGTTACAACGTCTCCGGTTATTTTTTCTATTTCAAATCCTTGTTGTTCTAATGCTTGCGTGATTGTTTTTTTTATGAAGTATTTTACGTGGTGCCCGGGGTGTTTGTAGTTCCAGTCTATCGCCGGGTTTTTTCCTAAAAGCAGGCGCAGTCTGTTTGTGAGTGATGCAAGGTTTGGTGTTGAAAGCAGGAGCATTCCGCCTTTTTTCAGTATCCTGTGCGATTCTTTCACTAAATTATGGGAGTAGCGAAGGTGTTCTATTATTTCAAGTGCGACTACTGCGTCGAATGATTCGTCTTTGAATGGGTATGGCGTTTTTTCAGCATCCATTTTTACGCATTCGAAACCTTTTTGTTCTGCTTTTTTCAATGCGTCTTCGTCAATGTCTGCACATACCACGCTGTTGTTGTTTTTTTCTATGAGTTTGGCTATAAACCCATTGCGTGCCCCAATGTCTAACACTTTTTTTCCACTTCCTACCCGCCTTATCAATGGGTTTATTCTGTGCCAGTCTACTTGTTCTGGTTTCCAGTCGTCCATGATTTTCACATCGGAAATTAGAATATTCTCTTCAACTGTATCGTCGCGTCCCTTTCCGCGCCTATTGACACTATGCTTATTGGGATTTTTGTGAGCTGGCTTATTCTTTCTACGTAAGCGCGCATTTCTTTCGGAAGTGCGTTGTATCCTTTTTTTGCAATCTCGCCCCATTCTTTTTCACTCGCGTCCTGCCACGAGTCGAATTCTTCATAGATGGGTTTGCATTTCGCGTAGTCGCTTGCAAGTGCAGGCTGCTTGTTTGTCGCCTGCCCGTCCAGCTCGTATGCAGTGCAGATTTTTATTTTCTTTACTGCAGAGAGCACGTCGAGTTTAGTGATTGCCAAGCCCGTGAGCCCGTTTATTCTTGCAATGTGCCTCACTGTCACTGCGTCGAACCACCCGCATCTCCTCGGCCTGCCTGTTGTCGTCCCGTACTCGCCTCCTTTTTCCCTAATTGCTTTTGCAGTGTCGCTTTCGCCCAAGTCTGTTGGCACTGGCCCAGCGCCTACTCTTGACGTGTATGCTTTCGCCACGCCTATCACTTGGCTTATTTTCGTCGGTGGCACTCCTGCGCCTGTGCACGCTCCTCCTGCTATAGTGTTTGAGCTCGTGCCGTGAGGGTACAGCCCGTGGTCTATGTCGAGCATTGCCCCCTGTGCGCCTTCGAACAAAACATTCTTCCCTTCATCAATCGCGTCGTTCACTTCCTCGCTCGCGTCGCCAACGTATTTTTTCAGTTTTCTCGCATATTCTGTATACTCTGTCGTGATTTGTTCTAGTGTTTTTTCAGGTTTTTTTCCGTACGCTTGCAGTTGTTTTTCTGCCCGCGCGTACAAGTCGCTTATTTTTTCTTTGAACAATTGTTCGTTGACCAGTTCGCACATTCTCACGCCGAACCTTCCCGCCTTGTCCATGTAGCAAGGCCCAATGCCTCTCTTCGTCGTTCCGGCTGCAGTGCCTTTCTTTTCTTTCACTTCCTCCTGCAAGCCGTCGAGTTGTGCGTGGAACGGGAAAATGACGTGCGCGCGTTCGCTTACGAGCAGTTTCACTTGCTTTCCTCCTGTTTCAAGCGCTGCGATTTCTTCGAGCAGCACTTTCGGGTCTATCACTGTTCCGTTGCCGATTACTACTTTTTCTCCCCGCACTGAGCCTGACGGCATCAAGTGCAGCTTGTACTTTTTTCCGGCAACTACTACAGTGTGCCCGGCGTTGTTCCCGCCGTTGAACCTCACCACTAATTGTGCTTTTTCTGCCAGAAAATCGACTATTTTTCCTTTTCCTTCGTCTCCCCACTGTGCTCCTATCACGATTACGCTTGCCAAAGAATTCACCTTCCCTAACGCAACAGATTTTAAATTGAAAGTTTTAAACTCTTCCTCATGTACCGTTTGAATCCGTTGCTGCGCAAGTTAAAGCGAGGCCCGCAGGTTATTCTCCCTAAAGATTTGGGCGTAATCCTTGCTTTCACTGGCGTTGGGAAGAAGAGCGTTGTTGTTGACGCTGGAGCTGGAAGCGGTTTTCTCGCTCTCAGCCTCGCTAACGTCTGCAAGAAAGTGATTACTTACGAGCGGAGGGAAGAATTTGCAGAGTTGGTTAAGAAAAACATTTCTCGTTCAGGGCTTAAAAACATCAAGGTAAAAATTGCGGACGTTTTTGAAGGCATCGTCGAGCGCGACGTTGACTTGGTTTCTCTTGACTTGGCTGAATCCGACCGAGTAGTCTGCCATGCCGTGCAGGCGTTGCGCGCAGGCGGTTTTGTTTCCGCTTACCTCCCGCACGCAGAGCAAGTCAAGAAATTCGTTGATACCGTCAAAGCAACTAATGAATTCGAAGAGCCGTTCGTAGTCGAGTGCATAATGCGCGAAATTCTCGTGCGCGAGGAAGGCTTTCGCCCCGAGACGAAAGGCTTGCTTCACACTGCGTACTTGGCGTTCGCAAGAAAAAAAGAAAACACTTCTGCGGGGGTACCAGAGCCTGGTCTAAAGGGTTCTCAGTCTTGAGTTCTCGGTTTTCAGGCTTCTGAAAACTGAAAACAGACTACTGGAAACCCGGGTAATGGGCAGGACTTAAGCGACCTTTTTTCTTTCTTTTTGTCGGTCAAAAAGAAAGAAAAAACCTCGACGAAAAAAGAAAGAAAAAGAAAATTCTTTCGTGAAATCCTGTGGCTTAGCGCCTTCGTGGGTTCAAACGCCGTCGTTTGAGAACGACTTGTTTTCATCGGCGTGCTGAAAATCCCTCCCCCCGCATAACTAGTTTTGAAGTTTCGAGTTGTCTTGTCTTTGTGGTTTTGATTAGTTTGGCGTGGCTTGCGCTGTTTGGCGTTTAAGCATTGTTTTTTCTAGCCATACATGGGGCCGATTTGGCTTGTTTTTTCGTAGTGTTGCTGGGCGTCTTTTGCGTTGTTGATTATTTCTTTTATTTTTGTTTCTATCGAGTCTGCTTCTTTTACGAGTTCTCTCGTGTCTATTGGCAGGTTGACTATTTTTTTTACCGCGTCGAGGACGAGTGCTGCGCCTCTCGGGTCTAGGTAGTTGGGTTTTGCTTCTGCGAGCAGGGAGATTGCTGGAATGTTGCGTGCTGCGCATTCTGCGAGCATTACTCCGCTTACTCCTGTTGTCGCGCCTTCTTTGATTAGTTTGACTCCGTTTTTTTCGAGTGTTTTCGTGAGTTCGGTTTTGCTTGCTATGCCGAATACTGTGTCTTGTTCGCCTTTCAATCCTATTCCGCCGAGTGAAATTATTTGTTTTACTTTTCTTTTCTCGCTCCATTCTACTATCGCGTGGGATAGCTTGTGGACTATTGAAATGGGTATGACGAATTCCGAGAATAGTACTATCAAGTTGTGTTTTTTGCTTTTGTATATTCGTGCGGGGTGGAGTGGCGCGTAGTTGTGGACTGCGGTTATTGGCGGGAACTTGTCTGACACTATGTAGCCTAGCTGTTCCATTTTCAGTTTTTCGGCGATGAAGCTTGCCGAGATTGTTCCAACCAGCCCGATGCCTGGAAATCCTTCTATTAATGTTGGTTTTTTCAAGTCGAATTTGCTTGTTTCGATTATTTCAACGTTGGTCGTCATGGTGGCAATTGCTTTGAGAAACTATTTAAATTTACGTTATCGAGAGCAGGCTTGTCGTGTGTGCAAGTGGTGTGCGCGCGCGTTTTTTTGCGTGTTTTGTTGTCGCGGGTGGGTTTATAGAAGTCAGTTGTTGCTCGCATGTTTTTTTCATGTTAGCGCGAGCACGTTTGTTGCGAGCGCGAGGTTGTAGAGGAGGAGCGCGAGCGGGGCGAGGAACAGGAAGTAAACTATCGCTCTTTTTGCAGAGCCTTCTTGTTGTGCGATGAATACTGCTGCGAGTGCTGCGAATGTTGCGAGGTATGCTTGTGTCGCTGTTTTGGTTGTTTCGAGGAAAGCTGTTTTTTCTGCTGCTGGCGTGTTCGTCATCATTTCAAGCGCTGTATAATCGAGGCTTGAGACGAGTGTGAATGTTGTTCCGAGAATTATTGGCACTATTATCCCGCCTCCCAAGAGGAGCGTGTATTTTTGGATTGCGAGGCTTGCTGCGCGTTCGCGCACTATGGAGAATATCGTGAAAATGTCGTCTGCTGTTTCTTTGAGCGCGTGCTGCATGTCTGCTCCTGTCGAGTACCCGCGCGCGAGAAGCTCCATGCTCCTCTCGAGGAGGAGAGAGTTGTTTCGTTCTGCTATTTGAAGCAGAGTTTTCTGCGGGCTCGCGCCTGCCTGTGTCTGGTTGTGGGCGTACGTGAATTCTTTCGAGAGCGCTCCGTACTGGGATTTTGCAATAGACTGGATTGTTTTCTCTATTCCGATTCCTTTTTGGAGCGATGATGCTTGAAAGAGCGCGTCTGGAAGGAAGCGTTCGAGCTCGGCGTTCCGCTGTTCCACTTTGTATTGAAGAAGCAGGTAGATAATTATTGGCAGGAAGAGGAACGCGGCTGAAAATTGGGTTGAATAAATAATTTGGGTTGAAATGAATGATGTTATTGCAAGCGCTATTGAAATTGCCATTACGCTCGTGAAGCTTGCGTTTATTCCTGTTTCTTTCAGTGCTTGGTTGAATTGTTGTTTTTCTTTTTTTGAGAGAAAGCTTGGCGCGTGGCGGGTTTGGAGCGCAGGCGGCGTTTTCAGCTGGATGATTGCGAGAAGCAAGAGGTTTGCTGCTGGGAACACTACGAGGTATGCGAGCCAAGCGTCCGAGGCTTTCAAGTTCATTTCAAGGAACGTTGAGCCTATTGTTGCGTATATTTGAAACAGTGCTGGGATTAAGCACGAGAGTGTTATGAACAACAGCCCGAGCACTGACATTTTTGCGGAGAACTCGCGTGTTTTTGCTTTCTGCGTTTGCATGAGTTCGTCCGCGAGTTTTTTGAGCGGTTCTCCTTTGCTTCCAGTCTCGTAGGCGAAAATCATTTGCGCTGTCGCGCGCTTGAATGTTATCGAGTCTATTCTTGATGCCGCGTGAGCGAGTGCTTCCTGAACGCTTGCCCCGCCTTTGCTTATTTCGTTGCAAATGCTCTTGAATTCTGAAGATGAAACGTATTTTGATGTTGCAACGTGTTCGAGTGTTTTTTCGAACGGTATTCTCATGCTAGTTTCAGCTGCTATCGCGCGGAGCACTACTGGCAGTTCTGCTTCTATTTTTTCCGCTCTTGATTGCTTTAGTATTTTCGGGAGTGAAATTGAAGCGTAAAGAAATGCTGCAAGGCTTGCCAGAAGAATTGCGAGTGCAGTTGCCGTTTCGTTTGTTGAAAGAAAATAGAGCGACGAGAGGAACAGCGAGAGAACAATAGATACTGCGAGTGAAGTGTTCTTGTACTCGTTCGGAGTAATGGTTATTCCTGCTTGTTGCAAGTCTGAAGCAAGCGTGTTGCTTGAAAGCGAAAAAATCATCGCAATTTTTTATTTTTTCAGTGCTGTTAGTTTTTGCTCGAATTCTTTTAGGAGCGCGTCTGCTTCTTTCTGCGTTTTCGCTTCCGCGAAAATGCGCGCGTAGTGTTCTGTTCCTGACGGCCTGATGATGCACCACGCGTTGCCCCTGTCCACGCGCACTCCGTCTATTGTGGTTGTTTTTTCTCCTGCTTTTTCGAGTTGTTTTTTCAGTTTTTCTATTACTTCAGTTTTTTCTTTTTCCTCAAGCGCGATTTTTGTCTTTGCATTGTAATATTCAGGGAGTGACGCAATCCATTTCGAGAGCGGTTTTTCGCTTATTGCTTCCACTATTTTTGCTGCTGTCGTGAACCCGTCTTTTCCGTAGTGGAATTCAGGCCAGATGACTCCCCCTACTTCTTCTCCTCCTATTACTGCTTTTGTTTCAATCATTTTTTCTGAAATGTAGGGCGCGCCGACTTTCGAGTAGAACAGCTTGCATCCATGCGCTGTTGCAATGTCTTTAATTGCGTTGCTCGTCGCGACAGTGGTTACTGCTGCTCCTTTTCGTTTGCGCAATGCGAGTTCAACGCACAACGCGAAGCTCTTGTCGCCTATAATAAATTCTCCTCTTCTCTCGTCAATGAATATTACCCTGTCTCCGTCTCCGTCCCATGCTATTCCTGCGTCTGCGCCTAGTTTTTTGACTGTTGCCATCAAGTCTGCAACGTTTTCTTTCGTGGGCTCGCTGTTTCTGCCTGGAAAATGGCCGTCCGGGTGCGAGTTGATTGTCGTTATTTCGCATCCGAGTTCTGCGAACAGTTGGGGTGCGATGTTGCATGCAGTCCCGTTCCCGCAGTCCAGCACTAGTTTGGGTTTTCTTTTGCTTATTTTTCCAGCGTTCACCCATTTTTTTATTGCTTGCGCGTGGTCGCTTGCTGCCTGCCCGTACTCGCTTATCTCTTTTATTTCGTTCCATTGCGCGCGCGTTGTTTTTTTTGCTTCCATTATTTTTTCTACTTCTTCAGCTCTTTCTTTTGAGAGCGACACGCCTTTCGAGTCAATGCATTTTACTCCAATCCATTCAGGAGGGTTGTGGGAAGCTGTTATCACTATCGCGCCTGCTGCGCCGAGCTTCGTAGTCTCGAATTCCACTGTTGGCGATGGCACGACTCCGAGCAGTACTGGCTGGCTTCCTGCGCTCAGCAGCCCGCTTACTATAGCGCTTTCAACCATTTCTCCAGTAGTTCGAGTGTCTCTCCCAACGAGAATTTTTCCTTTTCCAGCCCATGTTGCGAATGCTGCTGCTAAGCTTGAAGAAAACTCGGGAGTGAACAAGTCTGTTTTTCCTCTTGCCCCGTTTGTTCCAAAGTATTTAGCCATTTTTCCCCTCTTTTGTTCTATTGGATTATTTCTTCATGTATTTTTTTAACTTTCCTTGCAAGCACGCGCCAGTCATACTTTTCCACTGCGAGTTGCCGTGCGCGCCTTGCTTTTGATTCTGCTTTCTCCGGATTCTGCTTTATTGCATTGATCGCTTCAAGCAGCTGTCCTGCGTTTCCAGGCTCTACCAAGTAGCCTGCTTTTCCGTTTTCAAGCACGCGGGGCAGTTCCCCTACTTCGCTCGCGATTATGGGCTTCTGCATTGCCATGTACTCGAATACTTTCATGTTGCTTGCGTAGCGCAGGCTTGGAAGGTTCGGGAATGGCGCGAGCAAGGCATCTGCTTGCGAGAGCATTTCAGGAATTTTTTTTCTTTCAGCAAATCCAGTGAAAACGCATTTTTCTGCGTGTGCTCCAAGCATTTTTTTTATTTCTTCAATGTTTCCAGGCCCAATGAACGTGAATTGAACGTCATCCCCCCCCATTCTTTTCACTGCTTCTATTATCGGTCGTATTTGTCCTGTTTTGTAGAGTGTTCCTAAGTATGTTGCGTTGAATTTGTTTTTTGTGCTTGTTTTGCTTCTCGCGTTTTTCTTGCTTGTTTGCATTATTGGCTTGAATTCGCTCGTGTCCACTCCGTTCGGCACATAGAATGTTTTTTCGTGGTATTGTTCAGGTATCCTCTCGTTTTTCGTCAGTTCGTTTGAAACAATTATTGCGTTCGCGTGCTTGAGCGCTGATTTTTCAAGTTTTTGCGCGAGTTTTATTTGGTAAAGCGGGAAGCCTGCGTCTTTGAGCGTGAGCGCGTCCCACTCGTCGCAGTCTAACACGATTTTGCATTTGCTTGTTTTCGCGTGTATCAGCGCTGGCACGTACGAGTACAAGTTCGGCTTGAGCGCGTGAACAATTCTTGGCTTTAGTTTTCGGAGTATTGCGAGCGTGTTTTTCAAGTAGAATGGGTAAGTGAGCAGTTTTTTTTCATGAGTTGGAAAAATTAGCTCTTCGAGTTCAGGGGATTCTCCGTACCTGTCTTTTTTCGGGAGTATTGTTTTTGCGCCAATGTTCTCTGCGAAATGGATTACCCTCTGCGTGCTTCCTGCGTTGAAGGAAAAAGGTGAAATGAATAGAGTGTCATCTGCCTGCATAATACCTCTTCGTTGCAATGAGCAACAACCCGTACAATAATCCCATTCCCATGAAGAAAACTCGGATTAGTTCGAGAAATGGATTCAGGAATACTGCGTTTTTTTTGCTTTTTTTGAACGCGTTTATTGAAACGAGAATTCCTCTCGCGAAAAGAAGCATCGTGAGCATGGCGAATACTGGGATTGTTATTATGCACACGAGCGAGATAAAATATATTGCTGAAAGCAGTGCGGTTGCGGTTACTTTTGCATCCTGTTTTTTTTGTAGGTATTTCGGGATTGTCCGCCCGTACCACACGTTTCGGATTGCAAGCTCGCGCATTCCGGATATTCTTCCGCATGCGATTTTGAGCGTTCGTTTTGCTTTTCGCATTCCCTTTTTTTTCAGTTTTTCAGCCATCACGCGGTCTTCTCCGAATCCTAGTGCTGGCTCAAACCCGCCTATTTCTTCAAGCACTTTCTTCTTCATCACTATTTCTCCGTATCCCACAATGGTTGCTTCCTTGTAAAACAATGCGGTTTCTACTGCGTTCGCATCTTCAGGCAGGAAGCGGTCTTCCTTGAATTCTATTACTCTGGCCTGTGTTTCTGCGAATTCTTCCTCTATTTTTTTCACGTAATCACGTTCCACTATGGCGTCTGCATCCTTGAACACTATTATTTGTCCTAGCGCTGCTTTCCACCCCATGTTGCGCGCGTTTGCAGGCGAACGCTGTTTGTTCTCGTGCAGCAGCCTAATGTTCTTGTTTCGCACTGCGAATTCTTTTACTACTTCAACTGTCTCGTCTTTCGAGCCGCCGTCCACCACTATTATTTCGAGTGGTTTTCTCGTCTGCTTTGTGAATGCATTCAGGCATTTTCTGATGTCTTTTGCTTCGTTGAATGAAGGAATGACTATTGAAACGCGCATGGAAATCAATTTGTGTGCTGAATTAAATAATATTCGTTTCAAAAGCTGTTTTATGAAGATTTGTTTTATTGCGCCGTCAATAGAAGTTCCAGGGCGGGATGGCGGGAGCACTCATGTTTTTGAGGTTGCACGTGGTTTTGCTGGGAGAGGAAACAGCGTAATACTGCTTGCGAGAAATAAGCGGAAAATCAGCATAAAAAACTTGGATGTGCTTGATGTTTCAGGGCCTTCTTTTGTTCGTTACGCCAAG
Source organism: Microcaldota archaeon (assembly GCA_016212395.1). GTDB lineage: Archaea > Micrarchaeota > Micrarchaeia > Burarchaeales > JACRGF01 > JACRGF01. The sequence goes on from JACRGF010000065.1 coordinate 17,190, forward strand.
GTTTTTTTGAAAGGCTTGCATGCAGCGAGTTCGTGCGATGTGATTTACGAGCGGACTGACTTTGTAGGCGTTGGCGCATTGTTGAGCGTGCTGTTCCACAAGCCTCTCGTAATGGAAACGAATTCTGCTATTATTGACGAGCGTGCTCCTCGTTTTTTGAAAGGCCTGCTGAACTGGTGGCTGAATGCGCGTTATGGCATTGCCAAAAAAATAGTGGCTACCGTTCCGACCGTTGTTCCTGCTTCTTTTCGTGAAAAAGTTTTCTTGACCGAATGGGGCTTTAACGACAGTTCATTCTCTCCAATTGATATGCTTGAGGCGAGGAAGGCGATTGGCCTTCCAAATGGCAAGAAGATTATTCTGTTTACTGGCGCGAGCGGGCCGTGGCATGGGTTGCAAGATTTGTTGAATGCAGTGCCTCTAGTGCGTAAAAAGTTCAGTGACGTCTTGTTCTTGCTTGTTGGAAAAATCGACAAGCCTGATATTATAGATTCTGCTGCGAAACTTGGAAGCAGCGTGATGATATTGCCTGCTGTAAAGTACGATCGAATGAATTTGTTTTTGAATTCTGCTGACGTTCTAGTCGCGCCTTTCAATCCTGAAAAGTTTCCTTCCTTGAAAAAGTATGGTTTTTACTGGTCTCCATTAAAAATATTTGAGTACATGGCTGTTGGCAAGCCCATTGTTTCGACTACTGCCGTGGAACGTATAGTAGAAGACAAAAAGCACGGCTTGCTTGCAAAGCATGGGGGTGCGGAGTCGCTTGCCAACGCAATGCTTTTTATGCTTGAAAATCCCAAGAAAGGCGTAAAAATGGGTGAGAACGCGAGAAAAAAAGCGTTGAAAGAATATACGTGGGAGAAACACGTTGAAAAACTTTTGAAAATGCTTGAGAGAATAGTGTAAGTGCAAGTTGTTGTGCGATTTTGTATAAACGTTTTGATTTGTTTTGAATTGGTTCGTTTTCGGGTGTGATGTACTTGAAAATTTTGGTGACTGGCGGCGCAGGGTTTATTGGAAGCCATTTGGTTGACCGGCTTGTCGAGCGAGGCGATGAGGTTGTCGTTTACGATAATTTCAGCCCTTATTATTCCGGAAAAGAAAAAAACATTCAAAAACACGTTGATGGGAAAAACAAGAACTTTCAATTGGTGCGTGCTGATATCCTCGATTTTGAAAAACTATGTGCGTCTATTAAAGGTTGTGATGCGGTTGTTCATTTGGCTGCGCAGCCTGGAGTGCGTTATTCCTTGGAGAACGCAAGCGAGGTTGCCAAGATTAATGTTGATGGCACTGTGAATGTTTTGGAAGCGTGCGTTAAAAGCACTGTGAAGAAACTTGTTTTCGGCTCGTCTTCTTCTGTTTACGGAGATGTTGAAAAGCTGCCTGCGCGGGAGGAGTACGCGTGCAACCCTATTTCTCCTTACGGCGCGAGCAAGCTTGCTGGTGAAAAGTTTTGCGAGTGTTATTCCCGCATGTTCGGCTTGCAGATCCCAATACTTCGTTTTTTCACTGTTTACGGCCCGAGGCAGAGGCCTGACATGGGCATTCACAAGTTCGTCAAAGCAGTTATGGACGGCGGTGAGATAACAGTTTTCGGTGGGGGGAAGCAGACGCGTGATTTTACTTTCGTGAGCGACATTGTTGAAGGAGTTTCGTCTGCTGTTGACAAGAAAGTTGAAACGACTCCAATAAATTTGGGTGGTGGGAACAATATTTCCGTGAACGAATTAGTGAAAGCAATTGAGGAAGCGTGCGGAAAGAAAGCCAAAATAAAGAATGTCGAGTGGCAGAAGGGCGACGTGAAGGACACGCTTGCAAGCAACGAGAAGGCTGGAAAGCTGCTCGTGTGGAAGCCGAGAGTGAAGATTCACGATGGCTTAAAGGAGTACGTAAAGTGGCGGCAGTTTTCTTCTGCTTAGCATTGCTGGAATTCCGATCGTCAACCCTATAAAATTGAATGTTCCCTCAAACAGCCAGACTAGTGGCGTTAGCATCAATTCTTTTTTGTGTTTTGCCACGCTCCAGTTTTTTGAAATGTAACTCGCGCTTCTAATCAAAAACAAGCAGAATACTGCGAATGCTGGAATGCTTGTTTGCGGTGCGAGCATTGCTGGAATTGACAGTAGTGATGCAAAATTTGCTATTGGCGACAAGAGCGCCCTCCATTTTTCTTTCAAGTTCGCCAAATAAAACGCAAGCGAGTTTGCCGATACATACACTGCTTTTTTTGCTGTTCTTTCGAATGTCAAAGCTTCTGCGTGGTACCACAGTGATTTCGGCTCGAACACGACATTGTACCCAGAGCGTTTCACTTTTTTTCCAACGTCAACATCCTGCCCTCTTTCGAGTTTTTCGTTAAACCCTTCGATTTGCTTGAGCAGTTTCGTCCTATAAACCCAGCCGTTTGGAGGCGAGTAAGGCTTTGAATACTTTATGTCAAAATAATTTTCCCAGTAGTTCGCCAGAAATCCTTGCCGTATTTTCCAGACGTTCAGCCTTCCTATAACGCTTCCTGTCTTTTCGTTATTGAAGTGCTGCAACGCGTGCTTTAAATAGTCCTTGTCATATGCCGCGTCAGCTTCTGTTATAAACACGAATTCAGTACCCGTTTCTTTCAACGCCGTGTTTATCGCGTGTGACGAGCCTTTGCGAGTTGTTTTTATCACTTTTATTTGCTGGAACTCATGCACTATTTCCGGCGTCTTGTCTGTAGAACCGTCCAGCACGACTATCATTTTTTTCGGCTTGTGCGACTGGCTTGCGAGTGATTCGAGGCATTCGCGTATAGTAGCCCCACCATTTCTCACGGGAGTTATTATCGTAACTTCCAGTTCATCACCTTGCTGTTTTTTTTTATTTCTTCTGCGTAATTTTGTATTTGTGCTACTGCCTTGCACACTCCGTTTATAGTCTCATCCGTCATTTTGCTGTATATTGGAACGCACAGCACTGAATTTGAAATTTTTTCAGTGTTAAGCATCGTTTCTCCCGTTCTGTACGCTTTTTGCTGGTGCACTGGAGGGTGGAAGTATTTTTTTGACGCTATGTTTTCTTTTTTCAGTGCTTCGTATACTTCGTTTCTTCCTACTCCGAATTTTTCTTCATTTATCAATATCGCAAAGTCTTTGTATGTTGAAGTCGAATCGTGAGTTATCTCTTGAAACGTTATTCCAGGAATTTTTTCGAGCCTTGCAGTGTATTTATTCGCGTATTCATTCCTGTTTGCCACGTACTCGTTTATTTTCGAAAGCATTTCTATTCCCAGGGTAGCATTTATCTCTTCCATTCTAGCGTTCAACCCTGCGAATTCGCAGTCGTAGTTCCCAGAGTCCCCGTAATTCCTTGCTATTCTCAGTTTTTTAGCAAGTTCAGAGTCATTTGTTGTGACTATTCCGCCTTCCATCGTCACCAAAAGTTTCGTTGGGCTTGCGCTGAACACTTCGCATGTTCCGAAGCTTCCCACTTTTTTTCCAGATTGGGTTGCTCCCAGCCCGTGCGCCGAGTCGTAAACAATTTTTATTCCGCGCGCGTCTGCAATTTCCTGTATTTTTTTTGTTTCGCACGGGTTTCCGAAAACGTGAACGCCTATTATCCCTGCTGTTTCGCGCGTGATTTTTTCTTCCAAGTCTCCTATTGAAACGTTAAACGTTTTTTCATTGCATTCGATAAATTTTATTTTGCAATTATTCCACTTGCATGCGTGTGCAGTGGAGTGGAATGTAAAGCTTGGCACGAGCACTTCTTTTCCTTGCAGTCCGAGTGCCTGTATTGCGAGAACCAAGCCTGAAGTGCAGGAAGAGACGCATACTGCTTCTTTTACTCCTGAATACTCCGCTATTTTTGCTTCAAGCATTTTCACGTTCTCGCTGTTCGTGACCCTGTTGCTTTCAAGGATTTTCCTTATTTTTTCCATGAATTGTTCTGTTGCGTAATCCTTTATTGTCGGCCTTATTATCGGTATTTGTTCTTCGAATATCGGCTTTCCTCCAAGTATCGCTGGTTTTTCTTCCATATGCATCACGGCAAATAATTATAGTAAACCCTGTCCTTCGGGTTTTTTATCTTGTTTTCTTCCATTTCTTTTTTTATTTCTTCTATTCCTTGGGGCACTGTTTTCGTAATTTCAAATCCAAGCTCTTTTTTAACTCTCGTAAAATCCACTCTGTACGTTCGCTGGTCTTTTATTTCTTTCACGTAATCTATTTTCGTTCCAGAAATTTTTTCAGCGACTAGTTCTGCAAGCTGTTTTATCGTGTAATTTTCTTTGTCGCAACCACAGTTGAATACTTTCTTGCTTAATTTTTCATTTGGTGCTTCAACGCATGTCTGAACCGCGCGTGCCGCGTCTGCCACGTGAAGGAATGGGCGCCACTGGCCTCCTCCAAAAACGCTGATTTCTTTTTCAACTGATGCTTTCATTGAAAAATAATTGACTACCAAGTCAAAGCGCATTCTCGGAGACAAGCCATACAATGTTGCGAGCCTTAAAATGCAAGGGTGAAACGTTTCATCCTCCATTTCAAGCAATTCTTTTTCTGAAGTCACTTTAGTCATCGCATACAGCGAAACTGGGTTCAGTGGCGAGTCTTCAGTAAGCACTTCTTCGTTTTGCCCGTAGTTGCTGCACGTTGAAGCGAACACGAGTTTGTTTATGCCTCTTTTTTTTGCCTGCCTTGCCAAATTCATTGTTGCGGAATAGTTAACGCGCACTGCTAAGTCTGCCTGCATGTTGCACGCAGCATCCCCAACTATCGCAGCCAAGTGCACCACTGACTCGATTCCTTCCAGAGTTTTCTCCACTATGTTGAAATCAGTGATATTGCCGTTCACTAATTCCAGCCTCTCGTGCCCTTGTATTTCTTCAAGCGATTTTTGGCTGTACAAAAAATTATCCAAAACCCTTACTCCATACCCTGCTTTCAGCAAGTTTCTCGCAAGTATCGAGCCAACGTACCCCGCTCCGCCTGTAACTAAAATGCGTTTGCTTGCCATTTCAATCACGTTTTCAATCTTAAATCTTTTTTATTATTTTTGCAGGAACGCCATAAGCCACCACGTTCGGAGGCACGTTTTTATTTACGAATGAGTGGGCGCCGATAATGCTATTCTCACCTATTGTCACTCCTGGCATTATCGTCGTGTGGGAGCCTATTCTTGCGTTTTGCTTTATCGTAACTTTTCCTTTTTTGCCGTCAATTGTAGACCAAGAGTAAATTGAGCAGTGTGAGCCTACTTGGGCGTTTTTTTGTATTTCCACTCCGTATTTCGCATTTATGTACGTGAACATGCCTACATCTGTTTGTTCTTCCAGCTTCAGATTTTCATTATGCTGGCATGCCCAGTTCCATCTAGTCATTCCCTTCTCATCGAACTCTGGAGGCTTCCAGTTTTTGAATCTCGTTTCATCTCCCACGTATCTCTGACCTCACGCGTTAATTGCTTGTTTTAAGTTTATAAAACATGCATTCAATCCATTGATTTCCGCCAGCAATCCTTTGAGTTTTTCGTACACTTTTTCATTCAAACCATTGTGCACTATTTCCTTTCCGTAATTCCTGCAAACATGCACTTTCGCGCTCACAAGCCCGTCTAGTTGGATTATTTTTTTCGCGCGTTCGAAATCGTTTCTCGTCGGGTCCCAATTTTGAGGAATGTTCACGAGCTTGCATCCTTTGACTTTTTGCGGGTGAATTATTGATGCGCGCAAGCCTGTTTCGCTTGACACTGCATTTTCAGTTATTTTCGTTTTATGGTCTGCAGAGCCTGCAATCGCATACTCTAATTCACTCAATGCTTCCAGCAGGTTTTCGTTCATTCCCCAGCCAGGAGGCCTGAATATTTTTACGAACGGAATTTTCGCTTGCTTGAATATTTCTTCCGCTCGCTCTATTCTCTTCACACACTCTTCGTAATTCAAGTTCGTGAATTCTGCCCCGTACGGATATTTTGTTTGATAGTGATATAACCCGTGCACTGCAACTTCAAAATTCCTTGTCTTCACTTTCCCGCGCAGCCACTTGCACCATTCGGGGTGGTTCGTGAGCAGAAACTTTTCTTTTTCCCACACTTTCACTCTGCTTCCAAGCAGAAAGTCGAAACGCCTGCGTATTCTCCCAGGCGATTGCTTGTACCCCCAGTCAGGAGTGGTAAACAAAGTTATTTTCAGTTCAGGAAACTCGTCCACAAGCAAGTTCAAGTAGCGGAAAACGCCTTCGTCCATGTCGCCCCCGCAATCGCCGTAATCTTTGCTTCCGCCTGGGTGAACGTCGTCAATGTTCAAGTTAAAGCAAGCTTTCATGTTTTGCACGCATTCTGTTTGGAATGAACAACGTTTATTAACACTTTTTTTCTAATCCTATTCCATTCAACTCGCGGTATACGCGATGGAGGTCAAACTAATTATGAGGCGAGCAAACAACTAGCCGCAATTTGTGTTTACGCGGGCCCGTAGCTCAGATTCGAATTGCTATTCGAATACGCTGCGGTCCCTCGTTCATTGCATTCACTCGGGCCCGTAGCTCAGCTTGGATAGAGCGGCAATAACTGTTTTGAGTCTAGAGTTTTGAGTTTCGATGTCAAGCCTGTAGACTGAAGACACGAGACTGTCGTTACCGTTAGCCTTCTAAGCTGTAGGTCGAGGGTTCAAAAGAGTTTTGAGTCGTGAGTTTCGAGTCTTGAGGTTTTTTTTCCTTCAAAACTCAAAACCGAAGACTGAAGACTCTGCGTTTCCCTCCGGGCCCGTTAGTTTTTTTTTTGGTTTTGAGTTTTCTGTTTTCAGTTTTGAGGTTTAGGAGTTTTGAGTATTCACGTTCAGCAAAGTTTTTTTTGGGTGGGGTGTTGGTTATGGAGGGAGAGGATAAGGCGAAGCAGATTTTGAATTTGATGGAGGGCGTCATCAGCGATTTGTCTATTCCAAAGAATATTCGGAAGGCTGTTTCAGAGGCGCGTGAAAAGCTTTCTTCAGAGGGCGAGTTGATTGTGCGTTCGAGCGGGGCGATTTACGCTTTGGGCGAGGTGAGCGAGGACATTAACATGCCCATGCACGCGCGCACGCAGATTTGGACTATCCTCAGCGCGCTTGAAACCATTCGAGAACCGTAAGAATGGTTTCTGTGTTTCGAAGTTTTGGAGTTTTGCGTTGTTTTGTTTTTTTTCTCAAAACTCAAGACTGAAAATTGTGGACTGCAGATTAGAATGGCGTCGTTAGGAAGAGGGGTGAATCCAGGGGTTTCGGGAGAAACCTTGGTTTCTCCCAAGACGCCTTGTGTGGGTGGCGTTATTGGAAGATGTTTTGCTGCGTTTCAGGGAGGCTGGCTTGCTTGTTGCTCCTGACGCTTTGGTTTTTTTGCGGGGGCGCGATGATGCGCGCGAGCTTGCCGAGCTTGTTTTGAGTGATAAGACTGTTTTTGTTGTTTCCCGCGAGTTGCTTGAGTCTTTGGCTAGGCGCGAGGAAGACAAGAAGATTCCTGTTCCCGTCGAGGTTTTGAGGAATGCTGGCTTCAAGCCGTCTGCTGCGGAAATCAACTCTGATTTGAGGTTTTTGAAGGACAAGGACGTGAGCGGGCGTTCCAATTGCACTGGCAAGGTTGATGATTTCGTGGGTTATTTCCGCGACCGTTTTTCGCGTGCTGAAACTGTTTTGAAGACTCACTTGGGCAAGAGTTCGCTCGTGCGCATTGATTCGTTGTCTTCTTACGCGCGCGGGCACGAGGTGCGCATTATAGGCATTGTTTCTGCAAAGAAGATGACGTCGAAAGGCCACATGCTGTTCGAGCTGGAAAGTATTGACGGTGTTGCGAAAGTCCTCGCATTAAAAACTGACAAGGAGCCTGAGCAGACGTGTTTCAAGAACGCGTGCAGCTTGTTGTTAGATGACGTTGTGGCTGTTGACGGGAAAGTTTCAGACCCGTTCGTAATGGCTTCTGAAATCGTTTGGCCTGACATTCCTGTTGCTTCTCCAAAGTTTGCAGCGCGCGATGTTTCTATTGCTTTTCTTTCTGATGTTCATGTTGGAAGCAAGTATTTTTTGGGCGATAATCTCGCGAAGATGCTGAGCTGGCTGAACGGCGAGGCGGAAAGCACTAAAGAATTGGAGGTAGCTGGCAAGATAAAATACCTGGTTGTTGCGGGTGATGTTGTTGACGGCATTGGCGTTTATCCCAGGCAGGAGAAGGAGTTGGTGGTGCGCGATATTTACGAGCAGTATAAAATGTTTTTCGAGTTGGTTGACAAGATTCCTGATTACATTGAAGTGATAGTCTGCCCTGGCAACCATGATGCTGTGCGCAGGGCAGAGCCTCAGCCAATGCTTCCCGACGAGATTTTGAAGGACTTCAAGAAGCCTAACGTTCATTTTGCAGGCAATCCTTCGTGGGCTGTTGTTGAAGGGTTGCGTTTGCTTGTTTATCACGGCACTTCGCTTGACTCTGTCATTGCAGGCTTGCCTGGCATGTCTTACGCGCACCCTGAAAAGTCAATGGTGGAGTTGTTGAAGCGCAGGAACTTGAGCCCGATTTACGGAGAGAACCCCATTGTTCCTGAAAGCAAGGATTACTTGGCTATTGATGAAGTTCCTGATATCGTTCACATGGGGCATGTTCACAAGAATGGTTACGCGAAGCACAAGAGCGCGTTGCTCGTGAACTCCGGCACGTGGCAGGCGCGCACTGACTTTCAAGTCGCTCAAGGCCACGTGCCGAGCCCGTGCATCCTGCCAGTTTACGAAATGCGCACTGGAAAGCTCACGCAGGTTGATTTCAGCACAGGAAAAACTGCGGGGTAAAAATGGTTTGATTTGTTTTGTTTGAGAAAATTTTGTTCATGAGTTTGAATAATTTTGATAAAAAGCGTCGTTAGGAAGGGGGGTGAATCCAGGGGTTTCGGGGGAAACCGTGGGTTTCCCCCAAGACGCCTTGGTTGGTTTGAATGGAAAAGTATTTTGATGGTTTGAATGCTGGGCTCGAGCGTGCTTATGCTGTTGCAGGCAAGGCGTTGGCTTTGGGTTTTGATGCTTCGCTTGAGCCTGAGATAAAGCGTGCTGCGGATGTTGCTGCGCGTGTTGAAGGCATTGTCGGGCCTAAAGGAATTGCTGAGGGCATTCGTGCTCTTGAGGCTGGTGGTTTGGAGCGCGAGCTTGTTGCAGTCGAGCTGGTGAAGCAGATTTGCAGCGGGAAGTATTTTCAGGGTTCAAAGGAAGAGTTGATTAATCAGGCTGTGCGCACTGGCGTTGCAGTGTTGACTGAAGGCGTGCTCGTCGCTCCGACTGAAGGAATTTCGAAAATAAAAATACGCGACAATCCTGATGGAAGCAATTATCTATCCCTTTATTTTTCCGGCCCTATTCGTTCTGCTGGAGGCACTGCTGCTGCGCAGAGCGTTGTGTTGGCTGATGTTGCGCGTTCTTTTTTGGGCGTTGCCGACTACCGTCCTACTGAGTCGGAGATTGAGCGTTACGTTGAGGAAATGCATTTGTACGACTCGCGCGCGGCGCGGTTGCAGTATAAGCCTCCTGATGATGATTTGCGTTGGGTTGTGCGCAATTGCCCTGTGTGCGTTGACGGAGATCCGACTGAAGAGTTTGAAGTTTCTGTTCACAAAAATTTGGCGCGCGTTGAAACTAATCGCGTCCGCGGAGGCATTTCCCTTGTTACTTGCGAGGGCATTGCGCAAAAGTCAGCGAAGCTGTTGAAGTACACGAAAAAGATTGGCTTGAATTGGAGTTGGCTTGAGAAAATAATCAAGATTGCGAAGAAGGAAGGCAAGAGCGAGGTGAAGCCGAACGAGTCTTTCCTCGACGATATTGTCGCTGGCAGGCCTATTTTCTGCTATCCGTCTGCGAAAGGCGGCTTGCGTTTGAGGTACGGCAGGACGCGTGCTACTGGAATTGCTGCGAAGGCAATGCATCCTGCTTCAATGATTTTGCTTGATTGTTTTCCTGCTGTTGGCACGCAGTTGAAAATAGAGCAGCCTGGGAAAGGGTGTGTTGTCGCGCCGTGCGATTCTATTGAAGGCCCTGTTGTAAAGCTTGAGAACGGCGACGTTGTGCGCATTGACAGCGTGAGCGAGGCAATGCGCTTGAAAGGCCAGGTTGTGGAACTGCTTTTCTTGGGCGACTTGCTTGTTTCCTTCGGGGATTTCTTGAAGTCAAACCACCCTCTAGTTCCTGCTGGTTACTGCGAAGAGTGGTGGGAGAAAGAGTTTTTGAAAGCATGCGGGGAGAAGAACAAGACTTACGATGTTCCGCGTGAATTGAGCGCTCGGCGCGCGTTCGAGTTGAGCCGCGAGCTTGGAGTTCCGCTTCACCCAAAGCATACTTTCTTTTGGCATGACATTTCGATACAGCAGTTGAAAGAGCTTGCAGAGTGGCTTTCTCGAGGCAGAATGTCGCTCGAGTGGTTTGACTTGAAGAGTTTTTCACTTGAATATTCCCCTGCCAAGCGCGTGCTTGAAGAATTGTGCGTTCCGCATTCCGTGAGCGGCGGAAACATTGTTTTTTCTCCTGGCATTGCGTTCGCGTTGCTTTCTTCGCTTGGATTGCTGAATGGCAACGACGTTTCTTTGGAAGAGTTTGTGAAAAAGTTTTCAGAGGAAAAAACTGTTTTAGAGTTGGTGAACGAGTTGTCCGGAGTGCGCGTGCGGGCGAAAGCGCCTACTTACGTTGGCGCGCGCATGGGTAGGCCTGAGAAGGCGCGAGAGCGTTGGATGGAGTCAAAGCCAAGCGCGTTGTTTCCAGTGGGCGGTTACGGGGGGAAAATGAGGAGTTTGGTGAAGGCGTTCAAGTCTGCGCGCGACCGTTCTTACGGGAGCAAGAATTTGAATTTGGAGCTCGCGCGCTTGAAGTGCGTTTCCTGCGGCAGCGTTTCTTTTTGGCACTCGTGCGAAAAGTGCGGGGCGCGCTGTGTTCCCCAGTGTTTTTGCTCGAAGTGCGGGGCTGTTTTCGACGACGTTCGCAAGGAAGAGTGTGGTTGCGGAGGGCAGATTCGTTTTTCAGAAGTTCGGTCTGTTGATTTTGTTTCCTTGTTTGAAGAAGCGGAGCGCAAGTGCAAGCATTCTCTCAAAGAATTAAAGGGCGTAAAGGGAATGACGAGCAAGCTGAAGGCGCCAGAGCGTTTGGAGAAAGGGTTGCTGCGTGCAAAGCATGATATTTTTGTTTTCAAGGACGGCACGTGCAGGTTTGATTCCACTAACATGATGCTCACCCACTTTTATCCTAGAGAAGTCGGCGTTCGCGTTGAAAAACTTCGCGAATTGGGTTACACTATAGATTTTGAAGGCAAGCCTCTTGAAAGTGAAGATCAGCTTGTTGAATTGAAGCCCCAGGACATCATCATCTCCGAGCACGGCGGGGATTACATGATGCGCGTTTCAAATTTCGTTGACGATTTGATAGTCTACGCTTACAACGAAAAGCCGTTTTTCAACGCAAAGTCGCGCGAGGACTTGATTGGTCAGCTCATGATAACTCTTTCTCCTCATACTTCAGCAGGGGTTCTCTGCAGGCTGATTGGCTTTACTAAAGCATTCGTCGGCTACTGCCACCCTTACATTGTTTCTGCTCGAAGAAGAAATTGTGACGGCGACGAGGATTGCTGCATGCTTTTGCTTGACGCGCTTCTAAATTTTTCAAAAAGTTTTCTTCCTGAAACGCGCGGAGGCACTATGGACGCGCCGCTCGTCTTGTCCACTATTATCGACCCGAAGGAAGTTGATGATGAGGTTCACGCGATGGAAGTCTGCTCTTCTTTTCCTCTCGAGTTTTACGAGGCAGCAATGAATTTTGCTTCCCCGAGCGAAGTGAAGGTAGAGCGCGTGCGGGAAAGGCTCGGCAAAATCAACCAATACTACGATTTGCGTTTTACTCATCATTCTTCTTCGATTCAGGAAGGCCCGCTTCGCACTTCATACGTGGAATTGAAGAGCATGAGTGAAAAGATAAACAGGCAGTTCAACTTGTGCAACAAGATTCGCGCTGTGAACGCTCGCGATTCAGCAGAGCGCGTCATCCTCTCCCACTTTCTCCCAGACTTGTACGGCAACCTGCGTTCTTTCTCGCGCCAAACGTTCAGGTGCGTTGACTGCAACTTGAAGTACAGGCGCGTTCCTCTCGCAGGAAAGTGCTTGAAGTGCGGAGGAAAACTCTTGCTCACTATTCACAAGGGTGGAATAGAAAAATACTTGGAACTCTCGAAAAAACTGATTGACGATTACGAGCTTCCGAATTACTTAAAGCAAAGAATGCTGTTGCTCGAGAAAGACATCAAATCAATTTTCGAAGACGAGGTAAGCAAACAGTTTAATTTGGCGGAATTCATGTAAAAACAAGTGCAGTTATGCTCGTTGCTCTTTATTTTTCGTCTTTTTGTTGTGTTCATTCCTTTTTTCCGTTACTCTCATTGCCCTGTAGCTGTAGTTTTTTTCCGTGTTCATTTGCTTTTTCTTTTCATTATCCTCATTGCGCGGTATCCGTCGTCTTCCCTTATTTTTCCTTTAATGAACTCCTTCGAGTAGCCTGACTTTTTCAACTCGCTTTTTCGCTCTGCCATCTCTTTTCCAGTAAGGTATCCTACATACGCTTTTTTTCCTGTTCCAAGCGTTACTGGAAATATTTTTTCAGAAAGCACGTTTTCAAGGTATTCTGTAGTCTGCAGTGTTTTTGCCTGCAACCTGAGGTTTTCAGCAACTTTTTCTAGAAACAGAAAATTCACGTCCACTGTCAACTGTGTTCCGTACACTCTCACTACAAACTCGTTCCACATTTCTTCAGGCTCGCCAGTTATCTCTTCAGCGTTCGTGAACCCGTAGTCTATCACGTCCAACACAGCGCCTCGTTCAAAGTCCATTATCTGCGAGCATTTTTCAAGGCTTTGCGCTGCCCCGACTGAAACAGGAATCGCGTACTCTTCAGGCATTGCCTTCATCATTTCAGTTATTTCCTTCTCAAACCCGTGCTGTTTCCACGCGTCAGTTTTTTGCATTTGTATTTTCATTTCCACTTCTTGCTCGTTTTTCATTAGTGTGAGCGCTTCAAGCACTTCATTTTTTTTCTTTACCAGCAAAATAGTGGGCAGGTCGTCCCACACTTCACTGCTTCTCATGTACAGCACGTTTTTTTTGTTGAACGGCGGGTTTGTCGCGTCGAGTTCGATGAATTCAATCACTTTCGCGTGCGCGTTCACTTCTTTTCTTTTGCGCACGTCTTCAAGCAGTTTTTTTGAAATGTCTCCGAGCACGTACATAATTTTTTCGTAGTAGCGAGTGCTGTTTTTCTCGTCGAGTTTTTTCATCGTTTCAAGGAAGAATGCTGCGAACGCGCCGTTTCCTATTCCGTACTCGTGCACGTTTATTTCGCTTGGCAGCCTTCCTTCTCTTTCTAGTTTTGCGAGCCTTGCGTAGAATTCGAGCGCTTGCGCGACTGACACTTTCGAGCTTTTGCTGACCGTAGTGCCAAAATCTTCGTACAAGTTTATTCCTTTGCGCGAGTAGTACTCCTCGTTCGCCTGCTTTTGCAGTTGAAAAAAAGAAACGAATTCTTCGCTCACACGCTCACTTTCCCTTCCTTTATGCATTTTTTTATCGTTCGCGCGATTTCGCTTATTTTCACCTTGATTTGCTTTCCGTCGTTCCTGAACCTTATCGTCACTTCTCCTGTTTCTTTCGTTTCGTAATCCACTGTTATACAATACGGCGTGCCCACTTCGTCCATTCTCGCGTATCGTTTTCCAACGCTTCCGCTCTCGTCATACAAAACGTCTAAGCCTTCTTCCCTCAGTGTTTTTTCTATTTCCCTTGCTTTTTCAGGCATTCCGTCTTTTTTCATGAGCGGGAACACTGCCACGTCTATTGGCGAGATGCTTGTTGGGAAGTCGAACCAATCCCATTCTTTTCCCTGCTCTTTGTTTGCCTGCCTGTATGCTGCTTCGAGCACGCACCAGAACAGCCTGTCCACTCCGAACGACGGTTCGACAACGTGCGGAATTATTTTTTCTTTCCTTTCTTCAATGAACACGCTCAATTCTTTCTTGCTTGCCTGCGCGTGGCTTTTCAAGTCGTAATCAGTCCTGTACGCTGTCCCCACCGTTTCAATCCACCCATAGCTTGTTTCCACTTCAACGTCAAAATTTCCTCCTGAATAATGAGGCGTTTCCTCTGCAAGCATGTGCCTTATGCGGTGTTTTTTCACTCCCATTGCGTCGTAGAATTGTTTTTCGCGCACGAGGAAGTACGCCATTATTTCGTTCGGCACTATCTTCTTTTCAACAAGCTCTCGCGCAGTTATCCTCGTTTCTTTCTCGCTGTTTTTCATCTGCTCTTCGCGCGTGTACAGCTTTATTTCCTCGTTTTCCACCTCTTTGAATTTCAAGTGTTTTTGGTTTTGCGGGTCGAAAAAATATTCGAGTTCCATTTGCGTGAATTCCCTGAGCCTCAACAGCCCTTGGCGCGGCGAAATTTCGTTGCGGAAACTCCTCCCAATCTGCGCTATTCCCATTGGCAATTTCGCTCCGTGCGCTTTGAACACTCTCTGAAAATCAAGGAATATCCCCTGCGCTGTCTCCGGCCGCGTGTACGCAGTGTTTCCTTCTGCTGCGCCGATGTTCGTCTTGAACATGAGGTTGAACGGCTTTGCTTCGTTGAGTTTCCCGCCGCACTCGCACGTTATTCCAAGCTCTGTTATTGTTTTCGTGAGCTGTTCGGCGTTCATCCCTTCTGTTTTCAGCTCTAATGCTTTCGGGTTTTTCTTTTTCAGTTCTTCCTTGTTTTTTCCCAAGTAGTTTCTGATGAGCTCGTCTGCCCTGTGTTTTTTCGCGCACTTTATGCATTCGACGAGCGGGTCTGCAAAGCATCCTACGTGCCCGCTTGCCTTGAGCACTATTTCGGGTAGTATCGCGCATGTTTCTATCTCGAGGTTTCCCTCCCTGCGTATGAACTGGTTTCGCCACGCTTCCTGTATTTTTCGCTTGAGCGCAGTGCCAACTGGCCCAAAATCGTAAAACCCTGCTGGTGCGTTATACACTTCCGCGCTTTGAATGAGAAATCCCCGCTTTAACGCGAGTTCCATTATTTTTTCGAACATGCGCTTCCCCCCTCTGGAAAAAGTGTTTTTTCTTATGCCTGGCAAACTTTAATAATCAATTCAGTCAAATAGTATTTCTTCTTAGGAGGATTGGTTTTCTTGGCTTTTGTTGATAGGAAAAAAATGTTCGAGGCCGCGCGCTCTCAAGTGAGGGACGCTTACGCTAGCAGGGACTCTCTACTCATCCAGAGTGTGAGTGCGTTGAACGAGTTGAACAAGGCTTCAAACTTAATGTTCGAGCGCTTGCGCGAGTGGTACTCTATCCACTTTCCGGAAATGAACGTGCTTGACTCTGACAAATACTGCCTGCTCGTCGAAGCTATTGACAAGGAAAACGTTGACGTTTCAAAAATCGCCCAGATTGTTGGAGGTGGCAAGGCTGCTGACGTTGCCAGCAAAGTCCGCTCTTCAATGGGCATTAGCTTTACTTTCAAGGACTTGGCTGCAGTCAAATGCCTGGCTTCCCACATTCTCGAGCTGAAAAAACTCCGCTTAGAGCTTGAAAACTACCAGGCTGGAGTCGCGCGCGAAGTATGCCCGAACTTGTGCCATTTGCTTGAGCCAACGCTCGCAGCGCGCATTGTCGCGCAGGCAGGCGGCTTGATGAGGCTGGCAACTCTCCCGGCAAGCACAGTCCAGGTTCTCGGCGCAGAAAAAGCTTTGTTCAAGCACCTTCGCAGCAACGCAAAGCCTCCGAAGCACGGAGTCATATTCAACCACCCTGCGATTTGCAACGCGCCTAAAAAACAACGCGGAAAACTCGCTCGCGCCCTTGCGACGAAAATTTCAACAGCGGCAAAAGCAGACGCGTTCTCAAAACGGTTCATTGCAGAAAAGCTGAAAGCAGACTTTGAAAAGCGCGTTAACGAAATACAGCGGGCAAAAAGCGGAAGAAACAGCAACAAGCGGTTTTGAACAAACACGCGAGAATGAGCGGTTTTGAAAAGGCGCGAGAAACAATGAACGCGATTTTTTTTTGTAAAATTTTGTTCGTTTTCTTGCGTTGTTCGCCTGTTGTTTGCGCATGAAGAACTAAATTTGATTGTTGTTTTTTGTGAAATGTTTTGTTTTCGCGCGTTGTTTTTTTCCCGTGCGAGTGAATTGTTTTATTTTTTGTTTTTTTCGAGGTTGTTGTTGTGAAGATTTTGGCTGTTGCAGACGTTCACGGCGAGGAGCGCGTTGTCGACCGCCTGCGCGTGCTTGCAAGCAAGAACAACTACGACGCGGTTTTCCTCGTCGGCGACTTGACTGTTGGCGGTTCAATCAGTTTTGTCGAGGACTTGCTTGAGTTTCTCCCCAACTTGTTTGCAGTTCACGGGAACATGGATTCGTTCAAAGTGCTTGAGCTTCTCGAATCGCGGGGAGTGAGCGTTCACTCGCGTTCGCGCAAGCTCAACGATTATTCTGTTGTCGGCTTTGGAGGAAGCAACCCTACGCCTTTCAACACTCCTGTAGAATATTCAGATGAGGAAATTCGCGCTGGCTTGTCAAAACTGCCTGTTGACAGCAACACTATCGCATTATTTCACGCCCCGCCTTTCGGTTTTTTCGACGAAGTGGCTTCAGGCGTTCACGTCGGAAGCCGTGCAGTGCGCGATTTCATTGAAGCGAAACAGCCGTTGCTGTCCATTCATGCTCACATTCACGAGCAGGAAGGTGAAGCGCAGCTTGGCAGGACTAAGCTAATAAAGCTCGGTGCTGGTAATGCTGGCAGGGTTGCTGAAATTTTTTTGGACGCGAAAGGAGTCAAAACAAGCTTTTTGAGGTTATAGCAAATAAGCAGGATACTTAACATTTTGTGCTTATTTGCTACTGTAAACCGCATAAGTAATGCGGTTTACAACTAGCAAACCACGAGAAAGAATTATTAGACTTTTGTCGCGTTATTTTCGTGGTTTGCTATAGCAGTAAATCGCGCATTGTAAATATTCAAAAAATACACGCGATTTACTATAATAATTTAGAGGTGGTTTGGAATGAAGCACGTGATTGCATTGAATTTGAAGACGTACGAAGAGTCCACTGGGGAGAAAGGCATTGCGTTGTGCAGGATTGCTGAAGACGTTTCAAAAAGCACAGGCGTTCCCGTCATTGTCGCGCCTCAAACGGTTTTCCTCGCGCAGGCTGTCTCGAAGCTTTCAATTCCTGTTTTCGCGCAGCACGTTGACACTGTCAAGCAGGGTGCGAACACCGGCTGCACCACTTGGGAGGCAGTGAAATCAATAGGGTGCAAAGGCTCGCTCATCAACCACTCTGAGCATCGCTTGCCTTTCTTTCAAATATTCGAGGCTGTTGAAAAAGCAAAGCAGATGGGCTTGCAGTCGCTAGTTTGCACGACGAACGCCATGGAATCCAAAGCAGTTTCAGTTTCCAGCCCGTCGCTCATCGCAGTAGAACCGCCTGAATTGATCGGAAGCGGAATTTCCGTTTCAACTGCAAAGCCTGAAATCGTTTCAAACACAGTGAAAGCAGTCGAGAGCGTGAGCAGAGTGCCAGTGCTCTGCGGAGCAGGCATCACCACTGCTATAGACGTGAAAAAATCAATAGAACTCGGCGCAAGCGGTGTTCTCCTCGCATCTGCATTCACTAAAGCGAAAAACCCTAAAGAAAAACTGGAAGAATTAGCAAGCGGAGTTCCTTAAACTGTTTTGTAGTTTAGAAGTTTTGGGGTTTTGCTGGTTCCTTAAACTGTTTTGAAGTTTTGCAGTTTCGGAGTTTCGACTAGTTTTGTAGTTTTGCCTCTAGGTTTTTGACTTGTTTCGAGTGGCTTTACTTGTTCTGCGTTGTTTTTTTTAAGCCGCGAACGTTTCTTTTACTTCTGTTTTTCTTATTTCCACTCTTTTTACTGGCGTTATTTTCTTGGTTTTGTTGTATAATCTCGCCGCGAATTTTCTGAATACTATTTCTTGCATGAGTGTTTGGAAGTCCATTGCAGTAGCTTTTTCTCTTGCTTCTGCTTCTATTTCGTTCCTGATTACCCGGCGTATTTTTTCGCTTACCCTACGTGCAGTGTACAAGTTGATTTTTATCCTGACTTCAGCCCCGTCTCGTGTTTTCACGTCCAGGATTTCGCCTATCACTGACCTTCTGCGCCTTACGAGCGTTTTCAAGTATCCTTTCGCGAGCTCGTGGCCTATGAGTTTAGTGTGCGCTGTCTTCCCCTGTATTTTCGTTACCCTGAACAAGAGTTGCGTGTACGCGTGGTTCAAGTCTCCTGTCAGTTCGTCGAGGCTTACTTTGACTATTCTGTTCGCCAGGTTTTTTTCTTCGTTTGCGAGCACTTGCGCGATTTCTTTTCCTTCGAACATTTCAGGCGCTTGCACGGTATACCAGTTTTTGAATTTCCATTTGTCTACTCTTCCTTTGACCATTGTAATTCAACTCCTCACTTTACGAGCAGTGATGCTTTTTCAGGGTCGTACGCCCAGTTTTTCGGCAGTGCTTTCGCGCCCCTGTAATACTTTGCGAGCCTTCTTATTTTTGATTCAACGTGCAACAGTTTCACCCTGTTGTGGGTGTCCCTCGTGTTTTTTGCGAGGTGTTTTCTCATCAGCACTGCTTTTTTGATTAGGTTGAGCAGGTCTTCCGGGTACTCTATTTTTACTCCGCCATTCTTGAGTATTTCAGTGAGCGATTTTCCAAGCAGGCTTTTCACGCTCGGCACTCCATGCTTGTCTCGCAGTATTCTTCCAATGTCTGCTGAGCTCGTGCCGCTTTTTCCCATTCGAATTATTTCCTGTTCTACTTCTTCTTTTCCGCTTTCAGCCCATTCAGGAACTATTTTGGCTGCAGGCCTTTTTGAGCCGCTTTTTCCTCTCTTTTTTGAATGCATTCTTGCCATTTTACCCCTCGTGTTTCTTTAGATAATTCAAGTACCATTCAGCGAATTTTTCGAATGACTTTCTCCTGTGTGATTTTTTCTGCTTGTATTCAGTGTCTTCAGCAAACGTTTTCACGCTTCCAACAGGAGCGAAAACAACGTCGAACGCGAACCCGTTTTTCCCTCGTTCTTTCTGCGTTATTTCTCCTTCTATTCTCCCTTCGAATATTTCAGTTTTTTTCCCGTCCGTGAACGCGATTGCCGAGACGAATTCTGCTTTCCGGTTCCCCTCGTTTTTCAGCAGTTCAAGCAATCCTTTCGAACCGATCTTTTTGTACGCCCAAGCGGAGTAAGCGCCTGGAAAACCGTTCAACGCTTCCACGAACAAGCCTGAGTCTTCGACGATGACATGTTCTCGTAGTTGTTCGAAAGCAGTTGTTGCCGTAGAACGCGCTACAGTGCTGCATTCATCCGCTCTAATCTCAGGAAACGAGACGTTCGCGTGGACTATTTTTATACTGTAAGCTTTTAAAACGCTTTCGGCTTCTCTGAATTTGTGCTCATTGGAAGTTGCAAACAATATTCGCTTCATTCGACTCTCCTTTTTCACGCTTCTTTCTTCACTTTTATGACGAGGCTCATGGGTTTTACGTTAAGCGCTTCGGCGATGGCTTCGCATTTCACTTTAAGCACGAACACTGCTTCTTTCGGGTTTGCTTCGCACGTTGTAATGTACGCCACTTGGCCTTTTGCTATCACGAGGCCTTCGTCAGGCTCTTGGTAGCCGAATACAGGGTATTCGACTACTTCGTCAACTATTTTCGCAATGCCTGCTTTCTTCAAGTCTGCGAGCGTTGCGTCGTTCAACAACGGCTTTTCGCGGACTATCACTCTCACGAATTTTCCTTTTTCCTTCAGTTTTTTTATCAGCATCTTGTCAAAGTACAGTTCTCCGGAGTTGTCCGTAACGTAAACTATCCTCTCAGCTTTTTCAATCAATTCCGCTGCCTGGTCGCTTTCGTCTATCGCAAGCTTTTCCTCGAACGCTTTCTTTGCCGCGTCCACTGCTTCGTTAGGCTTTGTGAACGAAAAGTCTATCGCGTTTCCAGCAAGCGCAACGCGGAGCGCTTGCTTCACGTCTTCAGCTTCAGGCAAGCCTTTTGCTGTTTCGAGCGCTTTCTCGCTCGTTTCCTCCTTTGCTTTCTTGTACGGGTCCGGGTTCCCGCTGTGTTTTTTCACTATCCCATCGAGCGTTGCGGCAAGCTCTGCGTACTCACTCCTGTCGAATGAAAAGTTTTTTGCCAAGTGGTGGCACAACTCCCTGATTATCTTCTCGCGCGTTTCCTTGTCGCTCGTGGCAATAGCTGCTTCGTCAGTGTAAATCCGCAAAAGACAGCTCGCGCACCTTGGTTTAATCCTCATCAAGCAACACCACAAAAAACTTACTTTTCAAATCAAACTTCAAATTCCTTTTTTTTTTTTTTTTCTCACACCAATCCTCGCTTCTTTTTCTTTTCAAACTCGATTTCAATCCACGTTTTTCTCGAACGGAACGCTTATACTTTCCTATTCTTCAATTTCTATCTCAACTTCCTGCTTTTTTTGCATTCAACTCTCGCTTCTTTTCTATTTTTTTTCTATTTCAACTTCTTGTTTTTTTTTCGCACCAAACTCTTTTTTTTCCTATTTTTCAAACTCTATCTCGACTTCCTCTTCTTTTTCTTCAGCGAATTCTACTTCGCTTATTCTTCCCACTGCTTTCAAGTCTTCAATTATCTCTCCGGCAAACGCAACTTCTTCCTTTCCTGTTTTCACTCTTATTTTCTTCAACTCGCTGTTGAGCGCTGTCTTGTTCGCTGCCTTGAATTTCCTCACTTCGCCCATTATCTTGTTGAACAACGCTCCGATTTTTTCTTTTTCCTCGCTTGTTTTCCCGCTCGCTTCAGGCCACTTGCTAACGTGCACGCTCTTCGCGCCTTCGCTTTCCTTAAATACATCCTGATAAATTTCTTCAGTAACATGAGGCGCGAAAGGCGCGAGCATTTTCAAGTAAGCAAGCATGCTCTCGTAAAGCACGTGCTGTGCTGCGAGCTTGCTTTCCTCCCCGTATTTATCCGGCGAGTACAGCCTGTGTTTTACTGCTTCAAGGTAATTGTCGCAGAACTCGTGCCAAAAGCTTTCGTGCGTCGCGGAAATCGCCGAGTGAAAGTCAAAGTTTTCAAACGCTTGCGTGCTTGTTTCAACCAGCTTGCGTATCCTGCCCAGCATCCACTCGTCTATCGCCCTGAATTTTTTCTTCTTTCCCTTCTCGTGCGTGTACGCTTGCAGCGACAGTTGCACGAACTTGCTTGCGTTCCACATTTTTCTTACAAAGCTTTGCGCGAACTGCACGTCCTTGTAGTTGAACGGCCTGTCTTTCGCGAGCGCTCCGCTTAACGCCGCCCACTGCCTCACTGCGTCCGCAGAGTATTCTTCTATCAACTTGTCTGGAGGAATAATGTTTCCAAGGCTCTTGCTCATTTTCTTTCCGTCTGGCGCGAGCACGTTTCCGTTCAACAGCAATTCTTTGAACGGTTCTCTCCCAGTGAGCATGAGGCACCTGTAAATAGTGTAGAACGCCCACGTGCGAATAATTTCCGTTCCTTGAGGCCTCAAGCTTGCAGGGTAAACTTTTTTGAAAAACTCTTCGTCATCAGGCCACTTTGCTATTGCGAGCGGAGTAATGCTCGAGTCCACCCAGCAGTCGCACGTTGACGTTTCAGGCGCGAGCGTTTCCCCGCACGCGCATTTTTTCTCCTTCATTTCAGGAGGGTTCACTGGCAGTTCCCCGTACTCTGCTGGAGTTGTTTTTCCGCACTTCGAGCAGTTCCAGAACGGGAGCGGAGTTCCAAACACTCTCTGCCTGCTTATTACCCAGTCCCACTCCACGTAATTCGCCCAGTCTATCAAGTATTGAATGGTAAATTCAGGAGCCCACTTCATTTTCTTCGCAGCTTCAATTATTTCTTCCTCGTGGCCTTTCAGTTTCGCGAACCACTGCATGCTCATTATCAACTCGATTGGCTTTCCGCACCTGTCGTGCGTTTTCACTACTTGCTGGAGTTTTTCCTTCTTCACCACTTTCCCTTCTGCTTCCAAGTCATCGATTATTTTTTTCTTCGCCTCTTCTGTTTTCAGCCCGTCGTACTTTCCAGCGTTCACGAGCCTTCCAACTTCATCAATTGATTTTATCACTTTCAAGTTGTGCCTGTACGTCCACACTGCGTCCATCTTGTCTCCGAACGTGCACATCATTACTACTCCAGTGCCGAACTCTTTGTCAACGTCTGCGTCTGCAATGAGCTTTACTTTCGCTCCGAGCGGCGTTTCCACTTCCTTTCCAACAAACTGCTTGTACCTCTCGTCTTCAGGGTGCACGAACACTGCAACGCACGCGTGCAACAGTTCAGGGCGAGTTGTTGCAATAATCAATTCTTTCCCATCGCATTTGAACTTCACGTAGTTAAGCGTTGTCTCTCTTTCCATTTCGTTCAATTCAGCTTTCGCAATAGCGCTCTTGCACCTCGTGCACCAAAACACCGGGTGTTCGCTCTTGTACACTAACTCTTTCTCAAACATTTTCAACAGTGAGTACTGCACGCGCTTGTGGTATTCCGGGCTCATCGTCCTGTACTCGAACCTCCAGTCAGGCGAGTAGCCCATTCTATTCATTTGCTTTTTCATCCTCTCAATATACTGGCCAGTCCAATCTACGCAGTGCTTGCGGAATTCGTCTGGCTTTACTCTCCCGAATTTTGCTTCGACTTTCATTTCAGTTGGAAACCCCTGGCAGTCCCAGCCTTGCGGGTAGTAAACGTTAAAGCCTCTCAAGCGCTTGTAGCGCGCGACAAAATCAAAGTAAGCATAGCTCAGCACGTGGCCCATGTGCAAGTCGCCCGATGTGAACGGTGGAGGCGAGTCGATAGAATAAACAGGTGCTTTGCTCTCTTCATCAAAGCGGTGAATGCCCAGCTCCTGCCACTTTTCCTCCCACTTTTCCTCAATCTTCTTGTCGTAATCTTCAAGCATTTTTACTTCCTCTCCCCTCAATTTTCTATTCTAACATTTATAACGGCAAATATATAAAGCGCTTACGAATAAATACGTTCATGGCAAGAGACGACGTTGCTGTTGCGCAAGGCGGAATGAAAATGCTGGACGAGCAAGCGCAGCGTCCAAAGTTCGAATTGCCTGCAAACTTCAAGTCTATAGTGCAAATGCTTCCAAAAGCAGAACTCAGTCCAGTGCAAGAACTTTTCAAAACCGCAGTGGCAACAGGCGCAAATAGTGAAGCAGTGCAAGCTCAATTCGAACAGCGGTTTTCAGCATCTGCAGGAAAATTGAGAGAAA
>JACRGF010000063.1 GCA_016212395.1 Microcaldota archaeon
AAATGTTTTTTGGAAGTGTATAGCATGGCAAGCAGCAGCGGGGTAATCGAATTTTTCACTGCAATGCATTCAATGATGTGCATGTTCGGGGTAGTCGTGTGGGCAGCGATTGCCGTCTTTACATTGCTGATGTTAATAGTATGGGTTTTGATGCTTGTCGACTGCATTAAAAGAAAGTTCACCAACGAGAACGACCGGCTGTTGTGGATTTTGATCGTGGTGCTTGCAGGGTTTATAGGCGCGACTATTTATTATTTTTTGGTGAAGAGGCCGGACAAGCACTGAATAACATTATTGCGTGAGCGAGCCAAAAATTGCTTGCGTTTTCCTGCTTAAAAGAGTTTGTTCGAAGATGAATTGCGAGAATTTAATAATCTGCAGAGCGAGGTGTGTGCATGAAACAGCGGTTGATGGTTGAGAATGTTGTTAAGAATGCAGTAGTGCTGATTTTGTTCGCGCTCGTGTATACGCAGATTGAAAGTTATTTGGTTAATACGGAATTGGCTGAAGACAAGGCTTTGGCAGGGGATGCTTTGGTTGCAGTGTCGCTTTTTGCAGTAATCGCTTGTTTCGGGTGCTTTACGTTCACTTACGAGAAAATAAACGTGAAAAGCAGTTTACAGCGTGGTTTGGCGCAATTTACTACTGCGACGTTCTTGCTTGTGATAGGCATATCTTTGATGTTCACTAGAGTACTGCTTTCCTTTATAATGGGCTACTTTATTTTGATGGACGCAGTGTTTGTTTTGCTTTACATCGCGTGCATTGGCTTTGATTTTTGGGACTTGTTCCGCGTGTTGAACAAGAAATAGAGTGAATGGTTAGAAGAGTTTCTTCAAGTCAGCTATGGAGTCAAGCACTAGTTTTGGTTTTTGTTCTGCAGGCGCTTTTTCTGCTTGTTCGCGCGTTGCAACTCCTGAAAGCACGAGTATAGTGTACGCGTTGAATTTGTTGCCTGCGAGAATGTCTATTTCAGGAATGTCGCCTATAACGAGAATTTCTGAAGCTTGGAGCTGCATTTGCTTTGCCGCTATTTCTAGGAGGAACGTGTTCGGCTTTCCAATAGCATAATCAGGTTGCTTGCCAACGCACGCGGAGATAGCTGCAATCATCGAGGCAGAGCCGGGTTGCAGATAGTCTTCCATGGGGTGAATGGGGTTAGAGTTTGCGGCAATGAAGAGCGCTCTTTTTCTTATTGCTTTGAAGGCAGTAGAAAGTTTCGCGTAAGTGAACTCCCTGTCAAGCCCTACAACTACGAAATTAACGTTTTCATGTTCGCAGACTTGAAAGCCTGCCTGCGAGAGTTCGTCGCGCAAGCCGTTCTCTCCAACTGTGAAAACGCGTCCCGCACCGAATTTTTCGCGCAGGAAAATGCCAGTGCCGTAACTGGAAGTTATCACTTGCTCGATAGGAGCTGAAATTCCGAGTTTCGAGAGTTTCTCGGCGACTTGCGCGCGCGTGCGCATTGAAGCGTTCGTGAGGAAAATCGTTTTAACGCCTTTACCGCGCAGGAACTGGATTGTTTCTGCTGCGCCGGGAATTGCTTTCGCCCCGCGAAAAACAACGCCGTCCAAGTCGAAAATGATTCCTTTGAATTTAAGCAAGAATGCACCTTTTGAAGAGTAATTGTTCGTTTGAGAAATGATTTAAAACTTGGCAGGCTAAGTTGTTTTCCATGAGCAGTGAAAAAATTTTCGTAAGCGAATTCAACAAGGAGGCAGGCAAGAAATTGAAGATGCCTGCGCGCGTTACAGTGTTTGATTCTACGCTGCGCGACGGCGAGCAGTTGGCTGGAGTTTCGTTCAAAACAGAAGAAAAACTCGAGATAGCGATGGCGTTGGACAAGCTTGGAGTGGACATTATAGAAGCAGGGTTTCCAGTGAACTCCCAGCCTGAGTTTGATGCTGTGGAAAAGATTGCGAACGAAAAGCTGAAAGCGAAAGTGTGCGGGTTGGCGCGCGTGCTCACTCCAGACATTGACGCGTGCTTGAACGCTGGAGTGGACATTGTGCACGTGTTCGTTTCAACGTCAGATATTCACTTGAAGTACCAAATGGGGAAAACGCGGGAAGAAGTTTTGAAAATGGCTGTTGACGCAGTAAAGTATGTGAAAAAGAATGGGCGAGAGTGCATTTTTTCCCCGATGGACGCGACGCGCACTCCGCTCGAGTATTTGCTGAAAGTGTGCAAGGAAGTGGAAAAAGCCGGAGCAGACAGGATTAACGTGCCTGACACTGTTGGAGTAATGAACCCGAGCGCTACGAGAATGCTGTTCGGAAAAGTGCGCGAGGCAGTGAAAGTGCCTATTCAAACGCACGCGCACAATGACTTCGGGTTGGCAGTAGCAAACACGCTTGCTGGAGTGGAAGCTGGAGCGACAGACGTGCAAGTTACAGTGAACGGGTTGGGCGAGCGCGCTGGAAACGCGAGCCTCGAGCAAGTAGTAATGAGCCTGCACGCACTGTACGGAGTGAGAACTAACATTAAAACAGAATTGCTTAGTGAAACGAGCAGGCTGCTCGAGAGGTATTCTGAAGTTTACCTGCCTCCCAACTATCCTTTAGTGGGAAAGGCAGCGTTTGCGCACGAGAGCGGAATTCACGCGCACGCAGTGCTGAAAGCAGGGCAGACGTTCGAGCCTATTGCCCCGGAATTAGTTGGACAGAAGAGGAGAATAGTTGTTGGAAAGCATTCCGGGAAAGCAAGCATTGAAAACGCGTTGAAAGCACTCGGGTACGAAAAGATAGAGCAAACGCTGTTGATTGAAGCAACGAAGAAAATCAAGGAACTCGCTGAAGTCAAGAAACAAATTTACGATGAAGACATTATAGCGATTTCAGAAGACGTGATAGGACAAGCAGCTAAAACCAAGCCGTTGGTAACACTCGAGGAAGTAACAGTGGTTACTGGGAATAAAATAACTCCAGCAGCTTCAATAGTGCTGAAGTACGGAGATGAAATTTTGAAAGGCGCTGGGCAGGGAGTCGGGCCAGTGGACGCTGCGGCAAACGCAATTCAAACAATTCTCGGAAGCACTGTAAGAATAAAACTGACGGAGTATAATTTGAGAGCAATTACTGGCGGGACTGATGCTTTGGCGGACGTTACAATTAAAGTAATGGACGAACAGAAAAACGTTTTCGCGGCAAACGCAGTAAACGACGACATCGTAATGGCAAGCGTGCAAGCGCTCTTGAGAGCAATAAACGACGCCATAAACTACCAGAAAAGAACGAAGGAAAAGAGAAAGTAAAGAAAAAAAAAAAAAGAATTAAAGAAAGAGAAAGAAAAATGTTATTTTAGCCGAAGATTGCTCCAAGCCCGCCTTCTGCAGCACTTGCTTCCTCGTCTATCACAGCAATTATTTTCGCTTCAGTTTCTTTCCCTGTGCGCTTTACGTTTTCCACTGCCTTGAATTTCTCTTCAGCCCACTTGAAAAACTCGTCGTCAGCATTAATGAGCACGTAGTACTTGTCTGCTTCAGCGCCAACGCTTTTTCCTTCCTTCAAAGTGTAGCCTTGCTTGCTGAAACTCCTTCCAACGTAAGGATCAGACTTCAGCAACTCGTCCAGTTTTCCCTTCAAACTTGAGAGACACTCGTAAACACGCTTTTCCATGAAAAAAACACCTCAAACAGAAAATTGTTACGCGAAAAAACTTTAAAAACACGGCACAAAACCAAACAAAACACAGACAACAAAACTCCAACTGCAAAACAACCTCAAAACTCCAAAACCCAAAACAATTCAAAACTGTTCAAAACCACATAGACAAAACTTCTAAACCCCTAAACTTCTAAACTCCAAAACCGAAAACTGAAAACATTTTAAGCCTCCGGAGGGGATTTCAAGTTTTCAGTTTTCTGTTTTCAGTTTTCAGAAAGCTGGAAAGCTTATTGAACCCTCGACCTACGGTTTACGAAACCGTCGCTCTACCGCTGAGCTACGGAGGCTGAAAGTAGTAGTTTATATTTCTAACAATTAAAAATATAATACACTGGGCTTTGAAACTACAAAACTTCGAAACTTCAAAACTATACTCATGCCGAGGTGGCAGAATCTGGTAATGCGCCAGACTCGAAATCTGGTTCCCCTCGCGGGATTAGGAGTTCAAATCTTCGCCAACTCCGCTGGCGGTTTTTCAACGGAGCACAGCGAAGTTGAAAATCTCCTCCTCGGCGTTCTATTTTTTAGAATTAGAACATTCTAGTTATTCCCACGCCTAAGTAGCCTGGGCGCGTGAACGTCCGCGCTTTGTCAACTCGCGTTTGCGCGAAAACGTCTGCAAACGTTGTTCCAGTAATAAACCGTCTATAGTGCAGCCTAACGTCGCGCCAGTCTTGAACGCCTTTCCCTCCAACTCCAGCGGAAAACACGTTGTCTCCGGCCTTGAGCTGGACGCCGACACGCTGGCCTGCGTAACCGCTTTTTCCTGAAAGAACAGCGTCAACGCTCGCAGCGCCAGTCAGTTCTACAGGCCCAGCCTCGAAACGCGCTTCCCCGCCAAAAGTGGTTTGCCTGCCTCCAATATCGTGCTGAACGCCAACACGCAAGAGAGTGCCTCCAGGGTTTGAAGCGTGGACTACGCCAACTCGCCCGTTTGAAGAATTCCCTAAAGATGAAAAAGTAGTTGAAGCGTCTGCTCCAACGTTGAAACCCCATTCAAGCGGAAGCGCGAGGCGCAGAGTAATGCTTTCGCTCGAGCCTTGCCCGCCAGTAGTTGTAGTGCTGTCAGCAAGCAACTGCAACCGCTCGCCAACAGCAGTAGTGGCAGCAATGTCTAGCTTGAGCGTTCCAGCTCCACCTCCGAATTCAACATAACCCCAGTCGCCGTACTGCGTGAAAACACCAGGGTTTCCGTGCACTCCAGCGCCTGAAAAATTAGGGTAAGCGCCAGGCTCGCTCTTCGCTTGAACAGAACTGAAAATGCCTGCAACAAGCAAAGCAATCGAAGCAAACGCTCTCCCACGCATAAACAACACCTTTGGCTTTTATTGGTTAAATACTTTCGCACTCGCACGCATGCTATAGCAAACTTGTTTACCCCCGCGATAAAACCCACTTCGAGAAAGACTCGACCATTCTCCCAGCATGCTGTTTAGCAACCTCGCCCCGCAAATCGTCTAAATGCGCGAGAGCAGACGCAAGCATTGCCTCGAATTCTGCCAAGAGATTAAGCGACATTCTCGCCAGCTCGTGGTTGTTTTCCGAATGAAGGCGCATGAGCCTCGTGAAAGCGCCAGTGAGGTCCTCCAAATCGCCAGGCAATAAAGGTGCAAGATTTTTTAGCTCTGGAATATTATTAAACGGAGAAAGCTGGACAGGCAGAATATCGCTTTGAAATCTTTTGAACAAGCCTTCCAAAAAACCTCCGAAAGAAGTGGAGACTGGAGAGATGTGGCATGCGCACAATTCAGTTTCCCTGCGTTTTGAAGGTTCAGCAGGCTCTTTCATGCAGGCAATGCCGTATACGCGCACAAGCTGCGGGTAAAACGGAGGCATTAATCTCCCTGCGCCTTGCTCATCGCGTTGAGGAAGCTGCGTTGTCCAGAAAAAAACTTCTGCCTTCACAGAAAAACGCTTGTTATACAATTCCAGCCACGGAAAGGCACTGCGGTCGTCCTCCAATTTTAAATGAACGCCTTCGCGAGTTTTTTCACCTTTTTGCTTAACATCCCTTAAAGCCTCAAACTTGTCCACTTCAAGGTTTGCCCTCTGAAAAAAACCTTCCCTGCGCGCATCATCCGAGCTTATAAGCGCAAACGCCGGCCGGCACACTTCGCTAGTTCTCTCGAGAACCTGCAGAATTCCAGCCCTGCTCACGCAAACAGGTTGTTGAACAGCCATAAGTTTTACCTCCAGTTGCAAGCAAGCCAACACTTGCTGCCTTCTAAACAATTGTTACGAACAAGGAAATATTTAAATAATGGTGGTGATAATTACCACCACACAAGACTCAAGACTGAAGACTCAGGACAGTGGTATTATGTTTGAGGATGTTTTGCGCGAGGCGGGCTTGGGGCAGAATGAGGCGAGAGTGTACGAAGTGCTCGTGAGCTTGAAGCAGGCGTCGATAGAGCTTATTTCCGCGAAGAGCAAAGTGCACAGGAGGAATGTTTACGACTGCCTGGCGAAATTGTTGGAGAAAGGGCTGGTGTCTGAATCGTTCGTTGAAGGAAGGAAGAATTACAACGCAGTCAACCCGTCGCGCTTGCTGGATATTGTGGCGGAGAAGGAAGAGAAGATTAGGGGCAGGCTTCCGGAGTTGCAGGAAAGGTTTGAAGGAGTTGAAACTGCAGAGGAAGCGTATTTGTACAAGGGAATTCAAGGGTTCAAAAACTATCTGCAGGACATTCTCGAAGTTGGGGAAACAGTTTATTTTATCGGCGCGAAAGCATTCTGGCTGGATGAAAGGCTGAAGCATTTCCTGCCGCGGTTTCAACGAGAGAGGAAGAGGAAGGGAATAAAATTCATGCATTTGTTCGACTGGGAAGTGAAAGAGCAAAAGCCGGAAATTCTGAAGCTCGTTGGAAAACCATACAAGTTTTTGCCTAAAAAATACTCTAGCCCAACATCAATAGACATTTTCGGAGACAGGGTGGTAACGTTCGTGGGAGTAAAGCCAGGGTGCCTGCACGAAGAGCCAGTGCAATTCGTGCTGAAAAGCAGGAGATTGGCGGATGGTTACAGGAAATTCTTTCAATTCATGTGGGGCAAGTGCGAATAGATATTGTTAAGTGTTGGAGTTTGATGTTTAACGGTGAGGATATGGGTGGTTGCAATAAGGTAACGCTTGAAATGATTTATGAAGAGCTTAAGGGCATTAGGAAAGAGCTGGGCATTGTAGAGCGCGCGGTGATGCCTGTTGAAAAACTTTCAAGGAAAGAGCTTGAAGAACACAAGCAAGATTTGGAAGAAGCGTTGAAAGGGGAAAAAACTAATTTCAGGTATTTGAAAAGGTAGATTGAGCAAAAGTCTGACGCGACTTACAAGTAACACGGCGTATTGCAAGCGTTTTTATTCTTATGCAGAGTAAGTTTGTGTTGCCGAGGTGTGGATTTCGCTCGTTTGCTAGGGCGTCTGAATCGGCGGAGTTAGTTGAAGATGAGCTTTTACCAGTTGTTGAAAGAAACTTTCCAGAAGGAGTACGCGGAGCGTTCGCCTGAGTACAAGGCGCGTTTGATAAGGTGGAGGAAAGCGCCTTCCGTCGAGCGTGCAGAGAGGCCGACGAACTTGGCTCGCGCGAGAGAGTTGGGCTACAAGGCGAAGCAGGGAATAATAGTCGTGCGCGTGAAGATAGGGAAGGGTTTGCGCAAGAGAATAAAGCCTCCGAACGGAAGAAAACCGTCCAAAGCAGCAGTGTTCATTTCAGCTTCAATGTCTCACCAGGGAATGGCAGAGCAGCGCGCAGCGCGCAAGTACATTAACTGTGAAGTGTTGAACTCTTACTGGGTCGGCGAAGACGGGCAGACGAAGTACTTTGAAGTCATTCTAGTTGACAGGGCGCACCCGAGCGCGAACTACTGCTTGAAGGGGAGAGGAAGGTCGTTCCGCGGGTTGACGAGCGCTGGAAGAAAATCCCGAGACCACCACAAAGGCTTGTAAAACACTAACACGCGTGTTAGCTAACACTAGTGTTATAAGTGTTAGCAACAAGCGACTGTGGAGGGAGGATGCAGGCGGGTTGTGGGTTTTGCGTAAGTGTTTAGCTGCTCCCTCGCATTGCAGCAATTAACGCAACCTGCGGGTTGATTCCCTGCAAGTTCCAAGTCGCAACCATTGATGCAAGCACTTCGTAGATTCCTGCTCCTTTCTGGTTTCTGAGAGTTCCCATG
>JACRGF010000061.1 GCA_016212395.1 Microcaldota archaeon
CATGGGAACTCTCAGAAACCAGAAAGGAGCAGGAATCTACGAAGTGCTTGCATCAATGGTTGCGACTTGGAACTTGCAGGGAATCAACCCGCAGGTTGCGTTAATTGCTGCAATGCGAGGGAGCAGCTAAACACTTACCTAAAACTAACTCCTTTAAATACAAGTTCGAACAAAATTTATTTATGGCACAAGCACAGGCAAGCGTTCAAAGAACTCCAGGCCCGAGTTTTAAGGGTGCAGAGGCAGAAGTGCAATTCAACACGCTCATTCAAAGAATCGCGCGAGGCTACGGCGTCCAGCGAGTTGCGCTTGATTTGATTGAAGCGTTCAAGTTCGCGTTTGTCAGCAGAAAACTCGAAATGCTTTCTCTCTCTTTTTGGAAGACTGGCCCGAAACAAAGCGATGCTGAAGTGACTGTCTCTCTTCGAGGAAATTCGAAGGGAGCAGCCACTTCGATTGAACTGTTCATTAACGCGCAAGGAATAAGCTGTGTGCTTGAAGACGGCCAAACTCCTGTTGAGCACAAGTGGAGAATGCTGTTTACTGTCCCTGGAGTGGTTGGCTTGTTTTTTGACATAACAGACAGGCCTGCATTCGAGCGCTTTATGCTTGAAGCGCATCAATTAGCACAACAATTGGCTGCGAGTTGAATCTAATGGCTGGAGCAAAGCTTGTTTTAGCAAGGCAGGGTTGCAGGCAAGCGCAACCTGCTTTTGAAGCAAGGCGCGGGTGCAGGCAAACTCGCCACTCGACTGGCCTGCGTACTATCTTGTTTTTGTCTGGAAAGAAGGAGGATGTTGCGCCTTATATTTTTCAAACAGTCCGCAGTATTGGCGTTAAACTAAACTGCATAAGCCCTTCAAATAGCGCGAAGAATTTTGTGCAAGCTCTCGCGCGTGCTGCTGAAGAACGCGGGTTGAACGAGTGGAGCGTGCAAGTTATGCAGCCTAATCCTGCAATCGACGAAGCTGAAGTTAAAGTTGTTTTAAAAGGCAATGGAAGGCAGGTAAGCATTTTTTTTGAAAGCGATATCGTCCGTTCGCGCGAACGTTTTTACGATTACGTCACAGTACGGGCAATGCTCTTAATCCACCCTGAAAAAGCAGCTGAAAAGCTCTTGGACGTTCCAACAGGCCTTCCTTTAATTGAACACATTCGAACAACGCTTTCAGAAACAAGAGCGTAAAAATTCGATGTCGTGTTTTCATTCAACTTTTTCTCGCGTTTATATTTTTGTATTGTAAATTCGAACTGCTCATTCTCATTTACAAACAGGACAAAATGTTAGATTTTGTCCTTCCTTCAAACACTTTTTCAGCTGGCCCTATCAAGTAAATCTTGGTCGGTTGCGAGTTTTGCGGTTCTGCAGTTTCGAGTTTTGTTTTCAATTCCCCGCCAGGCACTTCCAGTGTTAGTTGTTCGCTGGTTTTTCCTTGCGCGTGCAAGGCTGTTGCAATCGCGCACGCGCCTGTTCCGCACGCGAGCGTTGCGCCTGCCCCGCGTTCCCACGTTACTGCTTTCACTTTGTCGCGCGAGATTATTTCTACAAAGTGCACGTTTGTTTTTTTCGGAAACCGCGGGTGTTCTGAAATTTTCTTCCCGAGCGTGCGCACGTCAATGTTTTTCACGCTGTCAACAATTATTACTGTGTGCGGGTTTCCCATGCTTGCCTGCGTGAAATCCACTTGCTTTCCGTCAATGAAAATATAATCGTGAAGTTTTTCTATTACCGGCTTTCCCATGTCCACTTTCACCAGCCCTTCTTCAGTAATCTCTGGTTTTATTATTCCCGCAAGCGTTTCAATGCTCAACTGTTTTTTTTCAGTTATTCCTTCTTCAAGCAAAAATTTTGCAGCGCACCTTATTCCATTCCCGCACATTTCAGGCTCGCTCGCGTCAGGGTTGAATATTCTCATTCGAGCGTCTGCTCCTTCAACGCTTGATTTCGAGACAAACAGCACTCCGTCCGCGCCTATTCCGTAGTGCCTGTCGCATGCTTTTACTGCAAACTCTTTCTTTTTCGCTTCTTTCACTGCTTCTTTCTCGAACTCGTTTATTACTATAAAATCGTTTCCAGCGCCCTGCATTTTAACAAATTTTACTCTCGCCACGTTCCCGCCTCTTTTTTCCTATTTGTCCACTCGAATTGTTTTGCCTTTTTTCTTTATTAACACTTTTCTTTGGTTTATTACCCTGCCGATTACTTTCGCGGGAGTCCTGTGGTTTTTGCATGAAACAAGCACGTCTTCCACTGCTTCTCTTGGCACTGCAATGCACATGCCCACGCCCATGTTGAACGTGCGGTGCATTTCCCTATCATCTATTCCAGCTCGTTCCTGGATTGCTTGGAATACAGAGTGCGGGCGTGGCATGTCGTCTAGGAAAAACCCTTTTTTCGCGTGGTTTCCAATGCGCATTAGTTTAGAGAACGCGCCTCCAGTAATGTGCGCTATTCCGCGCACGTCCACTTTCTCCACTAACTCCAGCATCAAGCGCGAGTAAATTCTTGTCGGCGTGAGCATTTGCCTCCCGAATTCTTCTACTGGCAATACTTTTCTCGCGAGGCTCAAGCCGTTCGAGTGCACTCCGCTTGACGCCAAGCCTATCACTGCATCTCCTGCCTGCATTCTCGCGCCTGTAATTAGCTTCTTTTCATCCACTATTCCAACAATAGTTGCAGCCAAGTCAAACCCCGTTCTTCCTTCCACTCCTTTTATCACGTCAGGCATTATTGCTGTCTCGCCTCCGACTATCGCGGCATCGCTTTCCTTCGCGCCTTTCACCAATCCCTTCATCAATTCAAACACCAAGCCCGCGTCTTCTTTTTCCAAAGCAATATAATCCACGAGCGCGAGCGGTCGGGCGCCAATGCACACCAAATCGTTCACGTTCATTGCAACACAGTCTATTCCCACTGTATCGTAAACGCCAACTTGCTGGGCTACGAGCACTTTCGTTCCCACTCCATCAGTGTGCATTGCCAGCACTTTTCCTTCAGCCTTGAACAAGCCAGCGTAATGCCCGAGCAATGGAAGCGTCTTGTCCCCGTGAGTAGAAGTGATCGTCTTGTTCACGCGCCGTTGTATTTCCTTTACTCTTGCAACGTCAATTCCAGCTTCAGCGTAACTAGTCGGCAAAAAAATCCACCTCGAATAACTACCAATTTCGTGCAACAATATTTAAACACTTTCACCACGAGCCCTCGCCAGCTGAAAAAAACCCGAGAGCTTGTTTTCCTGCAAAAAACTGTCTTATCCCGAAATAACTTTCTCTCGTTAGCTCGAATTACGTATATGTACAAACTAAAACCTTATCAAATACTGGAAATAATTGATGACTTGCTCGCTGGCAGGAAGAGCGTTTACAAAGTTGCCAGAGAGCATAACA
>JACRGF010000062.1 GCA_016212395.1 Microcaldota archaeon
GCTTCAAGCTGGGCTACCCTCAACCTCAATTCTTCAACTTCATTCATCTCTAATCGCCAAACAGCTTTCGACGAAAAAGAATTTCCACTTTTCGGTCAAAAACCACACGTCGGAGCTCCGACGCAGCTAAACACATACATTTCAAGCGAACGTTTATTAACCGGTTTTCGCATTAAATTCCACTAGTTTTCTGGAATTATTTGAGTGAGGGGTTGTTTTGAATGAGCACAGCTAGAACTGGTTTTTTCAGGCAAGGAGTAGAAAAGCTTGCAATGTACAAGACGCCTGCAGGACAGGGAAGCCCTCGAATTTACGCTGGCTCGAATGAAAATCTTGCATTCAAGCACGGGCTGGGAGTAAGGATGGTTCTTGCAAAGTACGCGCTTTCCCCGGGCAGATTGTGCAAGTACGCAGACCCCATGGCGACGAGAGCTTGCACTGCAATAGCGAGCTACGTGAACAGCGACACGCCTAAAGCAGGAATAACGAAAGACAACGTCGTCTGTTTTGGAGGAGGCGAGCAAGGCATTCAAACACTCGTCAACTCAGTTGCAGGCCCAGGCGACGCAGTTGCAACTACAAGCTGGACTTTCGACATGACGAGAGTATTCACAGACATTCAGGAAGTAGAGAGAATGCAAGCGCCTTTGAAAGACGGAGTTCATTTTACTAGAGATACTGCAGATGTTTTTATAGCGTCATTGAGAAACCCGCGAGTGAAAGCAGGGTTCATAGAAGCAGTGAACAACCCGCTTGGAACAATAGCACCAAGAGAATTGATTGAACGCGTACTGCGCGAAGCACCGAAAGACAAGCTCGTCGTGATAGACGAGGCGTACTACGAATTCAGCGGGAATACTGTTGCAGACTTGCTGAAAGAACACCCGAATCTAGTGATACTGCGCTCGATGAGCAAAGCATTCGGGCTGGCGCACGTGCGCATCGGCTACCTGCTCGGTTCAGAGGAAGTGATAGCAAAGCTCAAGGCAGCAAAGCCCACGTTCAACGTGACAGGGCTCACGCAACAACTTGTCGAAGCATGCTTGACTCCGAGAGGAATAAAAAGAGCGCACCGCGCAAGAGAACTCGTGAGAAGAGAAAGAGACGCGATGGTGGCAGAACTCGAAGAAACAGGGATTAGCATACTGCCTTCGAAAGGAAACTTTTTCACGCTCCAAGTTCCAGGAAAAGCAGCGGAATTGTTCGAACGATTCAAGAAAGAATACGGAATGGTGTTCCGCGCGTGCAGCGGAGACTTGCTGAGAATAACAGTATGCACGCCGAAAGAAAACAAGGAAATAATCAAAACAGTGAAAGAAGTTTTATTGGGAAGAAAAGAAAAAAAATGGCGGCAAAAACTGCGCGAACGAGCGGAAGAAGAGAGAGCAATGTGGAGCGTGGAAAGAACGCAACCATTAGACAAGAGCGAGAAGGACAACGAGCGAATATTCAAATTAACGTGCAAATGGAGAGACGCAGGCAAGCTCGAAGCAAAACTCAAGGCAATAGCGAGAATAGCTGAAAGCCGAAAACGCGATGATTACGAAAGAAAAAATTGCGCAGAGTTTTTGGCATTGGCAGCAAAAGCGAACGCCGACGTTTCAGTAGCAGCAGAAGAACTCGCACCGTTGTTCAACGGAAAGATTGGAAACGATGCAGTCGTAAATGATTTGAAAGAAGGCGAATTAAGAAGAATAATGCTTGCAGCGTTCAAGGAAAGCAGAAACAGCGGAGCGAGAGAGAGAGAATTTTGAAGGCAATACCGCAAATAGAAGCAAGGCTCGCTGAAGAACCAATGCATACTCCTACAACAGCAAGACGTGGAGAGCAGGGGAGACACTTGCCGTGTTAAATTTTTTTGGAAGGTGAACGCATGAGCGAACAAATTCAAGTTAGAGAAAGTGAAAGACGCACAACTTTCAGGGAACTTGCAACAGGGTCGCTTCTCACGTGCAGGAGAATATTATCTGGAGAAATCGCAGGGTCTGCAAACAGTTTGGTTGAAAGAATACGAAAAAAGCCGCAATTGCTTGAGAGGATTGCAAGAATTGTTGCGAACGAGAAAATTGAATTTAAGTTTAGGAAGAGGTTTGCAGATTTCTTGTTTTTCGCTGCGGAAAAAGGAATAGACGTTTCGCTTGCTGCTGGAATGCTCGCGCCAGCCATTAGAGATGAAAAAGACTGGTTAGGCACGCTGCGCAAGCCGTTAGTGTTCGCATTGCACGGGAGTATGGAAGCACATGGTGTTGAAGCGCGGGAACGCGTTGAAGCTGCTATCCCGGAGTTTTGGAAAAGATATAGTATGATAATATGTGAACAGCTTAGTGCAGGAGTGCCTTGAACTGGGTTTATTTCTTGAAAACGCTTCTGCGCGAGCGTCGAAGCGCCTTAAAACGCTTGTTTTTGGGAAGGTTTTTATAGTTTTATGCGTAAAGAGTAGTTTGCAAGCGGGTTTTTTGAAGAAAAGTGGGGGCGAAAAATCATTTTTTAGAGAAAAACTGCTGGAAAAACAAGAAAATCCAGCAGAAACGAGCGAAAAATAATAGCGAGAGGAAAACAAGCGGTTCTACGGGAAAGAGAATGAAATTGTATTTGTTTTAACGCGAGTCTTCGAAAAATGTTTTTTATTCACGTTAATTTGTTTAGTTTTAGAGGTGAGGAGAATATGGCGCAAGGAAATTTGAGTGGACAGCAAGTGTTGATTCTGCCTGAAGGCAGCAACCGCGTTATCGGGAGAGACGCACAGCGGACGAACATTGCAGTCGCCTACGCAGTGGCGAATGCAGTGAGGACTACGCTCGGCCCGAAAGGAATGGACAAGATGCTAGTGAGCGAATTGGGCGACATTGTGATAACGAACGACGGCGCGACTATTCTTGAGGAAATGAACGTCGAGCACCCTGCTGCGAAGATAATGGTTGAAATCGCGAAGACGCAGGACAAGGAAGTGGGAGACGGGACTACGACTGCTGCAGTGCTTGCTGGAGAAATGCTGAAAAAGGCAGGCGAGTTGCTTGACCAGGATATTCACGCGAGTTCGATAGTGAACGGGTACAAGAAAGCAGCAACAAAGTCTGTTGAAATATTAGAGGAAATCAGCTACCCAGTAAAGCTTGAAGACGTGAAAACGCTTGAAGCCATTGCTGCAGTGTCAATGGGCTCGAAGACAGTAGGAGTAGGGGACTCGAAAGACTTTCTCGCAACGCTAGTAGTAAAAGCAGTGAGGCAAGTTGCTGAAAAAAAGGACGGGAAAGTCGTCGTAG
Organism: Microcaldota archaeon; assembly: GCA_016212395.1. Classification (GTDB taxonomy): domain Archaea; phylum Micrarchaeota; class Micrarchaeia; order Burarchaeales; family JACRGF01; genus JACRGF01. Next base: position 3,264 of record JACRGF010000062.1, read on the forward strand.
ACCAGGACTTTATTAAAGTGGAGAAAAAAGAGGGCGGAAGCATTAAAGACACGCAGTTGATAAACGGCGTTCTTGTTGACAAGGAAATAGTGCACAGTGGAATGCCGAAGAAAATCGAGAAAGCGAAGATAGCGCTGATTGACTGCGCGCTCGAGATAGAAAAGACGGAGACTGACGCGAAAATCGAGATTACTTCGCCTGACCAGATGACTGCATTCCTTGACCAAGAGGAAAAAATGCTGAAGGAAATGGCTGACAAAGTCGCGAAAAGCGGGGCGACAGTCATCTTCTGCCAGAAAGGCATTGACGACATGGCACAACACTTTCTCTCGAAGAAAGGCATTGCTGCAGTGCGCAGGGTGAAAAAGAGCGACATGGAAAAACTCGCGAAAGCAACAGGCGCAACTGTCGCGACGAGCCTCGACGACTTGAAGGAAAAAGATTTGGGTTTTGCCGGCAATGTGGAGGAAAAGAAAATCGCTGGCGAGCAAATGGTTTTCGTTGAAAACTGCAAGGACCCGAAGAGCGTAACTCTCTTCGTGCGCGCAGGCACGAGCCACGTTGTAAGCGAAGGAGAACGCGCCATTAAAGACGGCATTGGCGCTGTTTCGAGCGCAATAGAGCTCGGCAGGTACGTTACTGGAGGAGGAAGCGTTGAAGTCGAACTCGCGCAGAGGTTGCGCAAGTACGCGACTGAAATCAGCGGCAGGGAACAGCTTGCGATAGAAGCGTTCGCTGACGCTCTTGAAACGATTCCAAGAACTTTGGCTGAAAGCGCTGGAATGGACGCGATAGACACGCTCGTAGCCTTGAGAAGCAGGCACAAGAAAGACGACGGCAGAAGCATGGGCGTGAACATCTACGAAGGCAAAATCGCGGACATGAAAGAACTCGGCGTCATCGAGCCTGTTAAAGTCAAAAAACAAGCGATTTCAAGCGCAAGCGAAGCAGCAGAAATGCTGTTGAGAATAGACGACATGATCAGCTCGAGAGGAAAAGCGCCCTCAATGCCCCCAGGCGGAATGGGAGGCATGGGCGGCGGAATGGAAGAATAAAAAAGTTCTGCGGAACTTTTTTAGCATTCGAGCCGAGCTCGAATCTAATAAAAACTTCCATTTATTCTTCTTTCTTTTTCTTTTATTTTTTTCTTCTTTCTTCAGTTTTTCTTTCTTTTTCTTTTGTTTTTCTTTCTTTTCTCGCGCGCGAGTTCTGTTTTTATTTTTTGCGAGTTAAAAGAAGCTTGTTTTCTGCTAGTGCGAGGTGTAGATTGTGAGTGTTTTCAAGACTTTGAAGAATGATTTGACTATTCCGCTCAAGAAAGACCCTGCAGCGGGAAATATTTTGGAGGTAGTGCTGCTTTATCCGAGCGTGCATGCTGTAATTGCTTACAGGATAGCGCATTTTCTCAGGGGAATGCGCGTGCCTTTAGTGCCTCGTTTTATTTCGCAGTTCGCGCGCTTTCTCACTGGAATTGAAATTCATCCTGGCGCGACAATAGGGCAGAATTTGTTCATTGACCATGGAATGTGCGTGGTAGTAGGGGAAACGACGGAAATCGGTGACAACGTGACAATGTACCAGGGAGTAACGCTTGGAGGCACGGGGTTGCAGAAGGCGAAACGCCACCCTACAATTGGAAACAATGTTGTGGTGGGCGCTGGAGCAATAGTGCTCGGGCCAGTAACAATAGGCGATAATTCAAAGATAGGCGCTGGAAGCGTTGTAAACAAAAGCTTTCCGCCTAATTCCACTATCGTCGGCGTGCCTGGAAGCGCTGTGACGAAAAGCGAGTTTATCTACCAAATTTAAAGGAAATTATACTCCTCTGCCAATGCGAGCCTTTAAATATTTTCAAGCGCATAATTAGTTCTCGTGTGGGGTAGGGGAAATGTTTGGGGGAATAGACACTAAAGGAAAAAAACCAGCTTCGCCTTTCGAAAAATACTTGCTCGAAGGCAAGGCAGGCGAAACTCGCGCTGAAAGAGTGGCGAGAATAATGAGAGACGCTGGAAGAAGAAACGCATTAAACCCGCTAGTGAGAACACAAGCAAGAAAATAAAAAAATAAAGTTCTAGAGCGCGTTGTGCGCGAGGGCTCTCATTTTGCGTAATAGCAAATAAGCCGGATATTTGAACATTTCGTGCTTATTTGCTAGCAGTAAATCGCGTATTGTAAAAGTTCAAAAATATACGCGATTTACTATAAGTTGCTTTTACGCTGTTTTTTCACGAGTTTTCGTTTATGCGTATTTAATTGATGTTTTGCACTGTGTTTTTTCGCGTGTTTCAATTGCGGCTTCGCGTTGTTTTTTCGTGTTTTGCGTGCAAAGAGCGTGTTTTGGCAGAATTGTTTTTATTTATTTCTAGCCTAATTCTTGCAGTTTTTTGTTTGTGCGAGGAGAGAGGAGTTTTTCGTGGCTAAAAAAAAGATTAAAGCGCTTGCCTTGTTTTCAGGCGGTTTGGATAGCCTGCTTGCAGTAAAAATGATTAAGGAGCAGGGGATTGAAGTTATAGGCTTGAATTTCAGCTCGCCGTTCTGCTTGTGCAAGGGAGGCGGGTGCGCGTCGCTTGAAGCTGGAAAAAACTTGGGAATAGAAGTGAAAAACATTCCTAAAGGCGAGGACTACATGGAAATAGTACGCGACCCGCCCAACGGAAGAGGCCGTCACATGAACCCGTGCATTGACTGCCGGATTTACATTTTAAAGAAAGCAAAAGAGTACGCGAAGGAAATTGGCGCGAGCTTTATTTTTACTGGAGAAGTGCTTGACGAGCGGCCGATGAGCCAGCACAGGAAAGCACTTGATTTTATCGAGGAAGAAGCTGGATTGAAGGGAAAATTGCTGCGCCCGTTGTCTGCACAACTGTTGCCTGAAACTGAAGCTGAAAAAAAAGGCTGGGTGGACAGAAGCAAGCTTGTTGGAATACAAGGAAGAAGGAGAACGCCGCAATTCGAGCTTGCTGAAAAATACGGGTTGAAAGACTACCCGTGCCCTTCAGGAGGATGCCTGCTCACGTACAAGGAGTTCGCTGACAAAATGCGCGCGCTGCTTGATTTCAAAAAGAAAGAGAAAGTAAGCGTGAAAGACGTGAACCTATTGAAAGTAGGAAGGCATTTTTTTGTCAATGGCGCGTGGATTGCTGTTGGAAGAAACGAAGGCGAAAACGAGCGCCTGAAAGCATTGAAAGAAGACGGCGACTACTTGTATGAAGCAGACAAGATAGGAAGCCCGATTGCCTTGTTGAAAGGAGAAAAAACAAAAGAAGCAGTGGAAGAAGCAGCAAGGCTGACTGCACGCTATTCAGACGCTGAAAAAGGAAAAAAAGCGAAAATAAAGTACGGCGAACACTTGGAAAACTCGATGAGCGTAAAAGTGGAAGCGAGCTGAAAACCAGCGCAAAATAAAAAAACTGCAAACAACAATAACACAGCGAGAAAAAAAAAGAGCATGCGAACGCTCCGAAGTGTTTTTGTTTTTCGTGCGTGAAATTGGAGAGTCGAAACAGAAAAAAAATTAAGCGAGCTGGACTACGTCTTTTACTGCGCTTGCCAATTTTTCGACTTCTTCTTCAGTGTTGTAAACGTAGAATGAAGCGCGGGCAGTGCCATTGCAGCCAAGCTTTTTCATGAGCGGCATTGCACAGTGGTGGCCTGAACGCACGCAAATCCGCGCTGACTCGTCAAGCATTGCGGCAACGTCGTGCGCAGGCATGCTTTTCACGTTGAAAGAAACTATACCGTTGAACTCTTTTTCCCCGTAAACAGTCACGCAGTTTATTTCGCGCAATTCCTTTGCTGCCTTTTCAGCGAGTTTCTTCGAGTGCGCGTGGACATTGCCCATTCCAAGCTTCTTCAAGTAATCAACTGCAGCGCCGAAGCCGATAGCGCCCGCAATGTTTGGAGTGCCAGCCTCCCAGCTTTCAGGAAAGTGAGTGAGCTCGTAATCCTCAGCAGTGACAGCGCGAATCGTCCCCCCGCCGAGAAAAGGCGAGTTGACTGTTTTTTGGGCGTCGCGCTTTATGTAAAGCACGCCAATGCCGGTAGGCCCGAGCATTTTATGGGCGGAAAACACGAGAAAATCACAGCCTAGCTTTTTCACGTCAAGCGAAAAGTGAGGCGCTGACTGCGCGGCATCGACGAGCAAAAGCGAGTCGCCTTTCTCGCGCGCAATGCGCTCGACAGGGGCAACAGAACCCAAAACATTGCTCGCGTGCCCCACAGCAATAAGCTTTGACGACTTTGAAAAAGAAGAGTAGTCTTCGCGAATGTTCACCTTCACCCCGCGCTTAGACAGCCTTAGCCAAGGAAGCAGGTTGGAGTGGTGCTCGAAGAGAGTAGTTTCAACTGAATCCCCCTGCTTCCAATCAAGCGCGTTCGCAACAAGGTTAATGCCTTCGGTAGTGCTTTTCGTGAAAACAATTTCATCCTTGCTTGCATTGATGAAGCGAGCCAGTTTCTCACGCGCATCGTCGAACGCCTCGCTTGCCTGAATCGACGGCTTGTACAGCCCGCGGTGGATGTTCGCGCGGAAATTGCGGTAATAGTCCAGTTCAGCCTGAAGAACCTGCTCGGGAGTAAGCGAAGAAGCAGCGCTATCCAAATAAATGAAGCCGTTTTTTAGAATGGGAAAATCCTCGCGCACTCTGCGAACGTCAAACAAGAAAACAACCACCCTGCATTAGCTTGCGCGTTGAAGATATAAAAACATGCGTGAAACATGCATTCCTATGAGAATAATTCTTTCAATTAACTATTTATATAGAAATAAAGCTTAAGAGAGATGGAGAGGTGGTGGCAGTGGTTAAAGTAAAATTTTCAAACGCGATTCAAACAGCAGTGAACGGGGAAGCGGAGAAGGAAATCGAGTATGCCGGGGACGTTGGAACGCTCATTGAAAAACTGGGGCAAACGTATGGAGATGAATTCAAAAAACGCGTTGCACCCAACGGAAGCCTGAACAAGTTCATCAACATTTACGTGAACGGCGAGGATGTTCGGTTTTTGAAGGAACTGGATACAGTAGTGAAAAGCGGGGATGTAGTGTATATCGCACCTGCTGTTTCAGGCGGATGAAAAAGAGAAAAAATAGCAGGATACTGGGACAGCGCAAATTGCAAACAATCGATTAGCGCGTGTTTTTTTGTTTCTATTGCAGGATGTTGGTGGTAGCATTGTTGAGCGTGGACGAGTTGAAGAGGTATTCGAGACAGTTGATTCTGCCGAATTTCGGGGCGCGTGAACAGCGCAAGCTCAAGCAAAGCAAAGTGGTAGTGACAGGCGCAGGAGGCATAGGGTGCCCGGCGCTTTACTACCTGGCAGCGTGCGGAGTCGGGAACATAACTATTGTGGACAGCGACAAGATCGAAGCGAACAACTTGAACAGGCAGATTTTGTTCACGCCTGCAGACGTTGGAAAGCCGAAGGCAGAAACAGCAGCGCGAAGGATAATGGAATTCAACCCTGAAATAAAAGTGGAAGCAATAGAAGAGATAATCATGTATGATAATTGCTTTGAATTGCTGAAGGGGTTCGACGCGATTTGCGACGGTACGGACAATTTTCCCACTAGATATGCGATAAATGACGCGGCAGTGGTGAACAAAACTCCGTTGTTTCACGCTGCAGCGCTTCAATTCGAGGGCAGAGTGTTCACGGTAATTCCAGGTGAGAGCGCGTGCCTGCGCTGCATGTTTCCAGTCATTCCGCCTGCAGGGACGATTCCGTCCTGCAGGGAAGCTGGAATTCTCGGGCCAGTGCTTGGAGTAGCGAGTTCTGTCCAAGCAATAGAGTGCGTAAAGCACTTGGCAGGGTTAGGAGCGAAACTCGGCGGGAGAATGATAATATTCGACGCGCGCACTGTCTCGTTCGACGAGTTTAAAGTGAAGAAAAATAAGAATTGCACAGCATGCGGTGGGAAGGGATTCGTTCCGTCTCCGGTAGAGTACAAGTGCGAAGGGTAGAAAAAGAAAAAAGTGCAGAAGTGAAAACGAATAATGCGTAATACGCAAGCTGAAAATGTTGCCTGACGAATTGCAACCGTATTTGTTTTTTTTTGCGCGTTGAATTGTTTTGTTTGTTTTAGAGGTGAAGAATTTGGTTGAACATGTTTTGGATTTGAGGGGTGAGAAATGCCCGGACACGTTCCTGTTCGCTAAAATAAGGGCTGAAGAGTTGCGCGAAGAGAAAAAGATAGGCGACGTGCTGAAAGTAATTGTGGACTATGAGCCGTCGAGCGTGAACGTGCCGAAAAGCATTCGCGAAGAAGGGCATGAAGTGCTTGAAGTGGAACAGAACGGAAAAAAGAAAGAGTGGACGATAAGGATAAGAATAAAATAGCAGGCGGTTTTGAATTGTCTTGAATGGTTTTGACTTGGTGGTTTCATTTCTGTGGTTTTGCAGTAGTTTTGAGTGGTTTTCTGTTGCTTATTTAGGTGATTGAAATCAAGAGAGGAATAATCATCATTCGCCCTTGCACTGTCGAGGAAAACGTTGGAAAAATTTCAGGAGAAGCGCACGTGAGCTACCAAGCGGAAGGCAAGCAGTTTTCGTTCGAGCGCAAAAAGTTTGGGGAGCTGCTGGCAGGCCAAAAGGCGTTCGAGAAGTTGAAGTTTTCTGAAAAAATAGGCATTGCAAAGTTCGAGCATGAGGGAAAAATAGTGTTGTTTTCAGTGAGCGGGAGAATAATAGTGCGCGCAGCGCGGGATTCTGAAGACGTTTTTGACACAGTAAAGCTCGCGGCAGAGACAGCATGGCACTCGGCAATCTGCCCGGTGCACGGGCAGTTGGCTGGAAAATGCGTTGAAAAACAATTAGAGTGCGTTGCTGCAGCCAAGCCGCCACAATTAAAAGTTTGAATTTCGTAGGCTATTTCATGGTTTTGAAGGTTTACAACACGCTAGGCAGGAAAATAGAAGAGTTCAAGCCGCTTGAAGAAGGCGAAGTGAAAATGTACGTGTGCGGCTTGACGCCTTACGACAAGATGCACATTGGCCACGCGCGAACTTACGTTGCGTTCGACGTTATAAAACGCTACCTTCGCTTTAAAGGCTTCAGCGTGAAAAGCGTGCAGAACGTTACGGACATTGACGACAAGATAATTAAAAGGGCGAACGAGCGGAAGGAAGACGCGCTCAAGCTAAGCTCTCGCTTTTCAGAACAATCTTTGAAGGAAATGGAAGCGCTTGGAATAACAAAAGCGGATTTTTACCCTAAAGTGAGCGAGCACATTCCTGAAATAATAGCGATAGTGAAAAAGTTGGAGGAGAACGGGTTTGCTTATGCGACAAGTTCAGGAGTTTACTATGACGTTTCAAAGTTTGAAGAGTACGGGAAATTGTCAGGGCAAAACCTCGAGCAGATAAAAAGCGGGGCGCGTGTTGAAGTGGACGAGGAGAAAAAGCACCCTGCGGACTTCGCGTTGTGGAAGAAAGCAAAGCCAGGGGAAATAAAATTCGCGTCTCCTTGGGGCGACGGCAGGCCAGGATGGCACATTGAATGCTCTGCAATGAGCAGCAAGTACTTGGGCAAAACGTTTGACATTCACGGAGGCGCAGTAGACTTGATTTTCCCGCACCACGAAAACGAAATCGCGCAAAGCGAAGCGGCAAACGGCGTTGAATTCGTGAAGCACTGGCTTCACACCGGGTGGCTGACGATAAAAAAAGAGAAAATGAGCAAGAGCCTCAAAAACTTTATCACAGTAGAGGAAGCGCTTGAAAAGCACGAGCCTGAAGCAATGCGCTTGTTTTTCGTGTCCACGCACTACCGCTCGCCAATAGACTTTAACGAGCAAAGCCTCGTGGAAGCAAAAGCGTCGCTCGACCACTTGCACAACACGCTCGCAAAAGCACAGAACGCAAAGCAAACAACGAGTGAAAAAAACGAAAAATTTACGCTGGCAATCGCAAAACTCGAAAAACAATTCACTGAAGCAATGGACAACGATTTTGACTCGAGCAGCGCGCTCGCATCATTATTCGAAATCGCCAAGACGATAAACGCGTATATAGACGCTGGAGAAATAAACGAAAACGAGCTGGATGACGCAGTAGAAACATTCCTGAAGCTCGCGGAAGTGTTCGGGCTGCTTGAAAAACAAGCAGAAGCAAGCACTGGAGAACTTGAAAAAATAAAACAACTCGCTAGCGAAGTAAACGCTGAAAGCAAAGGAAGCATTGAAGAAATAATGCAAGGCATAATAAAAGAAAGAGAAGAAGCCAGAAGCAAGAAAGACTACAAGAAAAGCGACTTGATACGCACAAAACTAAGCGAAGCAGGAATAACGCTCGAAGACGGAAAACAAGGCGCAGCGTGGAAGAGAAAAAAATAAAAGAGTAAGATGAGAAAAAACAAACACGAAACTCGAAACTGCAAAACTCAAAACCACATAGACAAAACAATCTTTTGCCAGGATGGTAGATTAGTTTCGAACTGCGGTTCGAAAATTCTATACCACCCAAGACCCAAAACTCAAGACTGAAAACGTTTTACGCCAGGATGGTAGAGCGGCTATGCATCCGGCTGCAGTCCGCCCCTTTTCTTTCTTTTCGGCGTTCCGAAAAGAAAGAAAAGTGGCAGGGTGCCCCAAAAGAAAGAAAAAAGGAAAGAAAGGGCACGCAGACACCGGACTAGGGGGGTTCGACTCCCTCTCCTGGCTTAACGAGTTTTGAGTTTAGAGCTTTCAGTTTTGAAGCTGCTTCACTCACGGCTTAAACGAGTTTTGAGTGGCTCTGGCTGGTTTTGAATAGTTTTGAGTTGTTTTTTTCACAGTTTTATTCTCTTTAGCAGCTGTGCGGCATTGAATTGCAGGTTCAAAACCCCTCAAATGCCTTGTTCTGCACTAAACTTAAAGAACAATATCCAAAAAAAAGTGCAGAGACTCCACGATAACGTTATCGTATCGAAAAGCATAAGTATTTAATATATTAGTTATATAATTTGATACTATGAGATTAAGTGTGAGAGAGGCGCAGGTGCTGGATTGCCTTGTGGATAAAAAGGCTTTCATGAAAGGGATAGCGTCGGCTTTAAAGATTATGGAACCGAATCTTACGGGGTACGTGAGAAAGCTCGAGAAATATGGGCTGGTTAGTGTCGTCAGGAAAGGCCGGAGCAAGGAGGTTGCCCTGTCAAGCGCAGTTGGATTCGGCTTTTATCTAGTGCGGAAAGATTTTCCGCAACTTAAATTAGCAGACATTCTTGTGGGCTACAACCAGTTTTTGTTGTCATTCATCAAATCAAGAGACAGCTTTAAGTTGAAGGAACTCGACCTTCCCGCACCAACCGCAAAACGGCTTTTGGCAAGGCTTCGGAGCCTTGGGCTCGTTTCAATGCCCAAGAAAGGCATGTACCGGTTGAGGAAAGAAGCCGAACCGGTCGCTGACTTTTGCAGGCAAACGATACGGCTGGCGTGTTCAGAAGAAGCGGTAGCGGAATTAAGCCATATAGACCACGCGATATTTTCGTTTGACAGCGCGAAAGAACTGGAAGCGATTTTCGTTACTCCGGGGCAAGCAAAACCCAGGCACTATTGGCCGACTTTTTATGGAATAACTCATGAGTATGGATTGCAACTGCTGCCTTCAGGCAAATACTATTACGCGAACAAGAAGCCAGACCTTGGAGACCTGATTATCCACACGCTGGCCATTCAGAAGAACACACGCGGAATCGTTTATGCTGCTTTCCTCGCGCTAAAGAACAAGTACAATGTCAAACTGCTTTTGAATAAGAGGCAGACGTTTGGCGTGGGTAAAGATTATATTGTGGGTTTCGTTAATTTTATTGAGAGTCGCGGAAAGACTCCCTTCGGCGGGCTTGCCTCGCTTGAAGAATTGAGGTCGGTTGGCTATGAAGCAGTTTAATGCAGAATATATAGGCGAAGAGCTTGAGCAAATTGGAATCCGAATCAGGCAGCCAATAGACATTTTCTTAATCGGCGGCTGCGCCATGTCCTTCCGGAAGTTCAAGGAAACCACGAAAGACGTGGACATTGTTTTCAGGAACAAGAGTGACTGCGATATTTTCTGCGACGCATTGTTCGGCGCCCAATATTATGAACCACTGAAAATAATCGATGAATACACTCGTCTGGAACCACTGAAAATGTTTGAAAACAAGGATGGATTCCACCTTGACCTTTTTGTAAAGAAAGTATGTGGAAAACTTGAACTCTCCAAAGAAATAGTAAAACGCGCAGAATTCTACAAAAAATATGGGAACGCGGCCGTTTACTTGGTTGCAAAGGAGGATGTTTTCTTATTCAAAAGCCTCGCCAGCGAATCAAGAAAAAGAGACCTGGACGACATGCGCACAATCTACCAGAACTTAGACTGGCAGGCTATCCTAAAAGAAATCAAAAGCCAGAAGTTGTCCAGCCAGCTCACCGGCCTGATGATTTCAAGAATGGACGAATTCAAGAAAACTTTTGACTTGGACGTGCCGATACTAAACACGCTGAAAAAAATGAATAGCGCTTAACTCTTCAACCTGACTTTCGCAAAGTGATTTCGCTTACGTCGATGCGGAAAACATTAATCACTAGATTACGTCGGAGCGGTTTCCACTGCATTTTTCTTCGACGTGAAGATTTTCAGGTCTCGTCGTGGTGTTTTTTCGAGTTTGCGAAACTTGGGTTTACAGTTTTATTCTCTTGAGCAACAGCGAGTTGCTTACCACTGACACGCTTGAGAGCGCCATTGCAGCGCCTGCGATTGCGGGCGAGAGCAGCATTCCCGTGAACGGGTAGAGCACTCCTGCAGCTATGGGAATGCCTACCACATTGTAGATGAGCGCCCAGAACATGTTTTGCTTTATTTTGCTGATTGCCGCCCTGCCGAGCTTTATCGCGCGCACCACGTCGAACACGTCGCTTCTCATTAAAACGATTGAGCCTGACTCAATTGCAACGTCAGTGCCAGAGCCCATCGCAATGCCGATGTCTGCCTGCGCGAGTGCAGGCGCGTCGTTAATGCCGTCGCCTACCATGGCAACGATTTTGCCGTGGCTCTGCAGTTTTTTCACGTAATCAGACTTGACTTTCGGCGAAACTTCAGCAAAGCAATGCAGGATGCCTGCCTTGTCTGCTATTGCTTTCGCAGTGCAGGCATTGTCCCCAGTAATCAGCCAGCATTCTACACCCATTCGCTGGAGTTCGCGCACTGCAGCAGGGCTTGAAGGCTTGATCTCGTCAGCAACAGCAATCACTCCAACCGGCTTTTTTCCAACGAATAAAACGATTGCAGTCTTGCCTTCATTCTCGAGTTGCGTCATTTTTTCTTCGAGAATTGCTGTTTTCGCCCCGAGTTGCTGCGCGAGCTTCAAGTTTCCAAGCGAAACCACCTTCGAGCCGATTTTTCCAGTAACTCCTTGCCCTGGAATTGCCTTGAATTGAGTTACTGCGTGAAATTTCACGTCCCGCTGTTTCCCCGCTTCAACAATCGCGTCAGCAAGCGGGTGCTCGGAATGCTTTTCAAGCGAAGCTGCAAGCGAGATTATTTCAGAGTGGCCGAGCGAACTCGCCTGCACTATGTTCGTCACGCGCGGCTTTCCTTGAGTTATCGTTCCAGTCTTGTCGAAAATAATCGCGTTTATCTTGTGCGTCATCTCGAGCGCCTCGGCGTTCTTAATGAGAACGCCTTTCTGCGCCCCAACGCCAGTCCCAACCATTACTGCAGTGGGAGTCGCGAGGCCGAGCGCGCACGGGCAAGCGATGACGAGGACGGAAACAGCTGCGATCAACGCGAAAGAAAAGCTTGCGTTGAACGCGAAAAACCAGGCGGAGAAAGTCAAGAGCGAAAGCAGCACTACAGCAGGAACGAATTTTGCGCTCACCGCGTCAGCAAAACGCTGGATTGGAGCCCTGCTTCCCTGAGCTTCTTCAACGAGCTTTACTATTTGAGCGAGCACGCTCTCGCTGCCTACTTTCAGCGCTTGCACGCGCAGCGAGCCGTGCTTGTTGAGAGTCCCGCCAATCACTTTAGATTTTTTCGTTTTCTCGACTGGAATGCTTTCCCCGGTAACCATGCTTTCGTCAACAGAAGAATCACCTGAAACCACCAGGCCGTCAACAGGAATTTTTTCTCCTGGCTTTATGAGCACAATGTCGCCTACAACGACTTGGCTTGCCGGAACAACGAGTTCCTCCCCATTGCGCTCAATGCGGGCAGTCTTCGGAGACAAGTCAAGAAGCTTCCTGATGGCGTCGCTCGCCCTTCCCTTAGCGACTGCCTCTAAATACTTTCCGAGAAGCACGAGAGTAATGAGGGACGCGGACACTTCAAAATACTGTTCTTCAACGAGCAGGAACAACGCGGCAATGCTGTAAAAATAAGCAGCGCTCGTGCCGACTGCAATGAGCGTGTCCATGCTCGCAGTCTTGTTCTTAAGCGAACTCCACGCGCCAGTGTAAAACGAACGGCCGCTGATGAACTGCACTGGAGTAGAAAGAAGAAACAACAACAGCAAGCGGTAAGGAAGCTCCATTAAAAACATTCCGATAACGAGCGCCGGCGCGCTCAGCAAAGCGGAAAAAACAACGAGCAGCTTCAAACTGTTGATTTCACTCGCGCGCAATTTCTTCTCGCGCTCCAAATCAACGCCAACCCGCGCCTTGTAGCCGACAGACTCGACAACTTGAATCAAATGCTCAGGCGAATTAGTGTTCTCGTCAAATTCCACTTGCGCCCTTCCCGCAGCAAAATTCACGTTCGCAGTGACAACGCCAGGCGTGTTTTCAAGCGCGCGCTGAATCAGCAACTGGCAACTCGCGCAATGCATTCCGTCAACAGACAAATCAATTTTCTTCAAGCAACCACCCCACACAAAACCGTCTCGAGTCCACAGTCTTGAGTCTTGAGAAAAAAATCAAAACGATTCAAAACCACTGCAAAACCCTGAAACTTCAAAACTTCCGAACGTTCATCTTGCGCCGCAACCGCAGCCTCCACCGCCCAAGCCGCACGAGCCGGATTGGGACGCTTTAACGTTTTGCGCGCTGGCGATCGTTTTGTTCACGCCAGCGCTTGACGCGTCCGCGCTTACTACGACGAACGAGCCGCGAAGCATGCCCATCCAGCAACTGAATTGCACCGTGCCTTCGCGCGTTGGAGTAAACTCTACAGTCTGCACGCCGTTCTTCAACTTCACGTCTATTCCGTACTCACGCATTATAATCTCATTGTTGCACCCAGTAAGGCGGGTTACGTTGATAACCCACTTGACTGGAACGCCTTTCTTCACCACGAGAGTGCCGGGCGTGTACCCGTAACCGTTCACTTCCATCACGACCTCTTGAAAACCTTGAGCGTTCGTCGGAGGAATGAACGAAGCGAATTCAGCGCTTTGAAACTCTGCGTTTTGGAATCTCGAACTTGAAGAAAGCACGCTCGTGAACGAAGATGCTGAAAATCCCGAGCCAAGCAACGCGAACCCGTTGTTCAGCATGAGCAACGCGAGAAAAACAACGAGCACTCCTGAAACTTTAGAGATTGACGCGTGCATTTGCGCAGTCAGCCTTGAAGCGATCGCGCCGAACCCGAGCAGCATTGGAAGCGTTCCCAAACCGAACGCGAACAACGCCAGCCCTCCGGACAACGGGTTGCCAGTGCCTGCAGCAAGCACGTACATTGCTTGAAGCGGGCCGCACGCGATAAACAAGCCGTTCGCCAAGCCCACTAGCAGAGGCGAATTGTTTTTTCCACGCGCAATGCTCTCGCCGAAATTCGGGAGCCGAGGCATCAGCTTCTTGAGCGCGGGATGAACGTTGAGAGTGTTCAACCCGAACAACAGCAAGAACGCGCCGGCGAGTATTGCCGCGAAAGCGCGCATTTCAAGAGTTATCGCTATGAACGAGCCGAGCAAGCCGAGCAACGCGCCGATAATAGTGTAAGACGCGAGCTTGCCTCCTGCATACAAAGCATGAGGCGCGAAGCCCTTCTCTCCTTTAGCCGCGCAGTGCGAGGAATACGAAACAATAAAGCCTCCGCACATCGCAACACAGTGAAGGCTCGTAACAACGCCCAACAAAAACAACGCGACCAAGCCCGCGTTAGAATCTATTTGCGGAAGCTGCGCTATATCAAGCCCGCCAAGCAAAAAGAAAGCGCCGAGAAGCACTGCAACCGAGCCCAACGCCAACGCGACTGGGGGAAGCTTGAAGTTAATGGCAATGCCGTCATCCCCAGAATCAACGTTTTTCTTGCGTTCTTCTTCTTTCAAAGAATACTCTTTCGAGTTCAACACGTTCTCGAATTTCTTAATGCTAGTGTGAGGGTCATGCTCGATTTCCAGCGAACCGTCGGTATAGTTCACCTTGACGCTTTCAACTCCATTCACTTCCTTGAGCGCGTCCTCGATTATCTTCTCGCAGGAAGTACAATGCATTCCTTCAACTTTAGCCGTATACTTCATTTTTCTTCACCTCAATTTATACCCGAGTTTTTTTATTGTTGAAACAACTTGCCCGAGCGTTTCACTTGAACCGTCAAAATCAACAGACACTCTGCCACTCTTGAAATCCGCTTCAACGGAATTCACGCCTTTCAAGCGCGACACGTCCTGCTTTATGAGCAAGCCACATGAAGCGCAATGCATTCCTTCAACACTCAACTCCTTCCTCAAAAAAACACCTCCAAACAAAACTTCTAAACTTCAAAACTGAAAACTCCGAACTCAAAACCCCGCTTTACCACATCCACACGTTGAAGCCAAGCCGCAGTATTGAAAGCCGGACTTCATTGAATGTCGCCAGCCCCCCGTCAAACAACACGCTTACTTTTCCAGTAGCGTGATTTGCCTGCACGCCATGCACGCCGTTTACGCTCGAAAGCTCTTCCTCAACAAGCGCGTCGCACGAACTGCAATACAGCCCGTCAACATACAAGTTTTTCTGCACTTGAATCACCTCCATTTGTTTCAGCGGATTTTCGCAATCCGCATTAGTTTCTAGGGCTGAAACCATTCATGTCAATTGCTGAAACCATAGTTTCGTTTAGTGAAACCAATCGAGGGAAACGTGAAAAAAACTGAAACGCCTGTTTGGAAAACAAAGGAATAAAAACCCGCGCGGAGAAAACGCTTCATGGATAAAAACAGGAAAATTATTTTCGGGCTGGTCGCAGTAGCAGTGTTCATAGCAGTTGTCTACCTGCTTCCAACAATGCTCACGCTCGCCATTCCGCAAGACTGCACGATAAACGGCAGGTGCCTGCACGAAGAGGAGCTGAACTTGTTCACGAAAATATCTCCGGCATTCGTCATAGCAGGTTTCGTGATCGGCGCGCTTGCATTCTTCTTCTTCGCAGAAACTAAAAAGATAGAAAGAGTGGAAATAAAGCCGGAAAAAGAAAACGTGCTCACGCTCTTAGAGAAAGACGAGCGCAAAGTAGTTTCAAGAATAGTCGAAGAAGGAGGCAGAGTGCTCCAGTCCGAGATTTCGCACATTGAAGGAATAGGCAAAGTGAAAGCTCACAGAGTGCTCGAACGGCTTGAAAAAAGAGGCGTTGTAGAAAAAGAAGCGCACGGGAAAACGAACTTGGTGAAAATATCGAGGAACCTGAAAGGCTTGTTCTAAAATTTTTTTTTACCAGTATAATGAGGAGATTGCGATTATTCCGAATATTGCTTGTATCGCGAGGAGCATTGCCACGAGTTGCTGCTCCGTTGGCTGGAACAAGCGCATGAGCAAGTGCGTGAGTGAAGAGACCGGCTTGGCGTAGTGAAGCTTTCCGTTTTTCACGTCCCCAAAATTTTCAGCTTGGAAGAGAGTGCGCGCTTTCATGAAAAACTCTATTATTTGCGGGGTGAGCGCTATTACTCCGACTCGCTCCATGTTGCCTGTTACTACTGCCGCGACTATAGTAGCGCCGAGCGCGTAAGTTGCGAGGTTGCCTGGAAAAATTTTTGCAGGAAACCAGTTGAACAGCAAGAATGCAATGCACGCGCCGAGCATTGCAAGAAGAATGAATGAGGCAGTGATTGTTCCCGGAGTTGTTGGAAGCAAAAGCGCTGCAGCGAGAAGCGCGCCACACACTATCGCGCCAACGCCTGCCTCGAGCCCGTTAAAGCCTGCAAGCAGGTTGACGAGGTTGGAGCAGGCGACTACGCCGATTGGAATGAGAAGGAGAATGTAGAGGTTCGCGCTGACTGGGCCAAGGAATGGAAGTATAATTACGCCCAAGTCAAAGTTCACGTTGCCCACGAGCGGAATGTACATTGCAGCATGGCCTGCTTTTACAGCCATTAATGGAAGCGCTGCGAACGCGGGGAGCACTACGCGGTAAATGTCGCGCAGTTTCAGCACGTCGTCAACAAAGCCCAAGAAAGAAATGATGGTGATAGTGCAGACTGCGGCGATCATCAATTCTGCAGGGACGAGCTGCGAGCTCAACTGAAGCGACAAAAGCGTGGCGAGAGTAAAGCCGAGCACGATGGTAATCCCGCCGTACTTTGGAATTTCAGGCTTGCCGTACTTGTTCTCATCTTTCGAGACAAAGCGCATGTTCTTCAGTTTTTTGATGAGAAAGGGAGTGAGCGCGAACACTGCGAGAAAACTCAGCAAAAACACGAGAGGCATTGAAACAGAGCTTGGAAGGTTCAGTTATACCACCGTTTAAATCAAAACAACTGCAAGACGATTCAAAACAATTCAAGTCAATTCAACTTGAAGACGCGGACGTAATTTGATTTATACACTTCTTCCACGCCTTCTGCTTGCTCGAATTGGTTTGGGAAGAAGAGTTTGAAAAGGTTGCTTTCAAACCCGCTTTTCGGGTAAACGAGCCTGTCCTGGAAAGTCATGCCCAAACTCGAGTTGCTGTTGTTCAAGAACAATAGTTTTCCAAACGAAACAGAGCCGACATCCTGGATTACGGCATTTGTTTTAAGCAATTCTCCAGTCTGTTCTGTTACAGGGACGAGCATGTAGCTGTTGCGAGATGTGAAATACGCGTGAGGCGCTCCGTTGTAAGAAAAGAACTGGCTTGTCGGCGCGAACGCTTCAAACTTTGCCTTTGAAGAGTTAAAGTACTGCTGAGCCTGTGAAACGTCATCAAACAAACGAGAGTCGACTATAATGTAATCCACGCCTTTTGATTTGAGCGTTGAAGCAGAAGCGTTGGACAAGAAGAATGCCGCGAGCTCGGCATTTGCCTGGACGCCCTGCCTTTTTGAAACGAACGCGATTGCAGGTCCAGAGTTTATTCCGGCTACGGCAGAGTTTGGAAGAGTGTTCTCCTTAACCCACGCGAGAGCGTTGGAAAAGTCTTCGTCTAATTGTTTCACTGCCTGCTGGGTTGAATAGAGGGTCGTGAAGAAAAGGGCTGAAAACACGAACGCGATTGCAGAGTATTTCGCTATTTGGGAAACGTTCTGCTCCTTGTACAAATACAAGATGCCTCCAGCGCTTGCTGTTACGAACAACGAGAACAAGCCAGAGCGAGCAGAGTCGATAATGCTTGACAACAGCAAGAGCGAAACAGAGAAGGAAACAAGGCAAAACAGGATGAACGTCGCCTTGAACTCCTGCTTGTGCTTTGAGAGCTCCTTAAACCCGAACGCACTGCAGAAAGCAAAGCCAAAAGCGGCAAGCGGAACGTAATAGAATGAAAGCAGGAGGGAAGCAACAAATGTTGAAAGATAGGCAACTTCGCTTGAAAGTTTTTCCCGAGAGTGAAAATGCTTTATCAGAACAGCAGAAGCAGCTATTGAAAACGCGAGCAAAAGCGAATAGTCGCTTGCAGGCGCGAGGGCTGATTCAAAATTCCTCGCATTCAACGAGAAAACAATGAGCAAGAGAGGAAGAAACAATTGGGAGTAAGGGCGAAGCGCTTGAAGAAAACGGGTTTCAAAGAATGCGAAAACCGCCGCGAGCACTGCAAGCGCGCACAAGCTGAATGCTTCGGCAGTGAAAAAACCTGCGGCAAAAAAATGAGAGAAAGGAGGAAGAAACAACAGCACGAGCGAAGCTGCAAGCGAAACGCGTTCATCGAAAAAACTTCTGGAGATGAAGTATAATGAAAGAATTGAAATCGCTCCGAGCAAAACAGGCAGGAAAACAAGCGTTTGCTCGAGTTCTCCTGTTGCCTTGACGATTGATGAAGCAAACTGAATCGCAGGATTTGAAGCATCGCCTTTTTCAACCGCTTGCTCAACTTGAATCGCGAGCGCGTAAGAATCAACGTTCAAAGTTTTCGGGGAATGAAAAGACAGTACTGCCACGGACAATGCAAAGAGGAAAAATATTGCCAGAACGTCCTTGTTTTTGATAATGCCAACCATGTTTTGCACCTGCTCGAAAATTATTTATTATTTTTTCGTTTTAGCGAGTTCTTCGAGAATTTTTTTTGCCTCGTCAGCGCGCACTTTTCTTGATTCAACCATTTTTTTCGCGACTTCGTCAACCACGCTTCCCGTCGCGCCTGCAGCAATAGCAACGTTGCGAGCGTGCAAGCCCATGTGCCCGCGCTGTATGCCTTCAGTGGCAAGAGCGCGCAACGCTGAAAAGTTTTGCGCCAAGCCAACAGAAGCAACCACTTGCGCGAGCTCTGAAGCAGTCTTAACCCCGAGGATTTTTACTGCAA
The DNA here is from genome assembly GCA_016212395.1 of Microcaldota archaeon. Taxonomy (GTDB): domain Archaea; phylum Micrarchaeota; class Micrarchaeia; order Burarchaeales; family JACRGF01; genus JACRGF01. The sequence continues at coordinate 21,842 of JACRGF010000062.1, forward strand.
TGCGCGCGATAGGATGCGTTTTAGTCGCGCCTCCAACCAAGCCGACAGCCAAAGGAAGCTCGATAGAGCCGACGAGATTGCTGTTGTTGTCTTTCGCGTACTTAGTTAGCGAAGAGTACTTGCCTTTCATTGAAGCATAAGCGTGCGCGCCTGCTTCTACAGCACGCCAGTCGTTTCCAGTAGCAAGCACGACAGCGTCTATTCCGTTCATAACGCCCTTGTTGTGCGTCGTGCACCTGAACGCGTCTGCTTCAGCAAACGCGTAAGCGTCGAGAACGCCTTCAACTGTTTCTGCACCTATTTCTTCCTTCTTCCAAATTGCAGTAGCGCGCGCGACGCGGTGGATTGCAAGGTTGGAGAGAATGCGCAAGCGCGCCTCGCCTCCAGTGATTTCCTCCAGCTTGGGAGAAAGCGCTTCACACATGGTGTTGACTGCATTCGCGCCCATCGCGTCACGCACGTCAACAAGCAAGTGAACGATAAGCATTTTTCCGCGAATAGAAACAATCTGCCTTGCCTCGATTTTCTTTGCTCCGCCCTTGAACTTCACGAGCATCGGGTCCTGCTCGTTCGCGAACGCGAGCAGTTCCGCCTCTTTTTCCGCAATTTTTTTCTTCGCTTTCTCAAAATCTTTCACGTTAAGAAGCTGGATTTGCCCAATCATTACAGGCGCGGTAATGCTTGCCTGAAACCCTCCTCCAGCACGCGCGAGCTTTGCAGCATGCGACGCTGCAGCAACTACAGAAGGCTCTTCAACAACCATTGGAACGAGATGGTCCTTGCCGTTCACTTGAAAATTCGTGGCTATGCCTAAAGGCAGGGGAAGAGTGCCTACAACATTCTCAATCATCTTGTCCGCCAAGCCAGCTTCCAGAGAGCACGCTTGCTTCAACAGGCCTGCTTCTTCAACGCTCAAGCCAGCAAACTCTTTGACTGCCTTCAAGCGCTCTTCCTGGGACAATTTGTGAAAACCGCTTATTGCTGATGATGCCATAAAAACCACGCAAATGATAAACCCTCCCTGTTTCAATAGTTTTAAATGTATAAGTTAAAAAAAGAGATTAACGGAAAGAAGTTGTTTAAAAATTTTTGGTAGCAGGTGATGAGAATGGGAGACACTACTAAAGCAGCAATATCGATTGCGAAAGTATTGATTGGCTTCGGGGTAGGCGCGCTCCTCGCGTGGCAGTGGGCGTTAATGAGAATGGACGGAAGCCCGCAGACTACAGACGACTGGCTCACGCTGGTAGGCGTTGCAGTAGTAGTCACGGTAGTCGTCTACTTGCTGTTGCACAAGCTTGGAAAAACTGGTAGCGATTAGTTTTTCCAATTGTGCAACTGCACTTAAGAACCCACAGTTGCACAAACTCGGAAAAACAGGAAGCGACTAAACGAATTTTTTTCTTTTTTTCCTATTTTTTTTTATTCAAACTGCTTGAACAGGCTTTGCGCTGTTTTTTTCGTCTCAAGAGTTATTTCAACGAAAACGATTCCCTCGCCAGGCTGGCCGTACAACAGCACTGCGCCGCGCTGGGCGTGAAGCATTACAATGAGAGACGCCAAGTCTTCCTCGCCTTCCACGAACACGCTTCCCTTCTTCGCACGCAAAACGCTTTTCACCGCCTTTTCAAGCTCGCCAGTTATAACTCCGGCAGGGCTTTGCACGCGAATCGCATGCGGGCAGTAGCGTTCAAGCGTGCTTTTCACTTCAGCGCTTACAGGAACGCGCGCGTTCTTCAAATCATAAATTATAATGTCAGGATTAACGTTGTTCTTCAAAAGCGCGAACGAACACGTATCGCCCACTGAAACCACGAGCGCGCCAGTCATGCCCGCAAGCTTGGACAAAACCTGCTGTTCAGTGAGAATTTGCCCGAACGGCCTTGCAAACGTCTCACGAAGTTTCTCAGGAAGCCGCTTCATAACAATCACACAGCAAAACAAACCACCAATTCAAAACTCCAAAACTCCTAAACTACAAAACCAACGAAACAAAACTACCCCAACAAAACTCCAAAACCAACGAAACAAAACCATTCAAAACTTCTAAACTCCAAAACCACCAATTCAAAACTCCAAACTACGAAACCTTAAACCCCAAAACTGCAAAACTTCAAAACCAACGAACCAAAACCACTCGAAACTCCTAAACCACAAAACTCCAAAACTACTAAACTGCAGAACTTCTAAACTCCGAAACGCCTAAACTTCAAACGAAATCCGCCATGGTGCTCTGGCCTTTCTTGACTGCTTTTTCTTTCTTCAATTTTGAAGGCAAAGCTTCGTTTTGTGGAGTTTCTCCGCTCATTGTTTTAAGTATTCGCTTCATTTTCGTTTCCTTCGCCCTGCTCGACCAAAAGTATGATTCGTCGCGCGTTCCTTTTGTAATCAAAATTATCGCCTCGCCAGCCTTCGCGCGCCCAGCCCTGCCTCTTCGCTGGATAGAACGAATTTCGCTTGGAATAGGCTCGTAGAAAACAACGCAATCCACTTGCGGAATGTCAAGCCCTTCCTCGCCAATCGAGCTCGCGACAAGCACGTTGAACTCGCCCCGCCTGAACGCTTCGATAGTCTCCTGCTGTTCCTTCTGCGAAACGCCGTCGCGCTTTCCAACAAACTGAAGCGCCTTCACTCCCTCAATTGAATTCAACCGCTCGACAATGCGTTTTATCTGGTCCCGGTACTGCACGAACACGATGAACGTCTTGCCTTGGCGCGCGCTGATGAGCTCAACGAGTTTCACTATCTTCGGGTGCTCTACAGACAATTTTTCAGCGTCAGCCAAAAGCGAAATAGTGCGCTCGTCGCTCAACAGCTTCAATACCGCCTTGCTTTTCTCCTCGCGTTCGTTCATGCGCTTGAAAAAATCAAGGAACGCGCCCACGCTCTGCGTCTCGAGCAGCTCGTGCGCGTGAACAAGGTTGAACAACAGCGCGACGTTCATCATGCCGGGGTATTTCGTTGGCCGCTTGTCGCGCAAAATGCGCTTGCGCATTTCAATCAACGCCTTCTTCCTCAACGTCTTCACGTTCCCATAAACATACCCGAGATTGCGCAACACGCCCACGCGCTCTTCAACCATCTCGCCCAAACGCTGCTTAAGCAAAGCATACTCAACAGGAAGCTCGACGAAAACCCACTCGACGTCCAACTGCTTCACGTACTTCGCCACGTCCTCGTCAGCCTCACTGCGCGCTTCAACATTCGAAATGCCGAGCGCCTTCATCGTCTCCTCAATCTTCTTCCTGCTCCCGCCAGGAGAAGCAGTCAAAGCCAAAACAACAGCCTTGCTCGCCTTGCACTCGTTGGCAACAAAAGTGTAAGCATAATCGCCAACTGCACGATGGCTCTCGTCAAAAACAACTAATCCGAAGTCGCTCACGCGCGCAATTCCAGAACGCAAATCATTCTGCACAGTCTGAGGCGTGGCGGAAATAACGCGCGCATTCTTCCAAACAGCCTCGCGGTTTTCAGGCTTCGTCTCCCCAGTAAGCAAAACAACCTCGCTCTCGGAAAGAAGCATCATTTCAAGCACGCGCACAACATGCTGTTCAGCCAACGGCTTTGTCGGAGCCATGAACAACACGCGCTTGCCCTCGCGCAAAACAGCATCCATCACAAGCAACGCGACAACAGTTTTCCCCAAGCCAGTAGGCAGCACTACAAGCGAATTGCCGTTGCGCAAAACATTCCCGGCAATGCTCGACTGGTAATCACGAGGCTGCACAGCACCCGCACGCAGAAACGAATCCGACGCCATAAGCAGAAATTTCTTCAAGACAAAATATAAACATTAATAAGTGAACCCGTAATTAAGCAGTAAACACAGTGCGACCGCTTTTCTTACGAGCCATTGAAAACGTTTTTAAACCTGAATTAATACTAAGTATGAGCAGGTATGAGGAGGTTGGAAGTCTGGGGTTTGGGAGTTTCGGAGTTTAGAAGTTCTGCAGTTTAGTAGTTTTGTTTGTTTAGTTTTGCAGTTTGGGAGTGGTGGCATGGGGAGAGAGTTGAAGGATAAAATAGCATTTTCAATTGACCCGAAGCTGTTGAAGCGTGTTGACGAGATGGTTGACAACGTGACAGTGAGGAGCAGGTCGCACGCGATAGACATTCTTTTGAGAAAAGCGTTCGGCGAAGACAAGGTGAGAAGCGCGTTCGTGTTTGCCGGAGGCGAGAAAAGCGCGAAGTACGGAATTCCCAAGTGCATGGTTGAAGTGAATGACAAGCCTTTGCTCCAGCACGCGATAGAATGGCTTGAAAAAAACGGGGTAGAGGAAGTGACGATAGCAACAGGAAAATTCAAGGACCAGATTGAAAGCTACTTCAAAAACGGGGAGGAATTCGGAGTGAAAATTGATTACGTGGCTGAATTCGAGCCGCTTGGAACCGCAGGCGCGCTCAACAACGCGGGCGTGAGGTTCAAGACAACGTTCGTGGCAATGAACGGCGACGTGGCGTGCGACTTCAGCCTCGAGAAAATAGTGGAGTTTCACAAGCGAAGCAAGGCAGTCGCAACAATGGCTTTGACTGAAGTTGAAAGCGCCTCGAAATACGGCGCAGTAGAACTGGAAGGCGAAAAAATAACCGGCTTCGTGGAAAAGCCCAAGGAAGGAAAAGAGCCGAGCAAGCTCGTCAACGCAGGAGTTTACGTCTGCGAACCTTCAATAGTAGGGTTTACTCCAGAGAAAGGAATGCTTGAGAAAGACGTGTTTCCACTTCTCGCGAAAAAAAAGCTTTTGAACGGATTCGTGTTCAGCGGGCAGTGGCTTGAAGCCTCAAGCGAAAAAGAGTAAAATTCAGAGAGGGATTTGAATGAAGATAATTCATGCTTTTGGAACTAGAGCGTGCGCCATTAAAATGGCCCCGCTCATACGCGAATGCGCTGACAGAAACCACGAGACGATAGTGTTGTGGAGCGGACAGCATTACTCCTCCCACTTGTACGAAGAAGTGTTCGACGACTTGGAAATGCCAAGGCCGAAGTATGATATTTTAGCGCGCGGAACGCCTTGCGAAATAGGCGCGAAGATAATGGTTGAGACTGAAAAGATTTGCAAGAACGAAAAAGCAGACATTATCCTCACGCACGGAGACACGTTCACTGCTTTGTTCTTTTCACTCGGAGGCGCGCTCGCGCTCACTCCAGTAGGCCACGTTGAGGCAGGGCTGCGCACGAACTCGTGGGAGCCTTTCCCTGAACAAATTTGCACTCGCGGAAGCGACGCGTGCACAGCACTCTACTTCGCAGCAACAGAGAAAAACAGGAAGGACTTGTTGAGCGAAGGCCACCCGAAAGAAAGGATTTTCGTAGTTGGAAACACTATTGTTGACGCCGCCTTCAAGCACGCTGAGCTCGCAAGAAAAAAAAGCGAAATCCTGAAGCAACTGAAGCTAAAGCAGCCACTCATCTACTGGAGCGCGCACAGAAAGGAAAACATGCTTCACGAAGAAAGAATGCGCGGGATTTTCGACTCGCTTCTCGAATTGGAGGAATACGATTTCTTCTGCTCAGTGCTTCCAAGCACGCAGCAAGCAGCTGAAAAATACGGGTACGCTGAAAAACTCGCTAAAGCAAAACACATCGCGTGGGTGCCGTGCCTGCCGAAATACACTGACGCACTGAGAGTGCTCCTCGAAAGCAAAGCATGCTTGACAGACAGCGGGGGAATGCAGGAAGAATGCGCGAGCCTCAACATTCCCTGCCTAACTTTGCGCTACGTGACGGACAGGCCTGAAAGCGTTGACGCAGGCGCAAACAAATGCGTTGGCACGAAAAAAGAAGTGATAATAAAGGAAGTGCGCGAGCTAATGGAAGACGAAAAACTCCAGAGAAAAATGCGCGACGCGCCAAACCCTTACGGAGACGGAAAAACGTCGAAAAGAATAATGGACTTGATAGAAGAACACGAAGGAAAAATGGAAAGATGGGAAAAAGAAATAAGAAAATAAAAAAAATGGAAAAAAAAGAGATGAACGAAAAAATAAAAAGAAGAAAAAAATAATTAAAAAAACTGACGAGCAACGCACGCAAAAAAAATAAATTCATGTAAAACAACTGTGTGTTTTTTGTTTTTCGTGTGTTGCAGGAGAGTTTGTTTTCGAATTGCAAATTGTAGAAGGTGATTTTGATGAGAGCGTTTGTATTGTGCGGCGGCGAGGGGACGAGGCTTAGGCCTTACACTTATTCCATTCCAAAGCCCATGCTTCCGTTGGGCAACAAGCCTATTCTCGAATTCGTAGTGAACAATTTGAAGAGGCACGGGGTTACGGACGTGACGCTCACGGTAGGCTACTTGCGCGAGCAAATCGAAGCCTACTTCGGGGACGGGAAAAAGTTCGGGGTGAAAATGCGTTACTTGGTTGAAGACAAGCCAATGAACACTGCAGGCTCCATTTTCCCGGCAAAGCAGGAAGTGCAAAAAGAAGATGAAACGTTCGTGGTGGTAATGGGCGACCACTTGACTTCTGCAAACTTGACGAAAATGATAGATTTCCACAAGAAAAAGAAAGGAATTGGGACAATGGGATTGAAAATGCAGGGAACGCCATTAGAGTACGGAGTTGCTGAAATGGACAAGGAAGGAAAAATCACAGGGTTTAAAGAAAAACCCATTTTGACGAATTTAATTAATGCAGGCATTTACGTACTCGAGCCTGAAGTGTTCGACTACATTGAAGTAGGAAAGGATTTTGCAAAACACGTGTTCCCAGCAGTAATGCAGCAAGGCAAAAAAATCTACGGCTACCCGTTCGACGAATACTGGATAGACATTGGAAGGCTAGCAGACTACGAAGACCTGCACAGAATGATGAGCATAATGGAAATGGCAAAACACGGGTGAAAAACAGTTCTTTCGCAATGCTCACTCTGCAAAATACTGGCGAACTACTTTTTTTCTTTCGCAACCTGCTCGCACACCTGCTCGAATCGCGTGAGGAATGCGTCCCACGAGAATTTTTCTTTCACTCTCTTTCCTGCATTCCCCCCGAGCTCTGCGCACTTTACTTTGCTTTCAGCGAGTTCAGCCATGCGCACGGCCATTTCATCAGTGGAATTCACTAAATAGCCTGTTTCTCCTTGAACGATTACTTCTTTTGGCCCGCCTTCGTTCACTGCAATGCAGGGCTTGAACGACGCGCCAGCCTCAAGAGGAATAATGCCGAAGTCCTCATTTATTGGAGTGTACACGACAGCCCTGCAGCCTGCGTACAATTCATTCAACTTTTTAGAGTCAACATCCAAAAGAATTTCTCCGTCTTCTCCAAGCATTTTTTTTATTCGCTCGAAATAAGCAACGTGGTCCGCGCGCGAACGCACGAGCGCGCCGGCAATCACGAAACGCATTTTCCTGCCCTTCCACTTTTCCTTGAACTTCCTGAACGCCTCAATCGCCAATTCAAACCGCTTTTCAGGAGCAATGCGCGAAGGATAAAAAAAGTAATCGCCGTACTTGCCTTTCGAAAACTCTCCAAACTCCACTCCAGGGTTGAGCACTTCACTCTCCAGCCCCAAAAATTTCTTTATCCGCTCCTGCGTGTTCCTGCTGTTCGCGAAAATAAACTCGATGTTGGGAACCGTCTTGAACTCAAAGTGACGGTAAGCACGAATGGCAGACGCATAAAGAGCTTTCTCCAAAACATTTCTCTTCCTCATGCGCCACTCGTACAAATCAAACGCTTCCCTGTTCGGAGTGTGGCAAAACCACACTGCAGGCTTGTTCTTGTTGCGCGCCCACTCGCTGGGAGTTCCCTGCAAATTCACGACATCGTAATCGCTTTGGATTTTCAAGTTGAAGAACTGTTCTCCTGCAATAGCAGCGTCACGCACGCGCTTTGGCAAAAGAGAAGGAACGAAACGCATCGCGCCAGCAGGCATTTGCTCAACGTCAAGCTCCTTGAACTCCTCGAAAGTGTTTTCAGCATCGTAAATAGAGCAATAGATTTTCGCCTTGAAATGCTGCGCGATTTTCAAAACAACGCGCTCTGCCCCGCCCCGCGTGTAAAGAAAAGGATGACAAATTGCCAGCTTAACCACTCAAGTTCACCGAATAGCTTAAGCCTCCAAAAATTTTTAACTGTTCCAAAACAAGCGGAAACAACCCAACAAGCACAAGCAAAAAAAAATAAATGCAAACAGTTAGAGGAATGCCCTCGCTGAACGAATTTCTTCTTTGAACTTTCTTACTGTTCCGGTTATGTCGTTTGTTTTCAAAACAGCAGAAATAACTGCCACGCCGTCAGCACCAGTGTTCACAACGCTCGCGACATTATCAATGCAAATCCCGCCGATAGCAACAACAGGAATGCTTTTCGAATGGCAGTAATCACAAGCACGCTTCAATTCACTCAAGCCAGTTTCAGGAGAAGCGTCAGCTTTCGTCGCAGTGAAAAAAACAGGCCCGAAACCAACATAATCAGGCTTTCTCCCCTCGAAAGCAAGACTGCAAACGCGCGCAACATCATTAAAATTAGTTGCAGAAACGCCTGCACTTTTTTCTTTCCCAACTATTTTTCTCGCTTCGGCGTATTCGGCGTCCTTATGCCCCACGTGCACTCCATCCGCATCAACAGCTTTCGCGAGCTCTGGAAAATCGTTTATAATTAAAGGAACGCTGGCTCGCCTGCACACTTCAAAAATTTTGCTTGCTTCCTCTTTCATTTCATCAAAACGCTTCTCCTTCTCCCTGTACTGCACGATAGTTGCTCCGCCTTCAATCGCCTGCTTTACTGTTTCAATTACTGGAACGCGCGAAAGCTTCCTGTCCGTAATGAAATAAAAAGAATAATCCGTCATAAAAACACCAAAGCAAAAAAAAACACGCGAAAAAAAGCGCGCGCCACACTCCACTCTCCTCCACTCACGCTCTTGACACTCTCGCAAGCCCAGTTATTTTTTCTTCATCCAAATTGTAAATCTCGTCGAAGAAATTCGCTTTAAAGCTTCCAGGCCCATTGCTCTGCTTTGCCGCAAGCTCGCCGGACATGCCGTAGCAGGAAAGCGCGGCAGCAGACGCTTTCGCGTGATTCTTTTCAACAGCACAAAACGCTCCGATAACACTCGCAGCCATGCACCCCGTCCCGACTATTTTGCCCATCAGCTCGTGGCCGTTGTCAACAAAGAAAATGATCTTGTCAGCACCCGCAATAATGTCCTGCTTGCCGGTAATCACGACAGTTGAATTCATTTTCTTTGCAAGGCTCGCGGCAATTTCTTTCGGCTCGCCTTTAACACTAATAGCTTCAACTCCTTTCACTTCAGCTTCAACTCCAGCAACAACGCCAATCTCGGCAGAATTTCCCTTGATGACATCAACACGAACGTTCTCAAGAATCTGCTTTGTTTTATTCGTGCGCAGGCCAGTAGCTCCAGCGCCAACAACGTCGAGAATTACAGGAATTTTTTTCTTGTTCGCAGCTTTTCCTGCTTTAATCATCGAGTCAACAAATTCAGGAGTAAGAGTTCCAATGTTCAACACAAGCGCCTGCGCGATACCCACCATTTCCTCAACTTCCTCGCGCGCGTGCGCCATCACCGGAAGCGCGCCGAACACGCGCGTTACGTTCGCGCAATCGTAGATAGTAACCCAATTCGTCAAGTGGTGCACTAAAGGCTTCTTCTCACGCACTCTAGAAAGCATTCCGGCTATTTCCTTTCCATCCACACGAACCACCCCACACGAAGGACAAAAGTATTACAGCGTAAAAGAATAAAAGCAGTTCAAACGCGGTTTAACGATCAGATTTTTCGAAGGGCACCCGCTCCTACGGGAGAGGGACCCTGCGCAAGCGCAGGGTATCGCGCCCATTCGAAAAATACTCGCAAAGTCAGCCGGAAATTTTCACCCATTGGCAAAGCCAAAGGCAATCTTACCGACTTTGCGATAGTTTCGCAGTGGTTTTATCGTTTATTTTATTGCTTGCTTGTTTCACTCGCTTAAATCAAAAGGCGCTTCCTTTAGTTCAACGCGGACTCCAACAGACTCTGAACGCAACAACACGCGCTTCTCAAAATCCACGAGCACCAACTGTTCCGAACGCGCTTCCTCGCGCCCGTTAAGAGAGGAAGTGAACACTTCCCGCACTGCAAATGCTTTCCTGCCCTTGAACTCAGTCACGTTTACAACCTTCAAAGATAATTTGCGGGATTGAATTATTTCAAGTTGGTCGTTTCTGCTAGTAGCAGTCCAGCTCCACTCCCAGCTCTCGTTCAACGCAAGCATCCACTCCTGAAAAAAATCAAGCGAAGACAAATTCATTTCACCAGTTTCACTGAAAGCCTTCGCATACTGAAGCGCCCCATCCTGCCTCACGCACGCTTCAATCCTGCCTTGAGAGGAAGACGAAGAACTCAAGAGAGTACAGCCACCGACAACCCGCTTTACATCGCAATCTATAACACGAGACTGGTTGCCCGAGAAATACTCGTAAGCGTACTTATCTCCAGGAAAAAGCTGGAGCACAGTGTTTTTCACGAGCAAAGTAGAATTCTCTTCAGTCTTGAAACTCAAATCAAAAGGCCGAAACAGCCACGCGTAAGCAAAAAAAGCAACAACGACTAATACAGACAAAAGTATAGTGTTCTTCAACCCGAAGTTAAAGCTCGGAAGCTTAAAGCCAGTCATTTTTTCTTCAAGCCTGCCTTCCCGCGAGATGTGCTTCTGCTTCTTTTTTTCAACCATTTTCTACCCCTCTTCTCCCTGCCTTCGTTCAGCAATTCAAGCAACTTTTTCAAATTCTTCTTTATCTTCCTTCTATTCCCTTCCCCGCCAGGCGGCTTGCCTCCCAACGCGCGGACAAGAGCATTCACTTCTTCAACGCCCAGTTTTTTCTTCTTTTCCTTCTCTTCAGCTTTCCGTTCAACAACCTTAATGCGCTTCAACTCCTTCAAAGAAATTTTCCTCGCAACCTTCCCCAGACGCACTACCTCGACTTGAACGCTCTCAACACGCTCGCAAACAAGCGTTTCCTGCTGAACGGAAAAACCAACATGCTGCTCCAACTCAAAACCAGACGCTTGAACAACAAACGCGTCGAGAGGAACGCAAGAATGAACAGACTCCGAAAGATTAGACTGCAACGCACTTGCAACGCTTTCATTCAAAACAGCATTGCCACTCGAAACACCAACGCGTTCACTCAAAACAACTTCACTGCACGCAATATTGCTCGCGTGAACAGCCTCACTTGAAGCAACAAGAAACCCATGAACTACGGTTTCATTAGAAACAGCGACACTTTCACGCACTCCAACACGCGAAACACCAGCATCTTCACGCACGCCATTCTTCAAAAGTATTTCACCACTCGAAACACGCGCGCCAACGTTGGAATTCAAAACAACGTGCTCGTTCGCAGCACGAACGCCAGCATGCACAGTCTTATCTCGCAAAACGTTTCCAACAGTTTCATGCACACGCTCACTCGAATTTGCAGCAACACACGCGCTAACAGCTTCACGCACGCCAGCGCTCAAAACAACATTTTCACTAACACGCGCGCCAACGTGCTCACGAACTCCGGCATGCAAAACATTTCCAACAATTTCACGCACTCCAGCACTCGAATGCACGCGCTCGTTCAAACGAGCACGCACGCCAGCATGCGAGACGTTGTTTCTAACACTCGATTCGACATTCTCGCGCAAGCGCACTTCACTTGAAACGCCAACTCCAATGCTTTCACGCACTCCGCAACGCAAACGATTGCTTTCGACCATTCCAGCGCGAACGCTCGTTCTGCTTCCAGCATGCAAACGCCCGCTTTCAACACTCACCCCAAAACTTGAATGCGCAGCCTCACTCAACGGAGTCTTCTCCTTGAACGCATTGGAAAAATAGATGGCTGATGAAACACCTGTTTCTTCTTTTCCACCAGGCAACGCCTTCAACTTTTCCCCTGAAACTCCAGTTGCAGGCACGCTTCCGGAAACAAAACTGAGAACGCCCTCAACAAACGAAACAGCCCCGGAGAAAACGCTTGCACTCGAAGAAACAGGAGAAGCAGGAAACTGCTCCTTTGCCCCCTCGCCAGAACCGCGCGAATCGCTTGCGAACTCTTCAACATTTTTTTTGACAGTGAGAGACTCGCTTGAATGAATAACGCCTCCGGAAAATCTAGGAGCAGATCCGCTTGAAGAAAAATCTGCATCAAAGTAAGCAATGCTGCCAGTTGCTGATCCGAGTTCGTGAACTGCCCCAGTTCCTGAAACGCGCGCGAATAGGTTCACACCGCGCGACAATTTAGGGGTTGTGTTACGAAGCGACGGCGCGTGCGCGAATACAGAGAGGGATATGCTTAAACCCGCACCAAAATTTGAAGTTGAAACTATGAATACTTGGTTCGCATGCAATACGAAAAATTGAGGAGCCTGCTGCAGGGTTTGCGATGCGTGAGGAACTGCTTCGTTTCGCGCAAGCTGTTGACTTTGCTGCAAAATACTGGAAGCAGCAAGAGCAGTTATTCTTTTCAAAGCGTTTTCAGTAATGAATTCTTGAGGAATTTCTACACTGCGAATGCGTGAAAGGCGGTTTATGTCCACTGTTTTTTTCTCATAAGTCAACGACAATTCTTTTATTTTGTCAGCGCGCATATCCGCCAAGGATACGTATATTTTGATAACCTGGCCACCCACTTCAATTAAAACATACGGCAAGCCATCGTCTATGCGACCCTGCCATCCAGCTGCAGAACGAAGCGATGCGATCTGCTCTTTTACCCCTGGAGCGTTATGGCTATTTGTAAACGTGATCCAATTGTCATGGTAGAGCTTTCTAAAAAAACTCCAGACAGCAGTCTCAAGCACATGATTGATGTCAACTATCCAGCTTTCAGAAGTAAAATTCATGCCTTTCAAGCGGGCGCGCTTGACGTGAAAAGCAGACACCAATATCGCATCCTGAGTAGAATAGCCTCTGCCTTTCGGAGTATATGAAACAGTCTTGCCAACAGACATTTTTTTAGTATCATCATAAACAGGTATTGCCATCCCGTGCAAATCGTGCCGTTCGACAAATGCATCCCGCACGCGTGCATCAACTTTTTCAAGCACAGTGTTCATCGACTTCAAGATAAAAATATTTTCAAGCTGAGAATGAAGCCCCATCGTAGCTTCAAGAAAAGGTTCAGTCTTGTCAGGTTCTGCAGATAATTGCCCCAGTTGAAAAGCGATTATATCATCCGCGTTATGTTCACCCATGACTTTAAGCGATTGAAACAGCAAAAGGTGCGCACACCGCCCGCCAGCCCCGCCACCATACTTTTTCATGAACCCCCAAGCCAAAGGATCATGCGTTTCAGCAAGACTGCGGATTAAAGAACTGGTTTCTTCTTTAGAAACACCATCAAAAAAACTGTGAATAGCCCTTGCCACAGATAGACGCGCCAACCATCCCCCGCCTTCATATCGCTTGAGATAGTCTGCAAAAACACGAGTTTGATTCAAGTGCCTCTGCTGAAAATCTGCTTGAGTACCACCCCGCCGCTGCCGCTCTACGAGGGTTTGCCCTTGCGTTTGCTGTGCTTGCCTCGCGCTGGGCGTCGCTTGTGCTAGAACTTGAACTGTCTCATCACTCATTGTTCTTTCAACTCCCGCGCCAAGAATTCTATTTAAAAGAGTTATAAACATTTCCCGCTCGCGAGAAAAAATTATTCAGAAAACTTTTTCCCGCGCGAACTCGGGATTAGTTTCAGCTTCGCGCCTTCAAACTTCTTCTCCAACTCTTTCCCCTCGAAAAACTCGTGCAGGAAAACGGCAAGCGCGGCAACCTCAGAGTGAGGCTGGGAAGTGACTGAAACGTTATAGTCAGCAAGCTCGTAAACTTCGCGCGGAACTTTCTCAGCGCCAACAACAACAAGAACATCCTTCGAAGCGCGAACAGCACTGACAACGTCCTGCACGCGCTCGCCGTACATCGTCAAGTGGACAATCAAATGCTTTTTCTTCTTCGCGCCAAGCAGAATCTTCCGCCAGTTTTTGTCAAACTTCACCGAAAAGTCTCCGCCCCACTTTAAAACAATCTTCTCAACACTCGAAACAGCCTCGCCGGCATTCTCTCCGCTAACGACAACCTCATCAGCACCAAACGCGCGCGCAACCAAACAAACGTGAGTAGTAATCCGCCTGTCACGCTCGCTCCTGTGCCCAAGCCTCAAAACACGCACAACCATGAGATAAACAAACACAACACAAGAATAAAAAAACAACCCTCAACGCCACTCGCACGAACACGCAAACAAAACACGCTCGGATACATCAACGCGCACGGCTATTACTGCTATGAATAAAAACCCTCGCGCGCATAAAAATAGACGTCTACTCATACGAACACAAAAGAAAAAACACGTATGGGCCCGTAGCTCAGCTTGGCTAGAGCGGCTGACTCTTAACAGTATTCAAGTTTTCAGTTCTCAGTTTTGAAGGCTTGACAAGTTTTGCTTTGAGTGAAATCAGTAGGTCGCGCGTTCAAATCGCGCCGGGCCCGTCTCTTTTTTTGGTTTTCAGTTTTGAGGTTTAGAAGTTTTGACTTGCTTTTTCTCTTTTTTTCTCTTTAAGGGAAAAACCCGCTGAAAATGCGTGAAACGCAAATTACTATGAGAGTATGTATAATGAATCTGAGAAAAATTTAAATATCCTGACCAGTAAAATGCTTCTCATAGGCCAGTTTTGAAGAGGAAAAAAAATCGCTGCAAAAAAAGCGGGGGTTGTCTGATGTCGAAGAAGCGCTCCAAGAACGCAGGTTATTCTGGAGTGTTGGCGAGCAGGGCAGTTAGAGAGTTTCTGATGGAAGCCGCAGGCGAGCGTGCGCTTCAAGTTGTTTCAGAAATGACAGAACCGATGAGCGACGACGACTTGGCGAGCGTGTGCAAAACGAAAGTAAGCGAAGTGCGGTCAGTCCTGAACAAGCTCCACAACTACGGCCTTGCAGACTACATTCGAACGCGGGACAAGGACAGCGGGTGGTACTCGTACACATGGTACACGCGCTTGGACAAAGTAAAAGAAGCAGTGACGAACAAGTGGCAGGAGGAAGTGAACAGCATAGAAAAAAGGCTGTGTGAGGAAAGCACTGAACTGTTCGAATGCAAGAGGTGCAAGAAAAAACCGAAAATGGCTTTCGAACTCGCGTCAGAAGTAATGTTCAGGTGCAACGCATGCAACGCAAAACTCAAGCTGGTCAACAACCAAAAAACAGTGAAAGAACTCACTGAAAAAAGAGACAGGCTCGCAAGAAACCCGCCACTGCCGGAAGAATAAAAGAAACGCGCTCGCTTTCAACACACGAAAAAAAATAAGGCAAACACGCGCGTTATGCTTTTTTCCGTTCTCGTTTTTTCGTTCTATTTCTTGCTTTCATTTTTTGCACGAGATGGCAAGCATTGCTTTTATGCGAATGTCGTTTGCGCGAATTTTTTCTGATTTTCAACTTCCAGCCAGCAACGCGGCGATAGCCTGCCCGAACTTTCTCGCAGCCTGAGGCCCGTTCGCAGTAACAATCTTGCCGTCAACCACTACGCTGTCAAGAGAACAAACAGCCTTCGCCTGCTTCAGCGCCTGCTCAGTCTCTGCATCAGGGTAAAACGTCGCTTTTTTTCCAGCAACGACTCCAGCGCTTGCGAGAATGCGCGGGGCAATGCAAATCGCGCAGACGAGCTTTCCAGCAGAAGCAAAACCGCGCGCAAGCGAAAGAACCTCCGCATTCTCGTACAGCTTCGACTCGCGCACCCCGCTCCCGCCAACGAAAACTATCGCGTCAAAAACCCGAAGCTGAACCTCATCCAAAGAAACGTCAACAACCGTTTTCTTGAAGTAACCAACAGCCTCGCCTTTCTTCAAGCTCGCGACAACGCAAGTGCAGCCTGCCTTTTCAAGCTCCTCGCGAGCGTGAAACAACTCTTCATCACGAAAATTCTTCTGGGCAACAACAAACAACACGCTCGCCATGAAACACGCCTCTTGCTGAAAAAATGAGTGTGAAAATACCTTTAAATACCCATACGCTCATAACGCTATTCGCGACTAACGGTTTTACTGTTAACAAGCTATAGCTTATTTTCGTTTTTTATTTTTTCAAATGAGAATAAGCCAGATTTGGGCTGAAGTGTTTTTTGGAAGGTGATTTTGAATGAACGCTGACGACGTGAAAAAAGGGACGACTACAGTAGGGCTCACGTGCTCGGACGGAGTCGTGTTCGCGACAGACCGGCGCGCTTCAATGGGCTACTTTATAGCAAGCAAGGAAGCAAAAAAAATGTTTCTCATAGACGACCACATTGCAATAACAGTAGCAGGAATGGTCGCAGACGCGCAAGCACTCGCGCGCATAATGAAAGCAGAAGCACAATTGTACAAGCTCCAGAAAGGCAAGCCGATAAACGTCGAAGCAGCATGCTCGCTCATGTCCAACATCATGCACCAATACAAGTGGTACCCGTTCCTAGTCCAAATAATAATCGGCGGGCTGGATGAAAAGCCGAGGATTTTCACGCTTGACGCAGTAGGCGGAGTGACTGAAGAACGATTCGTCTCGACAGGAAGCGGGTCGCCCATGGTCTACGGATTGCTTGAAGAAGCATTCAAGGAAGGCAAGCCAGTCAAGGAAAACTTGAAGCTCGCAGTCAAGTGCGTCGCAACAGCAATGAAAAGAGACTGCGCGAGCGGAGACGGCATAGACTTGATTTCTATAACAAAACAAGGCCCGAAACAATACTCCGACGACGAAATAAAAAAGATTCTGGAAGACAAAAGCCATTGAAACGCGTTTGCATCGAACAAAAATTTCTCCTGTTTTGAACGCTTATCATAAAGGCTATAGCAAACCACGAAAGTAATGCGACAAAAGTCCAATAACTCCGTCTCGTGGTTTGCTTTGAGTCGACTGCTCAACAACGCGAGGCGTTGTTGAAGTTGCAAACCGCATTACTTATGCGGTTTACAGTAAAAGAGGTTACAGAGGTTTTAAAGTTGGCTAACAACGACATTAATGAAATACAAAAAAAACTCGAAGAAGTCCTGCCCCCAGCATGCGAACTAAGCAAAGTAGAGTTTGAAGGCCCGGACGTTGCAATCTACCTGAAAAACATCACTGCATTCTACTCAGACGAAAACCTCATAAGAAAAATAGCGAGCAGCCTCAGAAAACGCGTGCTCGTGCGCGCAGACGGAAGCACGCTCGTGCCGCAGGAAAAGGCGAGAAAGGAAGTGGAAGCGCTAATTCCAGTGGAAGCAGGAGTGCAAAACATCCAGTTCATGGAAGACTTCTGCGAAGTCGCCATTGAATCCCTCAAGCCAGGGCTCGTGATTGGAAAGCAGGGAAGCACGCTCAAAAACATTATTCTCAAAACAGGCTGGAGCCCGAAAATACTGAGGACTCCGACGATGCCATCTGAAACAATCAAAGGAATAAGAGGAAGCCTCTACAAAGAGAGCGAAAACAGGAAAAAATTCCTCAACGCGCTGGGAAAAAAGATTTCAACAGCCTCAAGCAAAAGCGATTGGGTGAAAGTAACAGCACTCGGAGGATTCCGCGAAGTCGGGAGAAGCTGCCTCCTCGTGCAAACTCCGAACGACAAAATCCTCATAGACTGCGGAGTAAACCCTGAAACGAACGAGGGAACGCGCGCATTCCCGTACTTGACTGCAATGAACATTCCGCTCGACGAACTCGACGCAGTAATAGTAACCCACGCGCACTTGGACCATTGCCTTGAACCGGACACGCTCGTTGCAATGGCTGACGGCACTTCGAAACCAATTGACGAAGTTGTTGAAGGAGACGTGCTCGCGAGCGTGGACTTGAAAACCGGGCGCATGGCAGAAGGCAAATGCACTGGCAAGATAAGAACGCGCGCGCACGAGTCGATTGTGGAAATAAGAACGGAGAACGAAACTCTCCGCGCTTCGCCGAACCACCGCTTTTTCGTAGTTGAAGGCATGCAATTCAAGGAAATCGAGGCGGACAGCCTTAAGCAAGGAGACGTGGTTGCTGTTCCATGCATCGAACACGCGAGCTTGCCGGCAGCACGACTTCTTGAAAAGCCGAATTACGAAGAGATTGTGGAAATTCCATTTGAATTAAAAAAAGCCATTGGCAGTTTCAGATCAGAAAGAGGGTTATCCTCACAGCAAATGTCGACGTTGATAAACAGGTCTGGAAATTACGTACAACAGCTGGAAACAATGCATGACCACGCAAACACAACAACGCTGAAGCAACTTGCGGAAATAACGGGCGTTGACAAAACAATGGTGAAAGAAACGATTTTCCCTGTAGAACTCAACCCAGAGCTCGCCCAAATCGCAGGGTACGTGACAGGAGACGGCCACGCTTCAAGCGATTATTCAGTGCGAGCCACTGACAAAAACGTTGAATGCCTGGAAGAATACAAAAACGCAGTAATGCACGTGTTCAGCCACAAGGCAGTTATACGCCATCACCCAGACCGCACTAAAAACGCCCACGTGCTTGAAGTGAATAATGCAGGCATAAAGCGGTTCCTGGAACTGAACTTTGAAGGCATTTTCGCGCCAAGCAACGAAAAGAGAGTGCCGAGAAAAATATTATCAGCAGAAAAAGCAGTTATAGCAGCCTACTTGAGAGGGCTTGCAGACGCAGAGGGAAGCGTTACCACCCACATCAAAATCGCGTCGTCAAGCAACAAACTCTTAGAACAAGCGCAAACGCTTTTCAGAATGCTTGGAATAACCGCAACAATTGCAGACAACGTCGTAAAAATAGAAGCAAAGGCAAGCATGAAACGCTATGCTGAACTCGTCGGCTTTTCGCATCCTTTGAAGGCAGCCAAGCTGGCTGAAATGACGCGCAGCCAAACAGCAGGAGAAGAAAGAGAAATCACGCCGATAAACGCCGAAGACGCGCGCAGCATGCTCACTGAATGCGGATTCATAAGCAGAGCGCGCAGGACAGGCGGAAGCATGAAATCACTGCCTCCTGCAATCCACGAACTCTGCTATTACGGAAAACACGCGACAAGAAAAACCGCAATGCAACTCGCACAAACGCTTGAATCCAAGGCGAAAACAGCCGAAAGCGCCCGCAAGCAAGCAAGCCTTAAAGAAAAAAGGCGTGCGGCAGGGCTTACAATAGCAGAAGTGTGCGAGAGTGCAAGATGCACGCGAGTTCAAGCATGGTACAGGGAAAAAGAAAACCTGAAAGACAAACTTTGGGAAAAACTGAACGCCTTTCTCGACTCTGCACTCGAAAAAAAAGCAGCCAAATGCAAGGAAACAGCTGAAAAAATCAAGCGCCTGCTCGCCATGCCAATCAAGTGGCACGCCATAAAAAAAATCGAAAAAAAACAAAACGACTGTGACTATCTCGTCGACATTGAAGTCGAGCCACACCATAATTTCATCGCAAACGGGCTCATGGTTCACAACAGCGGCTTCATTCCATACTTGTACGCCTACGGTTACGACGGGCCAGTCTACTGCACTGCGCCAACGCGCGACTTGATGGCATTGCTTCAATTCGATTATATTGAAGTAGTAAGCAAGAGCGGAGGCAAAGCGCCTTACAACGAAAAACACGTGCGCAAAATGCTGAACAGGTGCGTAGTCCGCGAGTACGAGGAAGTGACGGACATCACTCCGGAAACAAAACTCACGCTTCACAACGCAGGCCACATTCTCGGAAGCTCGATGGTGCACCTGCACATAAGCGAAGGCCTCCACAACCTCGTAATAAGCGGAGACATAAAATACGGGTACACGCAACTATTCGAGCCTGCGAACACGAAATTCCCGAGAATAGAAACTTTATTCATGGAAAGCACTTACGGAGGCAGGGAAGACATAATGCCACAGCGCCATGAGACAGACTCGCGCCTCGCAGCAGCAATAATGCAAACGCTTGCAAACAAAGGCAAAGTGCTCATCCCAGTATTCTCAGTAGGAAGAAGCCAGGAAATAATGCTCGTGCTCGAAGAATTCGCCTCAAAACACCCTGACTTTAATTATCCAATTTACTCAGACGGAATGATTCTAGAAGCAAGCGCAATCCACACTGCTTACCCTGAATACTTGAAGCACAACGTCCAACGCAGAGTGCTCAGCAACAACTCGCCATTCGAAAGCAAAATCTTCGAAGCAGTAAAGAAAAACAGGAAAGACATTGTAGAAGGCGACCCGTGCGTCATCATCGCACCGTCAGGCATGATGAGCGGAGGCCCAAGCATAGAATACTTCAAAATGATGGCGGAAAACCCAAACAACCTCCTCGTATTCGTAGGGTACCAATCAGTGCTCTCAATGGGAAGAAAACTCCAGCGCGGATTAAAAGAAGTCCCAATCATGGGAGAGGACGGAAGAATAAACACGCTCAAAATCAACATGAAAATAGAAACAGTAGACGGCTTTTCCGGGCACAGCGACAGAGCGCAACTCATCAGCTTCATGAAACACATACGCCCCACGCCGGAAAGAATATTCACAGGCCACGGAGAAGAAACAAAATGCGAAGAACTCGCACGCGTAATAAACAGGATAACACACCTCGAAACACGCGCGCCAATGAACCTTGACTCCATAAGGCTGAAATAAAAAAGAAACAGAACGAAAGCATACACTAAAAAAAGAAGCAGAAACACTTCACAACAAACAAAAAGACAAAAAAGAAACAAAAACACTCAACAGACAAAAAAAACGCGCGAAACAAACAACGCAAAAAAACAGAAACGCTCTGCAACAAAAAAAAAACTCCAAAAAAAGAAAACACGCTCGCAAACGATTTCTCGCGTTATTCAGCCAACGCTTGCTTTTTCTTAAAACCCTAATTCTTCATCAACCAAAATTACCGCCATTCTTCCCTTCACGCACTCAAACTCAGTAATCAAAACCTGCCCGCACATGCGCTTGAACTCAGGAGCACAACACTTTTCCTCGTTGCACTTTCCACTGAAGCACGGAGTATTATCCCAATTCAAGCGCTTGCAATTCAAGGGAGTAGCGACAGAACGCAAACGCTTGAACGCATCATCCAACGAACGAACGAGCTTGTTCCTGCCCACAACAACAATAGTTTTCTTCTTCGCAAAAGCAACTCCAGCAATCCTGTTACCGAAAGCAGACGCGACAAGCAACCGGCCGTCCTCAACAACAGCATTCGCTGAAGCCAGAAAATAATCAGCATTCGCACCCTCCCTGCTCAAACGAGCGCGTTCAACAGAATTCAAGGCATTATCCCTATCAAAAACAACAAGCTTTTTTTCTCCCGCGCTCTCCCTCAACCCATCAAGCACGCCGAGCTCAACGAGAGTCTGAGAACCGCTCCACCCAACACTCGAGTTGCCTTCAATCAAGGAAAAAATTTTCGCGTTCGCTTCAGCCTTGTTCGCACAGAAAAAAAACTCTATTTGCCGCTTTTCAAAAGCACAAGAAAGCTTTTCAACATCCAAACACGCCACAAAACCACCCAAACAAAACTTCAAAACTCCAAGACTGCGAAACCACCCAAAACTAATGCAAACGACTGAATATTTTGCTTTCTCCAGTTTTATAAACGATTACTGCAACAACAAGCGCAACAAAGTAGCTCGCAACAGTCCCGGCATACAAGCCAAGCGCAGGGTAAGCGAAACTGACTGCAAGCGCGAAGAAAACAAGCGGAACCAAGCCCGCGAACATGCCCTTGCTCGCGGCACGCGCGAATTTCAAGCCACTCGAACGAGCCAAAATAAGTATTGAAGAAGAAAACGCTGCAGGAAACATTGCAAACGCTCCACCCAGCAACGGACCACCTGACTTTGAAACAAAAACAGCAAAAGCAATCACTGCACCAGCAAAAACAGCGCGGAACAACAACTGCTTGAAGCTAAAGCGAAAACGCGCCTTCTCCTCCCCAACTTTGCGGAGAAGAAAAAGCGCAACGAAAAAACACGTGAAAAACAACGCGTGCGCCAAAACAGGATCAACAAAACCGAAAGCAATGAAACCCAAAGACAAAGCAAGCCACGCGACCAACGAACAAAACAATGAAACGATAGCGCCAAGCTTTTCAGACAAGCGCACAAACAGCAAAATAAAAACAATGCACGCAACCGAACTCGCAGGAGCAAAAGAAGCAGCCTGCGCGGCAAACTCCGGAGAATGCGCCCACCCGATAAAGAAAAAACTGACAAGAGAAGTAGAAGGCAACGCGACAAGCATTCCACCCAAACGCGAGCCGAACCGCTCAGCCAACAGAGTCTGGGCGGAAACAGCAAAACCGCCTAAAACAAACGACAAAACCAAGCCAGAAACAAACACGTCCATGACGGTTTAATAAGAGTTTGGCTTTAAAATAATGAGTGGTAGAGAAAAATGAAAGACGAATGCAAAACAAAAGGAGAATGCATATTCTGCAAAATAATAAAAAAAGAAATTCCGGCAAACATAGTCTTCGAAAACGAGCACGCGCTCTCATTCCTCGACATAAACCCGGCAAACAAAGGCCACGCGCTCATAATACCGAAAAAACACGCAGAAACAACGCTCGACTTGAACGAAAAAGAACTCAAAGAACTAGTAGTAGTAGTCCTGAAAGTCGCGAAAGCAGTCAAAAAAACAACAGGAAGCCAAGCATTCAACATAATACAAAACGACGGAAAACTCGCAGGACAACTCGTAATGCACGCGCACTTCCACATAGTGCCAAGATTCGAAAACGACGGCCTCGACTACAGGACGAAAAGAACGCAGTACGCGCACGGAGAAGCAAGCGAACTCGCAAAACAAATAAACAAAGCAATAGAATAGCATTTACGCCTCCATAGTATAGTTTGGATAGAATGCGGGCCTCCGGTGACTTTTTTTCTTTCTTTTCGAGCAACAAAAACGTTTCGACGTTTTTGTGCTCCACAAAACGCTTTGCGTTTTGTCGGACGAACCGAAAATAAAGAAAAAACCTCAACTAAAAAAGAAAGAAAAAGTAAATGAAAAGAAAAAAAAAAGAAAGTTGGGGAAAGCCTGAGACAGGGGTTCAAATCCCCTTGGAGGCGTTTCAAACTTATTTTTTCAAAAGCGCTATCGTCGTGATTATTGCCACAGTGATTATTCCAAGCAACGCTGAAACAAGCACGACCATGTACTCAGTCGGAATAACTCCAGTCAAAGAAGCGGAATTTGCAGTAGTGAGCTTCAACGGCTTTGCTGAAAGCGACGCGACAGCCAACTGGCTTGCCTGAGCGAAATCGTTCTTCCCGAAAGCAGCAACAGCCTGCGAAAGCTGGTTTTCAACACCAGACGCATCCTCGCCAGCCTCCTTCTTCGCAGTTAACTCTGCTTCAGCATTCTTGATAAGCTTGGAAGCAAGCGCTGAACTCGGAGCAGAAAGCGTTTCAACTGAAAGCAACTGCTGCTCCCCAGAAGCAGGATTGTAGCTCGGCGCAGAGCAAACACACTTCCAATAATGAAGCCCGCTCTTCACGTTGCCTAAAACAACAGAATTCCTCTCGCCACTCACGTCAAAAGACTTGCCGTCCAAAACCAGCGCACAATCAGCGTTTTGAATGCGCGCTCCACTCGCTTGAGAGTAATAATCGCAATAAAAAGCAACAGGCTCACCCGCAAGAACAGGCGACGCCGGAGAAGTGGACTGCTCCACGAAAGACTGCCCAGGAATAACATTCACGGTGACAGACACTTGCGCGAAAGAAAACAAAGAAAACACTAACAACAAAGCCAAAAGTTTGAGTGGGGTCGACATAAGCTACATTAAATCATTCCGTATTTAAAAATATAACGGAACAGCAAAAACAAAGGCAAACGCACAAAAACAAAAAAAAGAAAAGCAACAACGCTCGCTACAACTGAAATACAGCCGTTAATCGTGATTTTTATGAAGAAAGTAAAACAATTCTACGAAGAATATCCCTACCCGCTTCTGCCAATAGAAAAGAAAAGCGACTTGACAGGAAAAATGCACGCGAACGTCATGCGAAACATCCTCGAAACCGCGAAACTCGACACTCCTAAACTCCGAGACAAGC
Organism: Microcaldota archaeon; assembly: GCA_016212395.1. GTDB lineage: Archaea > Micrarchaeota > Micrarchaeia > Burarchaeales > JACRGF01 > JACRGF01. The sequence goes on from JACRGF010000062.1 coordinate 45,827, forward strand.
ACATTCTCGACGCAGGATGCGGGACAGGAGAGAAAGCACTCTACTTCGCTTTGCACGGAGCAAAAGTGAAAGCATTCGACTTTTCAAGCGCTTCAATCGAAAGAGCAAAAGCAAACGCGAAGAAATTCAAATTGAAAATAGATTTTGAATGCGCTGATTTTGAAGAGTGGAATGAGGAAAAAAAGTTTGACCACGTTTTCTGCCTCGGAGTGCTCCACCACACTGAAAAACCAAGGGAGTACTTCTCGAAGCTGTGCAGGAGAGTAAAGAAGGGAGGAACAATCACAATAGGCTTGTACAACTTCTGGGGGAGAATGCAGCACCGCATTCACAGGAAAATAATCCAATTCCTCAGCGGGGAAAGCTCTAGGAAAAAAATGGATTACGTGAGCGAAAAAATTTACAAGAGAGAATTCAGCTCTCTGCACGAGACGGCGTTCGTCGCAGACAAGTACGCAAACCCGCACGAAAGCTACCACACGCTCGAGCAGACTGCGAGGTGGCTTGAAGAAGAAGGGTTTGAAGCAATAGGAGTTTACCCGAAAACGAAAGGAAGCAAGCTGTTCACGCAACTCAAGTGGCTGTTCAAAAAAAACGGGTTCTACATCGCAAGCGGAAGAAAAAAACGAGCGCGCCAAGGACGCGAAAGTTATTAAACTAAAAAACAACGTCGGTACCGACGGAGTGTTTATAAATGTTTTACTGCAAAGAAGTTTTTCAGAGGTGATTTTTGTGGGCCAGAGAATTGGAAAAGAAAAAGTCTCCCGTGAAGACGGGTATCTCTATTTTGTTGGGAAGGACGGCTGCGTATGGAGAGCGCCGATGAAGAACAACAAGAAGGGAAGCAAGAAAAAAGTCGGAACTGAGAAAATCAGCAAAGAATCCGGCTACATGTACTATGTCGACAAGGCAGGGTACGTTGCAAAAGCGAAACTGAAGAACGCATAAAGTGTATTCTTCAAATTTCTCTTTTTTTCCCTTTTTTCATTTTTTTATCCCTCTTTCTCAGTTGTTTTCCTGTTCGCCCGCTGTTTTCAGCCTGCAGGCAAGCCTTAAATACAGGTTTTTGCATAATGTATTCATATAGGCTGAGTTGAAAGGGTTGAGTTTATGAACAGGCACATGATGAAGGTATCAACACGAGGGCAGGGAGGCGTTCGCGAGAAGGACGTTGGCAGAAGGCATTACGCTGGAGAATTTGCATTGCGCGTTTTCACTATGGCAGGCAGGCAGGAAAATAGCGCGTTGTGGGGCTTGTTTTCAGAGAAGAATGAGGAGTTGATCGGCGCGATTGCAAAGGCTGGAAACTGCAAGTCTAAGAAAGCAGTTCCAATACTGCACGGGTTGCTTTTTCACGAGAAGACGAGCATCAGGATTTTAACAGCAACAACTCTCGCAGGCATTGGAGAGCCGAGTTCAACGTTTTTCTTATTGCGCGCGCTTTTATTAGACAACGACGTGCAGGTGAAGCGCGAGATTGCACGCATTGTTGGCGAGTTTTCGGAAAAGCTTAAAGAACAAGAGAAACGCACGATTTCAGAAGATGCGGCGAAACAGCGTGAAGAGCGGGAGAGATTAATGGCACTGTTGGCTAAATCGCAAGGCACGCAAGTCGTGATTGGAGTTGAAAACGCTGCGACATTGAATTACAGGGATTTCGTGGTGGCGCGCTTGTGGGGAATAATTAAAGACACGAACGAGGACAAGTTCGTGCGCATGTATGCAATGAACTCGCTTGAAAAGTTCGCAGTGCATAGTAGGCTTGGAAGCACGCCCGCGATGGGAATAGCGGGAATAGCGTGCATTATTGCTGCAGGCATAGCAAATAACGCGAGCGACGAGTTCGAAGTCAGGGTGAGGGCAGTAGAGTTTCTTTCAACGTTTAAGGAAGGGTTTGGAAAAGAAGGGTTGGAACAACTCGCCAGCAAGCGCGACACTGCTGGCTTGAATTCAGAAGAAAGGCAACTCTGCAATTTCGCGTGGAACAGTTTAGGCGTACAGGGCAGTTGATGCTTGCAAGAGGGGAATTGCATGGCGTGGGAAAAAAACAAGGAGCATAGCGAAAAGCAAGGCACTCGCGCGGAAAGGAGGAGGGGACGCGCGTGATGGGCGTGACTATCAACGCTCGGCTGCCTGAACAGCATGCTTACACTGTAAACTATGCCGCGACGAACGCGCGAAGGGAGCAGTTGAAGCGGCTTGCAGTATTGCGCGCAGTAGTAGATAGTTTGAGCGAAAAAGACTTGCCTGTTGGCGCGTATAAAGTCAAGTTGGCCCCGCGCTCGCGCGTTCAAGTAAAAGGCCCTCACGAAGACTTGCTGAGGTTCAGGGTGAAAAGCCCCGGCTTTCTTGTTTATTCATTGAAAACAACAGGTTCAGGCGCAGTAAAAAGCATGAGAAAATACGGCAAGGCAACAGTCGTAAGAGACCAGGAAGTAGTGTCAGGCTACAGTTTTTTGAAAGAATTAATAAAGACGGATGAAACAGTAAAAAAATTGCGCAGTACTGCACAAAGTGAAGCAGTGAAAACGCAAGCAGAGTTGATGGAGAGCGTAGTCGCTGCTTTTAAGGAAAAACACGCTTTGCGGGCGCTCGTCTTGTCGTTCATAGAACAAACGCATTCTACACGCTATTCCAGAGACTTGTTTCTAAGGCTCTTGAGAGACATAAACGGGATTATAGGGCAGATTAGAAAAATGAATTTCTCGCGTGGCGAGAGCTACGATTTCGGGGCGAATGCAAACAAGTTTGCCGGAAACTCTTGGCCTGTTTCAGTAGAAGAAGCAAAGACTCTCATAAGCGCGTGCACGCTTGAAGCAAAACAACGCTTGAAGCAGGCGACAAGAGAGTATTTGAGCTTGGAGAGAAGGCATCTGGAAGTCGGCGCGCTGGAGTACCAGATGACGGAAAGCGTTCTCGATGCAGTGCGCGGGCTTGAAGCAGCATTGAAGCTGATCGGGCAACAGCAGGACAATATACACCAAGAGGCTATTGAACGCAATGCGCTTCGCGCGTGGGAAAAGTTTTCCAGGTTGTGCGACGCAGTAGTGACTATGGAAAAAAACCTGCGCGTGCTGAAAGGAAGGAAAATCGAATCGTTTGAAGACGGGTTCGTTGCATTATGCCAAGTCGCAGAATTTCGCGCGACGATATTGAAGCTTATCTACGAAACGTGCAATGATTTGAAGCGATGCTTTCCCGACGCTCCAACCGCACACGTTACGACTCCGCTAGAAAAAGTCTTCTTCGAACTCGTGCGCACGGACGCGAGCAAAGAAAACGTGTTTTGGAGCGCTTTAGTGAAAGAAGTTGGCGAGAGCGTGAAAAGCACGAGAAAAGACAAGAGCCCAGAGAAAAAAGAACAGAGAAAACAATGGGAAACGACAAAAAAGAATGTAGAAGCGTACATGAGGCACTTGACGGAATTGACGAAGCTTGAAGGCGAGCGAAAAAAAGCACTGCAGACAATAGAAGACGCTGAAGACGCGTACAAGAAAGAAAAATCCGACGCAGAAGCGCGATTGCGCGACAAGATAAGGGAGCTTGCGGATATCGCGCCAATAGAAGCAGACGCGATAAGCGCAGGCCACGACGCGATCAAAGCGCACGTCAGGTACAGGCTCGGCGACTGGATGCACGACGCAGACAATTACTTGACCGGAGAAAAACTCGTGGAAGCAATGCGCAGGAGAATATTCTCGAGCCGCCTTGAAGCACAAAACGCAAAGCCAATAGTTGTCTACGGAAAACAGTTAAGCGAATACGAAAGCCAATTCGAAAAGTGGGCAAAAAAATTCATAGAAATTAACGAAAGGATATTCGAAGCGTGCGGAAAACTCGGAGTTGCAAACAAAGACGTGGCGAGGCAAGTCGAGAGAGTAGGGTTTCTTGAAGCAAACGAGCACGACATGCAATTGAACAGCAAAAGCATAGACCGGCTTTTGAAAAGCGGTTCAAGCGGAAAAACCCTGGCGTTCACTTACGAAGAGCGCGTCGAAGAAAACGAGTTGGTAATAATGCTTGAAAACACTGACGCAAAAATTGGAGAGTTGGAAGTACGGATACCGCGCGCAGTGCTGAGAGAAGACGATTTCATAGGAGAAAGAGAAGACATTGAAAGAGCAGTCGGAGAACGGTTTGATACGGACAGTGCAGTCATGCACGCGATAGAATGGCTTGAAAAAGAGGATGCGCAGCAAGAGGCAAACGCGCGAGCGAAATTAGCAGAGTACGAAGAAGGCAAAATGAGCGCAGGCTACTGGGCAGTTGCAACCTACCTGGCGCGAACTCTTGAAAAACACGTTGAGGACGAAGTGAACACGCAAAGCCCGCACACCTCATTATACCACGCAGGCTACTGCCGGCAACAACCACTCGAAGGCGTTGTTTACGTGCACCAAGGAACGAAATACGAAAACACGCCGAAACTCTTAGGCAACATGGGCGAAAATAGTTTTAGAACGCATATCGAACAAAAACTCGGAACCAACTATACTGCGATTTTGAAAAGAGAACGCGCATTCAGGGAACGGCACGCGATGCACGCAATGGCAGATGAAATGCACGTACTCACGCCGTACATTGTTTTAAGAGAAATAACCGCGCTTGCAGAACAGCTGGCAAAAGCATAGGCGGAAATGAGAACAACAATTAAATGGTTTACCGTATCAATATGTGAGCATGAGTGATGAAACTGTTTCTGGAAAGAAAGCGATTGCTTCGCGTGGAATTCCGTCGAGCGAAGCACTTTACCTGCCGAGGCATGACTCGGATGAGTTGAGAAAATTTCAAGAGCAGGACGAGAGCGCTACGCGCAACGCTTGGAGCCTCGAGGAAGTCGTCAACTTTGTTTTCCCGAAGAAATACCAGTTGAAGTACAACGAGGCAGCAGTCGCGTTCACGCAATTGCTGAAGGAAAAACTTGTTTTGAACGGGAGCGACATCAACGAATTCGTGTCAACGAAAGGCATTTCGAAAGCAACGTTCTACAACCGCGTGCTTCCGCGCTTGAAGCGAGTGGGAATGGTGAAAGTAGAGCGCGAAACACTCGTTGCACTTGAAAGCAAGCGCAAGTACAGGCCAATGCGCATCTCGCTCTCGAAAACATTCGGAAACTACTTGACGAAAATAGGAGACTCGTGGCTCGCGCTCGTGGACGACGCGAGAAGCAGAAAATAGCCAAAAACCTTCAAAAAACCCGAATTAGAAAGATATAAATATGGAGTTGACGGATAATCGTCTCGTGGGAGAAGGCAGGAATGGGTGAAAGCAGATGGTCAAAAAGAAGATTAAGTTAGAGCCGCGCTGGCTAGACGACAGAATCTCGAGGACAATGCTTGCAGACAGCTTGGCGCTCGCAGCAACGCAACGGAACATTAACATGGACTACGACATGGAAGAACGCATCAGGAAACTCGAGGACAGGTTCCAACGCGAAGTAAGAAAAGAAAAACGCGGAAAAAGCGGAACGAAAAAGGCAAAAAAGCCAGCAAAAGCAAAAAAAATCAAGATACCGGCGAAAATAAAGCTGAAAAAAACTGGAAAAACATGCAAAAAACCGAAAATAAAAAAGAAAACTGCTAAAGCAAAGAAAGCGAAAAAGAAACGCTGAAAAAACAACTAGTTCTAGGAAAAAAACGCGGATTCTGAAAAAAAGCTATAGCAAACCACGAAAGTAATGCGATAAAAGTCTAATAACTCGTTCTCGTGGTTTGCTTTGAGTCGACTGATGTCGACACAGTCGACTGCTGTTGACTTGCCGGCATTTCGGCCGCAGTCAAAATCGTCGACTGCTCAACAACGCGAGGCGTTGTTGAAGTTGTAAACCGCATTACTTATGCAGTTTACAGTAGTTCTAAAAAGGGAAAAAAATCGCTGAAAACACTGATTTTTGAAAAAAATAAAATTAAGGAAATAGAAGCGATTAGTGAACTACTGCTATGGGGATGACGTTCTTTTCGAACTCGGCGAACGCGAGCCTTACGGGGTTTAACGCATCACCGCTTACCTCAACTAGAGGCGGAGCTCCGAGCGAAAGCTGCAAAGCCCTCGCGCCGATAATCCTCGCCTTTTCGTACCTGTTTATTTCCACCACTCAAACCACCTATTGATTAAAATTATTTTTCAGCTATTTTTTCTTTTTCTTCTCTGAAATCATGCGAGTCAATTCCTCGATGCGCGAACGCACCTCGGAAGACTGCTCGCCTTTAGAGTGCCGAGCGTGCTTTTCTTCATGCAGGTTGTCGCTCGTGCGCAGAATGCCTTCAAAAGAATCAATGGGCATTGGCACAAAGTCTTTCGCAGGCTCTTTAGGCTGCTTAGCATGCTCTTTCCCAGACTCTAAAGCCTTTCGAATCGCTTTCAGCTCTTCTAGTATTTCGAATAAAAGCTTTTTATCGCTTCCACTCCCATGCAAACCAAGCTCGACAGGCGAGTTTTCAGCATTTTTAGCCTGCTCAAGCCCAGCACGCTGGTTTTTCGACGTCATAATCCAGATTACTTCCTGCGCGTCACTCACTCCAGGGATATTCACTTCGCCCGCCTTCTTGTCGCCAATGTCGATTCGGAGAGTTGAAATACCGAAAATCTGGTCTATAAAATGAATGCCTGAACGCACGACGCGGACTTCCTTCACCTTGTCGTAAGGAACAACAGTCTTCTTCTTGCCGACAATGCCCTGCTCTATCACTGCCTCTTTCTCCCCGAAAGAATAGTCGAAACCATTGTAAAACAAGCTTGCCCAAGCCCATGTTGCAGCCAAGGAAACGAGCGAAACAACAGACAACACGACGAACAACAGCAACCCGTTCGACAAGCCCTCGACAACGCGGTCCTCAGGGTGAATGATGAGATAGCCCATCATCACAACAAACCACACGCACGCCAAAGCCAGCAAAGCTTCAGACAGCCAAACGAATTTCACACGCGGATTCAACTTCACAAGAAAAACCTCGAATAACTTTATTCAAACTCGTAATAAAAACCTAACGTTAGAACGGCAAACTGCCAGAAACGGAAACAATGAAAAAAAAAATGAACGGCAAAACAACTGTTTACTCCGTCGAACTCGTGGTTTTTTGTTTTTCGCGCTGGGGGTTGCATTCGTTTCCTTGAATGGATGCACAGCGTTAGTTTGCGGGAGGGTTTTTATTTTTTCTGTGCGAAATAAATTCTTCTCTAAGGAGGTTTGTTTTCGTGGCTTTCAGCATTGACTTGAGCAAGTGCATTTACTGCGGAGCGTGCGTAGGCGTGTGCCCAGTGCTTGCCTTGCGCTTGCGGGAAGTGAAGATAGAAGAGAAAGGATGCACGGCGTGCGGCATTTGCGTGAAAGCATGCCCCATGAACGCTATCACTGTGACTAAAAAATAACAGGAAAAATGGTGAAAAAACATGAATGATTCTTACGACGTTATTGTTGTTGGCGCTGGCCCAGCAGGCAGCATCGCGGCGAAGACTGCAGCAGAGAAAGGCGCGAGCGTTCTCATGCTCGACAGGCGCAAGGAATTCGGCGCGCCGGTAAGATGCGGGGAAGGCATTGGCTTGCACTGGGTGAAAGAATTAAACTTGAAAGTCAGCCCCAAGGCAGTAAGCGCGGAAATAAGCGGCGCTGCGTTGTACGGCCCGGACTTGAAAACACGCCTCATAATACGCGACGATGAAAGCAAAGGGTTCGTGCTTGACAGGAAAGTGTTCGACAAAGACTTGGCGCATGATGCTGGGAGGGCAGGCGCTGAAATAAAAGCAAAAACAGACGTTATTGACTTGCTGAAGGAAGGCAAGAGAATAACCGGAGTGAAAGCGAAAACGCTTGAAGGCGAAACAATAGAAGTAAAATCAAACGTAGTTGTTGACGCTGAAGGAGGAGAGAGTTTGCTCGCGCGCCTCGCTGGCTTGAACGCGATAGCAACTCTCTACGACACTGACTTTGGAGTAGAATACGAAATGGTGAACGTAGAATGCGAAGACTTGATTGAAATTTATTTCTCGAACGAATTCTCCCCGCGCGGGTACGTGTGGATTTTCCCGAAAGGAAAAGACGTTGCAAACGTTGGAGTTGGAATAGGCGGGCTTAACGCCCCGAACGCAGTCCATTACTTGAACAAGTTCCTTGCAGACGCGAGAGTGAAAGAACGATTGGGAAAAGCACAAACTGTTGCAGTGAAAGGAGGCCTCATTCCAGTAGGCGCTCCGCTCGAGAAAATGGCTGTAGACGGATTTATTGCAGTCGGGACTGCAGCGCACCAAGTAGACCCGATTCACGGCGGTGGAATTTGCCTTGCGCTCGACGCCGGAATGATTGGAGGCAGGGTGGCAGCGGAATGCGCGCTTGCTGGAAAAACAAGCGAGAGAGACTTGAGCGCTTACGAAACAGAATGGCGCGCGAAAAGAGAAAAAAAACTGTTGAAGCGCCTCAAGCTGAGAAAGACTCTTGAAAAACTGAACGACGCGGACTTGAAAGCAATATTCGAAAACCTGAACGACGCGGACGTCGCAAAACTGTTGAGCGGAGACTACGCGCCAGTAGTAAAAAAAGTGCTTGTGAAAAGGCCGCAGTTGCTGAAAGTGCTGACAGCGCTCGTGTAACCGCAAATTCTGCCGAATGTTTTCGTTAGTAATGAACGGACTTGATTTACCTTACAACAGACTTTGATTTTGTGTGCTAAACGTTCACCTCTTGTTTTTTAGGCATACATTTAATTTGTAAAATGTGTGGTAAGCATTAATAACTTCTGTTGAAGTTCATGATACACACGAGCGATTTTTGTGTAACCGTTACAAACAATCTTGAATTTTTGTTTTGGCATTTGCTTCACATATAGTTCTTATGCTCCTTTACGTACCTTTTAAAGAACCATTGCACGAATATGGCGTCGTTTTTCTTTACTTGCGAGCGTTCGAGTGCATTGTAATAACTGCTTCTGTTTTCATAGGGAATGTTTAGAAGTGGAAAACCATGCTTATGCAAAACGAAATTCATAAGAAGCCTGTTTGTTCGCCCATTTCCATCGCCAAAAGGATGAATAGTAACAAACTTTAGGTGCACTAACGCTGCCAGTTCAACAGGGTGAATTTTCTCCTTGTTCCGATTGTACCATTTGAAGAACTCATTAAGCAAAACTGGAACTTCAACCGGGCTTGGCGGCATGAATCTACATCCAGAAATGGCTACTTGATACTCACGCATTCGGCCTGCCATATCTGGTTTCGTCCCTTCAAAGAATTTTTTATGCCAATAAAAGACTATCTGCAAGGCCAGATCTTTTTTGTAATCAAGAATTTCATAGAATAATTTTTCATGCGCTTCTGCTTCTTTTATATCCTTAACTGGCTTGGAACGAGGCGTCAGCCCACGTTCAAGAAGATCTGCAGTTTCTCGATACGTAAGTTTTGAACCTTCAATTCTGTTAGTATCGTATGTAAATTTAACTGAAAACGAGCGAACTCGTTTTTCTAATACGCTCTCAGGGGTTTTCTTCTCTTCCTTAAAGTAGTTCTCCTTGATTGCATTTAGTGCAGGGTACCAACGTTCCTTATAAATTTCAGAAAGGAACTGAACTTTGAGCTCTTCGATTTTATTTGGAATTTTAGTGCCTAAATATTTCTCTCTAGTCGCAACCCCGCGTTCAGTACGAATAGTATGCTCCAGATAGTAATAGGTTCTTGTGCCAACCGTCTTCTTCTTTACCGTTACCATGCTCTTTTATTACCCTTACATGCTTATATATTTTTCTATTTTGTTAAAAATGTAAGGGTATAAAAGCGCGTTTCATTAAGGAAATGCACCCCAGCAAGTTCACCATTCTTCGTAAGTTTCGTGGTTGAACTCGTAGAGTTTTCCATGCTGTTTTCCTTCAAAAAACTTTTCTATCACTTCCTGCTTGGAGCCGCTGAGCGTGACTCCGTGGAACGGGTCGAGCAAGTGGTGGAATCCATTGAATTCGTAGAGCACGAACGCGTGCTTGTCCGCGCCTTCGCTCGCGACGATTACTCTCGCAGAATTGTTTTCAAGCGCAACGAGCAGGGAGCACAATAAAGTTGCCTTGTCCATTTCGTCTGCTGCTTTCAACTCGAGGATTTCCTCCAGTGAAAGCCAGAATTCGACTGGGAGCGGCTCGTTTGAAATTTCGTCCCTCACGAGCTCGAACGCCTTGAGCGCTGCAGCCTCGAAATCGCGTTCTGAAATGTAAGGGTGGAACTCTGAAACGATTTGCTCCCGGAGTTTTTGGATGACTGGGTTCTTTGGCTGCACGCGTTCTTTAAGCTCTGGAACGCTTTTCGCCTCGCCTTCCTCAATCACTTGCTTGTAGCGCTCGATAATTTTCTTGTACAGTGCAGCCTTGCACTCTTCTCCTGCCACGAAAGCATTATAATTCACGAGTATAAAATACTTGTTGTAGAGGCGTTTTTTCGTGGAATTAGAGTTTTTTGGAGGGGCAGGGGAAGTAGGCAGGAATTGCTTCATGGTCTCTGAAGGCAGAGACGACCTCATGCTCGACTGCGGAGTAAAGCTCGGTGAAGTGGAGGAACACCCGCTCCTCTCGCCTGAAGACATTCACCGCGTTCGGCGCATAGCAATATCGCACACGCACTTAGACCACATTGGCTTTCTCCCGTACATGCTCAAGAAAGGATGCAAAGCGCCAATTTACTGCACGAAGCCAACGCGGGACATGACGCAACTGCTCTTGTCAGACTACCAGCGCATTGGAAGAGGAAGAAAAATTACAACGAAAGACGTTGAACGAGTGATGAGCGCGTGCAATATTGTGGAGTACGGGGAGAAAGTGTGCGACGGCATGACGTTCTCGTTCCACAACGCAGGCCATATTCTCGGAAGCGCGATGGTGCTCGTTGAAGGCGAACGCAAGAAACTGCTTTACTCTGCAGACGTGAACATGCGCGGCACGAAACTGCTTGACGCCGCGAGGACGGGGTTGGAAGCAGAAGTGCTTATTTTAGAGTGCACTTACGGAGGGAAGGAAGACAAGCTGCCTGCAGTGAAAACCGCTTCAAACGAACTCGCCGAAGCAATAAACCAAACGATAATTGAAGGCGGAAGCGTGCTCATCCCGACATTCGCAGTTGGCAGGGGGCAGGAAATTCTGCTCACGCTTGACGCATACATGCGCTCTGGCTTGCTTGAGAAAGTGCCGATTTTCATTGACGGAATGATAGTGCGCGCGAACCGCATCTACCGCCACAATATTCTAAGCGCGCGCGACGAAATACAGAAAAGCATTCTAGTAAGTGAATACGACCCGTTCAAAAGCCCGTTCTTCCACCAAAGCGAGCGCAAGGACAGGAGCGACGTGCTCGAACAACAATGCATAATCGTCTCTACGAGCGGAATGCTCACAGGCGGGCCTGTGCTCGGGTACTTGAAAGCACTCGCAGACAACAAGCGCAACAAACTCCTTCTTGTCGGCTACCAAGCGGAAGGAACACTCGGAAGAAAACTCTTGAGCGGAGAAAAGAAAATAATAATAGACAAAGAGGAAGTCGACGTGGAAATGAGCGTGGGGCAAGTGCCGTTCTCAGCGCACAGCGACCACCAGTCGCTCCTCCAGCTCGCCAACTCCACGAAAGAGCTGAAAAAAGTGTTCCTCGTGCACGGCGACCCGCACAAAATAGAAGACATGCGCGCGGACTTGGAAAAAAAATACGAAGTAATCGTGCCAAAAAACGGGGAAGTGCACGCGCTGTAAAACACGAGAAGAGTGTTTACAGAATGTAAACAAAACGTTTATAAAACATAAACAGCATGTTTACAGCATGCAAACACTTGTATCGAACAGGAAAAGAAAAAAATTGCTGGAATACTTGCTTGCGAATGCCGGGGAAAAAATTTTAGTCAGGCGAGTTGCAAGCAAGCTTGGGCTTAATGCAGGGTTCGTGTCTGTTTTTGTAAGCAAGCTAAAGCGCAAAGGGATTGTTAAAGGCGGAACTGTAAACTTGGGTTCTGCCCAAGCAAGACTGTGGAAAATTGTTTTCAATATCAACGCAGTGGAAAAGATTGCTGGAGAAATTATGCGCAGTAGCAGCGCTCTCGGAGTTGGAGTCTACGGGAGCTGGGTGAAAGGAACTAACACTGAAAAAAGCGACTTGGACTTGTGGGTGAAAGTGAAAAAGCTTCCCGGCGCGCTTGAAGCTGCAAGGCTGCGGGCGCAAGTGAGAAAAAAACTCGGAGTTGAACCAAGCATATTGTTCTTGACAGGAGAGAAAATCACGCAGATGAAGAAAGACAATCCTCCAATGTATTTTTCGCTTGTGCACTCGTTCGTGTTGAGAGGTGAAGGCGTTGATTGATTTAAATGAATGTGTGGAAAAAGGGCTTATCAGGAAGACGGTCGCATCAAAAGAACAGGCGTTGGCTGGATTGAAGAAAGCAAGAGTGCTGTTAAAAGAGGCGGAAGAGGATTTTGAGGACGAACGGTTTAATTCAACAGTAGTCGTAGCATACTTGGCAATATTGAATGCTGCGCGGGCAGTATTGTTCAGGGATGGCTACCGCGAGAGAAGCCACGCGTGCGTCGCACGCTACCTTGAAGCAAAATACGCTGGAAAAATTTCGCAGGATTGCATAGACTTGCTGGATTACTTTAGGGAAACGAGGCATGAAGTGCAGTATGAATCAGATTATTTCGCTGAAGCAGAAGCAGCAAAGCAGATAGCAGAATTCGCGGGCAAGTTCATAAAACTAGTTGAAGAGTTGCTGAAGTGAATAATGCACGAAGAAAAAATCAAACAAAACAGAAAATATACGAAAGAAAAAAAACTGCAAACTGAACACGCAAAACTGAAAACTCAAAACCATCCAAAACCTCTAAACTACAAAACATCTAAACCCAAGACACTAGACTGAAGATTATACAAACGGCGCGCACAATCCTGTTGTTGCAGCGCACGTTACGTAATCGCCGATGGAGCGCACGTATATTCTCGATGAAATGATGAATTCTTCATCCAGCAAGTCTAAACGGGAATAGTCGCAGTAGAACGTCTTGCATTCTCCTTTTGATTCTTCATCGTTAGTTGAGGCGCATTCAAACGTATCAGCGTGATCAGGGCCGACTGCGTGGCTGCAGTCGAGGCTCGTGTAAACTTGCATCACGTCGATGGAATCGTCTATTTCTCCTGGCTCGAAGCCTTCCAGTCTTATTTCCACTTTTATTTCCTCATTTTTCCTTCCCGAACCGACTTGCACAATGCACTTTCTTCCTGAAACTCCGGAGTTTATAATGAAACTGTCCACTGCTGGAGTTGGCGAATCGAACCCTGGAGGCGGGTCAGCAGTCGCAGTGACTATGTAATTGCCCGCGCCCCACTCGCTGATGTCCCAAGAAATTGAATACTCGCCGTCAGCGTTAGTAGTCGTAGTGTGGTCTGTCGCTCCAGGGTGCACTCCACCGTCAGGCCCGACTATTGAAACTGTAACGAGAGCGCCTTCAATCGGAATTTCAGTTCCGTCCTCGTCAACGTAGTAAACTCTCCCTTGCGTGACAGCGTCTTCCTCTGTTCCTTCAGGGTAAGAGTGAGAGGCTGGAAGCACTTCAAGCGTGATGACAGTAGCAGTTCCAACGTGAGTGCGCACCTCGACAGGCACAGGCGGGCACACTAACTCGCCTGCGCTTGCTGAAACAGTTCCGGTTCCAGCAGTTGTTGCAGTGAAAGTAGACCTCGGGCCAGCACTCGAGAATGTTCCCAACGCACTGCTCCAAGCGAGTGACGCCGGGCAACTGACTGCAATGCCCGCATCAGTCAAGCAGAAAGCACGGTAATGAAGAGAATCGCCGACGTAAAGCACTGCATCGCCTGGAAGAATCGCGGTGCACGCGCCTGCGACAGGCTCGCCACCAATGCTTTCCACGAGCGTTGAACACTCTAACGCTTCACCAGAGTCAAGCACTCCGCTTGCAGTAACCGTTTCCCTTCCAACCCCGCTGGGGTTGAATTCTGTTGAAGGCGCGTTCGCAGCAGGAGTTGGGTTGAATGTGAACGTTCCAGCGAGCGAACCGCTGTCCCAATCGAACTGAGGACAGTCAATATCTTCTCCGCTTGAAGAAATGCATTCTGCTGAAAGCGAAATCGCTCCATTGTCAACGTCAACTGAAGACGGCTCTGCGCGCAATAGGCACACGCTTTCGCCAGGCGCTTCAAGCAACACTGGCAGAACGCATCCAGCGAACGGCTCAGAATCCGAACGCTCGACGTTAATCAAGCCTGCAGTTCCAACGCTTCCGTCAGCAGTCATTGAACTCGAAGGGCGAGCTGGAAGCGTTGCAGCACTCGTAGTTGCAGGGTTCATTCCACTGCTCGCAATGAAGTCGCTCACGCTCCACGACAACGCGGGACAGCTTACTTCCAAATCAACAGCGTTCAAACATTCAACTGAAAATAATCTCGTGTCGCCCAAGCGCATCATCGCAGTATCTCCCACTCCGACGAAACGGCACGACGCTGCAACACCCGCGTCCGCAACTGTTACGGGAGTGCTGCAAGTTGCGAAACTCGCGCTCGAAGCAACAACCGTTCCATCACCAGCCGTCTCGCCGGTGAACGTGCTTCCAGCAAAACTTCCAACATCAGAAGAGTAAACGAAATCAGCAGGGCACGCTACACTCGCGCCGTTCTCAATGCAACTGATGCTCGCAGTTGCAGTCCCTCCGACAAGAACGCTTGGTGGAGTGATTGAAACACTGCACTCGCGCACTGGAACGTTGCTTGAAGTTATCGGCGCAGAGCATTCGATTGGCACTCCACCCAGAGTAACTCGCGCGCCAACCCGCCCGCTTCCGATCGCGCTTGCAGTAAAGAGAGCACGCGAATTCGTTGTTCCTGAAAGACTGCCTGCAACACCCTCGCTGAACCACGCGAGCGAAGGCGGGCAAAAGCCAGTAGCAGAACCATACCCGCACAACACGCGGTATTCAGTTGGATCGTTGAGGACTACGTTGCTCGGGCCAGTAACTTCACACACTGGCCTGTCGCGCACGTTCAAAATCGCGCTGCACGGAAAACCACTGCCAAGCCCGAAAAGCATTGCACTCATTCCAGCAGCAGTTGGAGTCAACGAAACAGACGGACTGCGCGCTGAAGGCGAAGGGTTAGGAGCAATCGTTGCTGGAATTGCTGAAGTCCAAGTTAAAGAAGGGCAGTCAACTGAACTACCTCCAGTAGTGCAAGCAGCAGTGAAAGAAATAGAATCGCCAACAAAACCATTTACACTCGACGGAGTGAGCACGCACGAGTTGACAGGAACAGGGTTAACACGCACAGCGAGAACGCCACAAGTTATAGTCTCACTCGGAGCAGTTGTCGGAACAACTGCTTGCGCGCTTAAAGTAAACAAACCATCCCGCGGAGGAATGAACGTCACGCTCGCGCCACTAGCACCGCTAAGAGAACCAGCAGCAGCTGGGGATACTGCCCACGAGCCTGAAAGCGCATTGCACGGAACAACCGCCCCGTCAACGCGCCTGCACACTACTGAATAAAAAGTGGGAGAACGGGCAATTATTGGAGAAGGCCCTTCGACAGCACACGTGTGGCGAGAGATTGTTGCAGTGCGAGTGCACGAAAAACTTCCGCTGTTCGCAGTAACAGTTCCACTGCCTGAAGCAGTAGCGACAAACGATGAAGACGGGCTTGCTCCAGCAGCAGTGCTCGCAGGGCTCATTGCGCTCGCCACTGTTGAAACAGTCCACGACAACGCAGGGCACGAAACTGAAGCGCCCCTGCCAGTGCAACTCGCAGCAAAAGAAACAGTGTCACCAACGTGCAACGCACCTGAAGTAGTTTGAGACAACGTGCAAGCATCAGGAGCAGGAACAACTGCAGAAACCGCTTCACTGCACGTCGTGGCAATTCCGCTTAATGTTACACCAGCTTGAATAGTTCCACTGCTTACAGCAGAAGCGCGGAAATCAACTTGCGGGTCATGCTGGTTCTCGAAAGCTCCTGAAAGCCCAGCGCTCTTCGTCCACGAAACAGCACCGCAACTCGCAGTGCTTCCATCACTAAGCCTGCACGCTGCCTGGAACGTTGACAGCACTCCAACTGCCAACGAACCTGCAGGAGAATGGGAAACAATGCATGAAGGAAGATTTTGAACAGTCGCAGCAGCAGTGCACGAAAACGGAGATGCAAGAGTCGAACAACCGTTCGTAGTCTGCGTTGCAGTAACAGTAATTGTAGCAGGAGTTGCTGGAGCAGTAAGCGTGCTTGAAGGAGACGCAGTAGTAGAACACGCAGTGCCCATTGTTCCTCCGTTGTTCGCACTCCACTGCAACCTGCTGCACGTGACAGCAAAACCTAGAGAGTCAGCGCAAGTCGCAGTGAACGCCTGCGTTCCGCCAACGTAAAGAGTCGGGCTCGAAGGAGAAAGTGAACAGCTTGCTGCAGGCCCGACAGTGTGCCTCACGGTAATAACAGCAGTGCACGGGGCAGTGAACGGAACTCCAGCATTGTTTGAATTCACTGAAAGAGTTACAGAAGCGTCAGCTGAAGGCGCAGTGTAAGTTGAAGAAGCGCTTGCGCCAGCACTTGTTGGAGTAGGAGAAATTGTTCCAGAGCCTGAAGCAAGGCTTAAAGTCCAAGCCATCGTAGGACAATTTCTCGTAACACCTGCAGAATCCATGCACGTTGCAGTGAACGGTTGCGTTGCGCCATACTCGAGAGTGGATGTTGCTGGAGAAAGCACGCAACTCGTTGCAAGTGGAACAGGCGGTGCAGTAACTGTAATTGAAGCAGTGCACGGCGAAGCGAAAGGCTGGCTCGCGTCAGTAGAAGTGACGGACAACGTCGGGCTTACAGTCGAGCTCGGCGCAGTGTAAGTTGAACTCGGGCTTGCTCCAGCACTCGTCGGAGTGGGAGACATTGTTCCACGAGTTCCAGT
The DNA here is from genome assembly GCA_016212395.1 of Microcaldota archaeon. Classification (GTDB taxonomy): domain Archaea; phylum Micrarchaeota; class Micrarchaeia; order Burarchaeales; family JACRGF01; genus JACRGF01. The sequence continues at coordinate 62,721 of JACRGF010000062.1, forward strand.
ACCGCTCAAACTCCAAGACAACGTCGGGCAGTTGACAGAATTCCCATCAGCATCCTCGCACGACGCAGTAAACGTTTGAGTGCCAGCGTAATAGAGTGGCGCAGAAGTTGGAGTAAGCGTGCAACTCGCAGCAGGCTCTGGCGGAGGCGCAGTGACAGTGATAGTGCACAATGGAACAGCGAGAGTCTGCGTCGGGTTAGTGGCAGTGCACGGGTTCTGCACGTCGTCATCATAAGAAACGTCAGCGTAAACATCATGAGTGCCAATAGAGCCTGAAGGAGCAGAGACAGTCGCTCCAGCTGAAGTAGTGTAAGTATGCGAACCACCACCCGGAACGTCGGCAGTAGTACTGTGCGATGCAGAAAAAGACAATGCTGCAGGAGCACGCCCACCAATCGCCACTGGAACATCACGCAAAACAATGCCCGAAACATCAGCAGGAATTTCCCCTGAATTGCTCAAGCGAATAGAGTCGGAAAAAGAAACAGTAGAACCAGCAACTATAGTTGAAGGAGTGCAACTGTGAGTGCGCGAAGAAAGCAAAGCGCCGTCACTCGCAGTAATCGCGTTGACAGTCATTGAATTGCCGGTAAGCGTGTACGCATCAACGTCGCCAGCTGTTTTTCGAGAGTAAACCCAGTAAACGTCCATATCGTCAGTCCTGTCCAAGTACGCGCGAGTGTACAACGCGCAATCGTCTATCCTCAAATCAGAGTGAATAGTGTGCGCTCCAGCAGTTAAAGCAGTAGAGTAGGAAGGCGAAGACAATGGCAGGGCATACGTCGCGTCTGCAGCCCCGCCATCAACGTAAACTTTCGCGCTCCCGTAACACAGCACGTCAGCCTTGAAAGTCCCGCGCTCGCTCTGCTCTCCAGCACCTATCGGGTCCCACATGTAATAACCGTAAATATCATGTTCTGTTGCCAAACTTGAAGAAGAACGGTCGTTCGCCACTAAGTTGCTGTAATCAGAAGAAGAAATCCACGTTACGAGCGGAGCTCCGGCAGTATAAGCACGGTCAGTGTCCCTGCACCTGTCATTCGAAAAATAACATGAAACTTCGCCAGTGCGCGAGTTCCAGCCCCAGTAATTAACAGTATTTGAAGAAAGCGGGACGACAGAAATATCTTCGCCAGCACAAACAAAATCGTTGTTGTTCTTCGAGTCCCCGTCCTGCAAAACGCGAGTGTCTACCGCAAAACGAACGTTGTCGATAGTAGCATACAACGCATCAGTCCGCGCAGGCCTGAACGTTACAACGCTCGTATAAGACGCCTGGCCTGCAGTCGCGAAAACAATAGAAGAAAAAAAAACAAGCAAAAAAACAAACAATGCGAACACACGCGAACCCAACACGATCACCAAAACAAATTAACTCACGAGATACTCGCGCGCACAACAACACAAACTCATCATGTGGAAAAAAAAACAACAATTCAAAACTTCTAAACTCCGAAACGCTTATTCAAAACTCATAACGAACGCCTAACATGAATGCCGCAGCGTCGTTATCCGTTCCTTCAACTCCTGCTTTAACGCGCAGGCCTTCCAAGCCTTTAATTCCAGTTTCCGAAATTAAGTTATAACTCTGCGTGCCGTTGCCAGTTACGCTTACAGTAGCACACAAATGCGGAGTTTGAAACACTAAAACATCGGTGCCAACAGCAGCGCAAACGCTTACTGCACCGTACGGGTCAACACTGCCTGGAATGCTGGCAGTTCTTGGGACTATTGTAGCCCCGCCTTCGCCAGTAACTTCAATTGAAACAGGGCCAACGGTAAAATGAAGCAAAGACGAGCTTACACCAATTTGGTGAGCGCTAATTCCATCAACTTGCCCAGAGTAACTGACTGATGAAACCGTCCTCAGCAAGTCAACAAAAAAATCCGTTAAATATGCGTCATGCCCTTTGACCAAGTCTTCAATAGCGCGGTTCCAGCTCGTCCTGTCCGCACGCACTACGCGAGCGCCGAACGTCCAAGTTTCTCCTGCCTTTCCAAAGCGCAAGCTGATTTGAGGCGCTTGCCTTTCGCCAGTCATCTTGTCCAAGAGAAGAGTAACCTCTCCTTCAGCACCGAGAGTTTCATCCCGCTCTAAAGTAGGGCGCGATGTTTCAGAGTCTCTACCGAACAAATCAAAATTATAATCAGTGGTAGTGCCACTGCCGCGCAAACGCGCTTCCTTCAAACGCACGACTGCAGTAACCCCGCCGTCCAGCCAAGTCGCTCCAGCTTCTGCGTACGTTGGGAGAAACACGCGCATCTGCAACTCTTTTTTTGAAGAGTGGAAAGAAACGCCAGCTGCATCAACAAAAGCAGTGCCTTTGTGCGAGCGGAGTATTCCAATCAAGCCGCGCTGAGCTTCAATATCATTAGGGGATACTTGAAGCCTTGCAACATAACGCTTGAAATCCCCAAGTTCTGGCTGTGTAAAACCAACTTGTGAAGATAACAAATAGCTACTCGGAATCATTGCAAGCGCGTTGGCTGCACCCTGAACAGTTCCACTCTGGTATAAACGGTTGAATGCCCGCCCCCTCGCTTCATCAAAACCTAGAGAGTTAAGAATGCTTTCATTAAGGCCACCACCAGTAATAACTTGAGTCGTGACAACAGGCGGTACATCAAAAACAAGAGGAGGCATTGAAGCAGCCGGAGTAGGCAAGACAGGCAAGCGCTCGACAGTCAACTCGCTTCTGGCATCGAACATTTCACGCATTCTTTCAAGCAACTCCGGAACAAACGGCTTCTGCACGACTATAGAGTATAATTCGTCAAACAAACCACGGTCGCGCGCAACGCGCGCTACTTGACGCTCGTCGAAAGAGCCAAGAGCACCACGGCCAGAGTCAGTTGCACGCACACGATCATAATCTGCCTGCAATTCGTCATTCCATGCTTCGAGATTGACAAGCCATGCAGAGTATACTGACAGCGCGCGACTTGATTCAGCGGGGAATACTATTGGCACATACCATTGCATGAAATCCATTAATCGAAGGCACAGCGAGCCGAACTCTTGCACTGCCCCTATTTCAGACAAGTGCCTGTCGAAACCATGGATTTGCTGTTCCAAAACAGCGAGTGAAGAATTCAGGTCTTGCTTTAAAACAGTTGAAGTATTTACAAGCTGCGTTGATAACGCTTTTAACTTCGCTTGATTTTCAGAAGTGAGTTTGGCAACTGCATCTTCATCGAACGTTGACAGGATAGTTCGAGCAACGAAAAAAGAGTGAACACGCTCCATTAAAGGAGTTCCACTTGAAAGCGCGGAATCAAGCAGGGAAGAAACTACTTTGAAAAACGCTTCACCGGAATAAAGGCCAGCTGAAGCACGCACTTCATCGAAAACTTTCTTCAAATCAGCCAGCTGCTGGGACTGCACTGGGTTCAGCATGCTGTTTTCATTAAGAAAATTAAGCAAGTAAAGATGAGCAGATGCTTCTGAAAGCCGAGCTAAATCTTCTGAAGCAAGAGTTTCACCGGCACGCGTTTTTGCAAACAACTGGTCGAGCAACGACGCGAACGCTTCGAAATGTTTTTGAGGGTCATTCGTTTTGCGCCATTCCTCTAAAGTCTTTCGCGCTTCAGCATCAAGCACAGTAAGAGCTGGAACAAGCTTGGCAAGGCGAGTAGGTTTTTTCTTTCCACGCCTGCCTGAAGCTGCCGGAACAGCTGCTGCTTTCTCAACTCTATAAGCGGCTCTAAAAGCAAACAATGCATCGCCTCCGTTGGAATAAGTTCTATGAATGCCAGTATTTAAATGATTTGGATTTTCACTTCCGTCAGTATCAGCACGCGCAGGCAACGCAAATGCGACAACCAACGGCGCGACTAAAGGCAAAAAAGCTAAAGAGCGAAAACTAGGGCGAAGAACATTCCAGCATTTCCTAGCAAAACCAAGCGTTGCTGTAGAAGCACGCTGGCTCTCCCCACACTTTACAGAACTCATAAACGCGAATTAATATTTTGTTGGATCTAGCACAGTAAACTTAGCTTTGTTAAGCAACGCGAACGCTTCCCAAGAAACCGCGCGCACAAATTCAATAGGATTATCCCTGAAAGAAATCAACTCGTTTATGCCTGACGAAATTTCCACGTTACTGCCATCTTCATTGCGTTTAGGCAGTTTTCTCGAGGATGCAATTGAAGCAGTACCCATCAAATCCTTCAACTGGCCAAGCAATCCAAGCAAACGCTCGCACTCTACACAAGTCTGGAGAGTGACAGTCACAGCAGTGGCAGGATTGATTTCGTCAATCGCATCCTGAAGTTTAGAAACATAATCCAGCAAAGGCACACCAGTCGCAATGGAGATAGCAGCAGATTTGGTTCGAATCGCTGCACTAAGCGCGTTATACCTGCTTGGGAACGTGTCAACATCACGCCCAATTTGAAAAAATTGAGCACCATGCACGTTAAGAGTAACATTCCCTTGAGTCTCACCAAGCGCAGGTTTCGCTGCGTCTCCCACTTTTGCTTCAACATCGGCTTTCGCCTTCTCTTCTGCCTGCTTTGACGCTTCAGCGTCAGTTACTTTCACTTTCAAACCGTTGAGAGGAGTAGAGGATCCTTCGCCTTCGGATTTATCTCCTTTTTTCAGTGTTCTTGCTTCAAAGACTCGACGGCCTGTTTCTCCTCCTCGAATTAGCTTGCCTTGTGGTTCTCCGAAGTGCGGCACGTTGCTAGGTATGCCCGCGTCAGAAGGCACTCCAACGAGACCACCTATTTCCGTAACTAGTTCGCTTGCGTTGCCAGTGCCAAGACGGACGATCACGCCAGATATCTTTCTCCTCGTGTCGTTTACTTGTCGTTTCAAGGCGTCAACAGGAGCATTGCCAACTGTTGCTCTTCTGCTTTCTAAAATTTCGTCTGCTTTAGCTAATGCAATAAGACCTCTGCGCAGTGCCTCGCGGTAAATACCTTGTTGTTTAGGAGTCAGTAGTGCTGCAGGCGCAACTGCTGGCGCAGGCGCTGGAGCAATTTTAGGCGGTTTTTCTTCGAGCCCAAGCGCTTTCTGCTTGAGTTTTTCAGCGTCTTCCCTTAGTTTTTTTGCTTCTGCGCGCAAGCCTTCGAGTATTTCAGTGTTGAGCTGCATGCCTGGCTCGAGGTGGCGCACGAGCCACCCGTGAAGTTCTTCAGCATCGCCAGCCAAGCGAGCGCGCTCAGCGTCAAGCGCGTCGTGTTCAGCTTTGTTAACCTTGTCGTTCTTTGCTTCAAGAATCCTGCGCACGTTTTCAAGAATCGCTTGAGTTCCAACAACGTCTGCAAGCAATGAATCAACGCTTGAAATCAACTGGCGTTCGTCTGGAGACGATTCGCGAACAGTTTCAACGAATGCCGGCCTTCGCACGCCAGTTGGAGTAAATAAAACAGTGCCTGCAGACCTTGAATCTTCAGCAAACTTGTCGGATTCTGAAAAGCAAATCGCTAGCAATGCTACAGCAGCAGCAACGCCGATGGCAATGCCTCTTGCTGCCTTGCCTCCAATAGGCTTCCTGGCAACGCGTTCTGCAAGCTCTAACGCCCTCCTGCCAGCAGAAACAGCAGCTTCTCCGGAAACAGCACGCGCAGCTTCACGCGCTTGGCTACGGGCAGCAAACATTGCGCCAGCGCGTTCTACAGCAGCAGCAACGCGATCCCTGCCGCTTGAAACAGCTTCTCGCGCGCGAGTAAAATCAGCAGCAGTCTTTTCCGCATCGCTAATAACGAAACGACTTACAGCACGCGCACCAGTTGCAACTTTAGAGCCAGCAGCACGAGCTTGCCCTGCAGCAGCAGTGCGCGCGCTAGCCAAGAACGCTCTAAAACGAGAAGGGCTCTGCGTGACTCTCAATGCTTCCAGCTTGCTTGCAAGTTCAACTTCCCTGACAGCAACAACTTCAGCCCTGCGGGCAACAGGCGCAGCCTCTCCTGCAACAGCACGAGGAGCGGAAAAGTCTCGAACAACACCTTCAGCAGCTCGCTCAACTTCCCGGGCAACAGGCGCAGCCTCTCCTGCAACAGCACGAGGAGCGGAAAAGTCTCGGGCAATGCTTTCAGCAGCAGCACGCTCAGCGCTTTCAGCAGCTCGCGCGATCCTCTCTGAAGCGATTGCACTCACGCCTCTTGAGGCAGACGCGCTCCGCTCGAGGTTAACGTACCTCGCAACAGCATCGTGGTATTTGCCGGAAGGAATTTTATCAAGGTCAGCAACGCCTGTTCCAAGAAATTTTTCAAACTCTCGCTCTGCCTGCCGGCGACCCATGCCGCTGAACCTTGAAATGTCTGCTTGGAACGCATGCGTTAAGCTTTCCCTCAGCCTTTGAACAGCAGCCAAGCGCAGTTCTTCAGTAGCAGCAGTTTCCAATGCTGCAGCAGCACGCCCGACAGCTTGCTGGGCTGGGGCAGTAGCCGGCTTTGCAACTGGCTCTGCAGCTCGAATAGGCTTGGCGCGCATGCCTGCGCGGGCTTCAACTGCAGGTTCTGGAGCAGGAATGGGAGTACGCGGTTTGTGAACGGGTTTTTGTGTTGGAGCCATGAGTTATCACTCTCTTTAAACGGTCAAATACGGAAGAGTTTATTGCCGAAGTAGTATTTATATGTTTGTTGTAAGTGTTTAGCTGCTCCCTCGCATTGCAGCAATTAACGCAACCTGCGGGTTGATTCCCTGCAAGTTCCAAGTCGCAACCATTGATGCAAGCACTTCGTAGATTCCTGCTCCTTTCTGGTTTCTGAGAGTTCCCATGA